>CAYTJG010000195.1:0-12334 GCA_964437865.1 uncultured Bifidobacteriaceae bacterium | reverse complement strand
GTGTCCCATGTGCGCCGGAGCGGCCATTTTGGCATTTCTCGGTCGGATCAGTGTCGCCAGGCACGAAGGAAACTAAAGATGGCGCGCCCCAATCTCTGGCTGCTGGCTGACGGCGGCTATTCCTATCGCATCGATTTCCAGTTTGTCAGTCCGACCGGGAATCACCTGCAATCCCAAACCTGGGAATTCTTCCAGGCGCCACACGAACCGCCGCAGGTGCTGCTGCTGCAAGCCGACGGGAGGCTGGTTGGGGGCAAACCCTCGCTCCAAGAGTTGGGCTCAAACTATATCGCCATAACCCTCGTGATGGCCGCGCTGGAAGGGCGGTTGAGTCGCTCGGTGTTTTCGAGCGGCCAACGGAGGGCCTTGGCCCAACAACTGGCCGCATTCCCGCTCACACTTGCGATCGTCAAGGGGCAGGAGGGGCTTAAGTTTCTGCTTTTTACCGCAACCCCAAAGACATGAATCGATTATTTCTCAACAAAACCGCGAACCTCGATGAAGCCCGCATCGCCCTGGCAAAATTACAGCCACATCTGCCGATGCCTCGCATCGCCGAACAAATGGATACAGCCGGTATTTCAGTTCCGAAGATCGGCGGGGATTCGACTGCATTTCCCAGGCTCGAACACCCCCTGGCTTTGGTTGCAGATCTCGGACCGTATATTGGCCGGCATATGCCCGAAGCGTGGAAACCGGCGCTGGCCGCCCACCAATTGCGCCAACGGCGAAAGACGCAATGGTTGCGGTCGAACGCCCGTAGTTTGTATGCCGCGCCCAGTGAATTCAGGCAGACAGACGGCGTCGTCGCGGGCCTGTTGCTGCTCTCCCTTCGGCCTGAGCCCGGAGATTTGCGAAGCGTCTTGATGGAGCGGGCGGCGACCCAAAAGGATTGGGGCGCCTATCTGGCCGCCCAAGGGGCGGTTATTCAGGGCGAGGAAAAGTACCTGTTGGAGAGCATCGCCAATGATCCGCGACTGACGGCGGCCTTATGGCAGATAAACGCGAACCTGGCGACGCCGCTCGTACCGGTGGCAATGGATCGTTGCGACCTATGGAGCGCCACCATCGCCTTGAATCAGGCACAGGCCGGGCCGTGGCTCGGACGCGTCTTGTCACAAGCGGCCACGAGCGAAGCCGCCGCGGTGACCGCACTGACGTTGCAACCCACGGCGATCTCAGAAATGAAGGACGCATGGATCAACCGGCTGCAATGTGGGAATCCCAGTTGTGCCTGCATGGCCGTTCGCTGGACCCGCTTCACGTGGCCCACGGCCAATTGGCAGGCCCTGCGCGATCAACTTCGCGCAACCGGCATCAGTGATCGGGGATCTTCATGGTTCCATTGGCACCGCGACAACGAGGCGGAAAAAATCGATGAGGCGCTTCGGGAAGACAACATCGAAGTGCTGTGGATGGCCGAACTGGTTCACCATGCGAAAAACTACGGGCAGGAACTGCGCCGACAAATGGCGACCCGGTTGCGAACCAGCAGCGCCGACACCGAAGCACGGTATGTCCTGCGCTGGCTCAACTCCCGGGGACGCCCTTGCACATGATGCCATGAGGGTCACCAACGGCCCCGCGGATGGGGAAGCGACAGGTTGCGTCCGGGCCCGCCCGACGCTGCAAGGGGACTTGGCCGCTCTCCGGCGGCAGACCCAAGGTCCCTTGCTTGAAACGGGACAAGGGAGATTGGTTTCATCGGTCGCAGTTATTTGTTGCCGAGTCGAAGGCCGGTAGACCGTTGGAGCAGGATTCCAACCGATCCTCGAGGGGGTGGGCCGATGGTCTCCGACCATTTTGCCCCGCTACAGACGCAATACCCACATTTGAATTTTCGCTGTTTCGTTTGGGAAGCCGAGAGGAGCAGCAATGATAGAACCGCAAACAAAAGTGCTAGCGTGCGAACAAGCACCAGTGCCGAATTGAACGGGGGGTCCGGTATAAACCGGGTTCCCGTTTTGCTTCAAAACGCCATTTAAAAATGAATAAAACCATGCACCAGACTGAACCGCCATGTCCCAACGGACCCAGGGTTCCCAAACCAAAAACCATCGAACTGCGATTGATCGTGACCAACGGAATTGCCGACACGGACGCAAAACTCACGTTCCAGTTTTGCCCGGACGAGTCGGCGCCCAGCCGCGTTTGGATCGTGAAATTGCCGCCCATAAAAAATGCCGACGCTTTTCCAAAACCAGTAACGCCCGGTGTTTGGGAACTCCAATTGCAGGCGGCGGCGGACACCCAGCCAATTGAAGTCTTGAATTACACTCCCAAATCCGCCCGCCAATGGCAGGAAGACAACGGCCGACAGAAAATGACGCCGGCCGAACTGTTGATCCTCGCCTGCGAGGGCCGTTTCACCGTCTGCGTTTACCAGGCTCCCAATTGATTATGTCTACATCTCGATCTGATATTGCTCGTTCGCAACTGGCCTTTCACATTGCCCGTCCCCCCATGGATCTGGCATCGGCGCGTCAGGCCGCCGCCCAATTGGATGGCCCCCTCTCTCCCATCATTCTCGATCTTTTCGCCGGCCAGCCCTCGCTACCCCGGGTCCAACTGCTCGAACCTCCGGCGCCACGCGCTTTTCGGTTCTGGCCACAGGCGTTGTTCCAACTGCAACCGAGATTGAGCGTGGCGGATCTACCGCCCGGCTGGGTGCCTGCTTATCTCGATTGGGCGGCGCGACTGAATCGGTCGCGGCAGATCGCCAAGGTGCGAACGCGCCTGGCCGACGCTCTCCGGCAGGGAAGCAATGATGCGGCCGAAATCACGAATGACCCCATTATAGCGGCCTTGCTGCTGTTCGAATTCGGCCCGTCACCGGAAACCGAATTGCGTGGAGCGCTCATGCAAACGGCGCTGGCCCAGCCCCTGGGAGCCTATATTTGCGCCGAGGCGCTCCACACCGCCGCGGAACGCGACGCCATCATGGGCGCCGCCGAGGGCGATAGCCAGATTCTGCTCGGAATGAGTCGGCTCCCCGAATTTGCCCGTGACTGTTTGCGCCTGGCTCGTTCCCGCCGCGACCTGTCCTCGGGCGTGATCGTCGCGCAACTCGGAAACGATGACGAGCTCGCCGGCTGGCTCCGAGCCGCCGGACTCGCCGCCTTTCAGGATGCGGCCGCCGCCTGCGCCATGCTGGCGCTCAATCCGCAAGCCCCTGAAGCTTTGAAGGACGGCTGGTTGGCGACCCTGCACCAGCCCGAAGCCCATCGAGATGCTTTCAGCACCGCCCGCTGGGCCCGTTACACTTGGGAATCACGCGCATGGGCCGGTTTGAGAGACGTATTGAAACCTGTCGCCACCGTCCACGGGCAATGTCATTGGTTCAATTGGTTCAGGCAAATTGAACCTGAATCCGCGGCCGCCGGACTGGCGATGCCCGCCGACCCACTTTGGTCGTTGGAGCTGGTCCAAACATTAAATCTTGATGACGAAGCCCTGCGATTTCGGCTGGCGGATGAGCTTGGAAAACAGCACCACCTGCCGGCGGCGTCCCTGGTGCTCGCAGCCCTTAATCATCGCGACGACCTGCGAGGAGAGGGTCACTGATGGAACCACTCATTGATATTTCGGCACGCATTCTCGCGGTTGGCACGGGTGCCAGCGCCAACACGGTCGTTGACGGCCTGCTCCGATTGCATGCCTCCAAACAGTTCGCCCGCCCGATCACTCTCTATGTGATTGGCGGGACCGATGGGTCGGCATCACTCACGGCCGCCGATGCGCTGTTGATAGTTTCCGTGATGCAGGTCGTGCGCTCGCCCATCCGCACGGTGGGATTGGGTTGGTTGCGGAACTGGCTGCCAATATTGTTGGCCGGCGGCACCCACGGCCAGCGATACCTGCTTCCCCAAACCCTGATCGACCTCGCGCCATTGGAATGGGGCAGCCTGCCGCAACCTCGAATCCCCATCGGACTGCAGCCAACGCCTCCGGAAGCGGAACCGCGCCGCGCCGAACAGGTGTTGGAAAGGCAGTTCAGAGATTTATTAGCCAAGTCAAATCTGCCACCGGATCTTTTCGCCAAGAATCGCCTGTTGACCGCCCAGGAAGCCGTCAAAAGCCGGCTCGCTGATCACGTCGTCGACCGCACCATTACACGGCAACTTTCAACCTCGCATAACCCCATTTCACATGAACCACAGCTCTGATCCTGACCTCATCAATCTGCACGGCATCCGCTTCCCCCGCGCATGGCTTTACCAACATACTTTAGTTACGGGAATGACGGGCAGTGGTAAGACTCATGGCGTCTTAAAGCCCCTGATCCGCCAACTTCTGGCGGCCAATAACCATTCGCCGGAACTGCGACCGGCGCTGGTCGTTTTCGACATCAAGGGTGATCTTAAACCGATCATTGAATCGGCCCTGGCCCAATGCGGCCGGACTTCGGATTTGATCACGGTGGGAGTCGGCGCGGGCGAAGCCACCTTCAACCCCTTCGCCGACGCCAGTCTGACGGCCACGCAAATTGTCCAGCAACTCATGGCGTCGGCTTCCCTGTCCAGCCAGGAAGCCAGCCAGCGCAACCCGCCCGAAGAACTGTTTTGGGCCATGGCCCGTCAGGATGTGTTGACGGCGCTCGTTGAACTGACCCAGACTGCCCTGCGCGACTCCGGCGTTCAGCTCAGCCTGCAGCATTTGCAGCGCACACGGGCGCTGCTGTCGCAACCAGATTTGGTCCTCAAAAAGTGGATTTCAGACGTAACCAACGTGCTCTCGGAAGCTTCGGCCGTGGCGCTCAAAGAATGGGCCCGATTGCCCGACAATACGCGGGCCTCGGTAACTTCATCCGTCGGCACCATACTCGCGCCGTGGGCGCGCGAGCCGCTTAGCCGTCTGGTCAATCCCGATGACCAACGGCCGCTGTTGGACCTGCAGGAGGTTGTCCAGGCCGGGAAAGTGGTCGTCATCAATGCCGCCCAAACCGAACACGCGGAGGCGTTATGGCCGGCCTGCCTGCTCCTGAAACAGGCGTTGTTCAAGTTGGCGCTGACGCGGTCACGATTAGCAGTCAACCAGGAGCGCATGGTCGCGATCATCATCGATGAAGCGAACCGCCTGATTTCACCTCATAATCATCTGTCCTCCGAGCATGTGGCCTTGGAATCAGCGCGGTCCAATCGCTTTGCCATCATTTTAGCCGCCCAGAATTTGAGTGGCCTCAATGCCATTAACGGCGACGTCTTGACCGATAAACTGGCGGCCTTGTGTGGCAACCAGATTTTTCTCGCCAATAGTTGCCCGGCGACCTTGCGGTTGGCCCAGCGATGTTTCGGCGATCATATCGTCTGGCGCCGACACAAGACGGTGGTGCCGACGCTGCCGGCACCGCAGTTGTTCCCCGGTGGGGCATCCGACAACCGGGCCGGTTCGCAGTTCACCTTGGTTCCGGTGGAAGTGCCGCGGATCTCGGCGGCGACCCTGGCCCGGCTGCCCACCGGAGCCGCCCGGGCCAAGCTGGTGGATGGCTCGATCCATCAGTTTCAATGCTCCTTCGATTAACCATCTTTTCCACTCACGCTTCCTCTTTTCCTCAATTTTGCCGCGTGGCAGACGGGGGCAAAGAAGCCCGACTTCGAACGATTCCGCCTGTCGCTTGGGTTCGGGCTCAACCAAGACACCAAACTCAGGCGGACCAAAAAACATGAAGAATAGCAACAACAACGACAACGCTGGCCCTGAATCGGGTCACCGCAAACCAACAACTTGCGATCACGTAAACTACCGATCGCCGGACGGAGCCGTCGAGGTCCTCACCAAGGTCACCACTGCCCATCGCTTCCCGCCACATGGCTATCCGATCGTCTGCATTCGCCTCCACCCCCAGGCGGGGACAAGGATTCAAAAACTCGAGGACGCCGAGGGATTGGAGGTTTTGCTGTCGCACAAAGAGGTCGTTCAACACCTCAAGGCCCTGAATGCGGCAGACGGCAAATCAAGATACACCTGGGTGGAAGTCCCGGAAAAGCCAGCCGAGCGCAAGGCTTATTGGGAAAAAGTAAACCGGGAGCGTCAGCGCAAACGCAATAGCGGAGAAAAATAGCGGTAATCCACTGGCGGCTTCCTGGAATCGGAAGCCGCCCGAATATCCGATTCCCGCTCGGCGAGCTGGGACTGGCTCTAACCATAGCCACAACCGGGCAGAAACGGAGTGGAACTGAATCCTGCCGCCATGGCGAACAACTGCGGGAACCAAGGCCGCTTTTGTTTGCGCTTGCGTCCGGTTCAATCAGGATCGGGCGGTCGAAGGTTTCGGAAACAGTGGGCTGTAACCTTGGCTTCAGTCGCCCCTCACTCGGGATCTTTTGGAAGTTCCTTTAAATCCGGGAAAAGTTCCACTGCTTTGACCTGGATCCTTTTTGTCGCCGGATCAGCCAATTGGATTTTGACATGCATGCGGTAATTTTATTCCGGAATCCATTTACCGTAAAGCAATTGGTCGTGCACGAGACACAGACAGCACAAGCTTGATGTTCCGATAAACCGCCGGACGATTGGGTTACATTCTGATGACCGCCCGCCACGCAGTCGGCAACCTCGCCCACATAATCATCGCCGTGGTGGTGACAATTCTCTATTGAGGTCACGGCTGGTGTGTTGACGGCGAAAGCTTCGCGCAAAGGGACATACGGACCATAAAAAGAGGCGAAACGGACGAGGGTGCAACCCAGTCAAGGCGGAGTGGGTGAAGCTGATTATTTCGCAGGCTCGGCCATCATTTTTTTGGATCTCTTCGCCGAACCGAGCGTAGCAACCGCCAGAGGGTCATGCGCGAAATATCATACATTTCGGCAAGATCGGCCAACGAGTGCCGATGACGCTTCTGGGTAGTGCGATCGCGGACCATTCGGAGCAGAGCTTTTCTTTCTTTCATTGTCAACCTGGGTGGTCGGCCTGACCGCGCGAAATCTGTGACTTGCGCATCCCCCGTGCCTGCGTCGGCACGGTGCAACCAAAGGTCAAGCGTCGATCGGGAAACCCCTGTCTTCTTGGCTAATGCCGAACGACCGGGAAACTGTCCGGAAGCCGCCCCAACAATCATGGCCAAACGGTCTTGCCGCCGTCTCAGGCCAACCGGCACTGTGACACCGCATTTTCCAAGGCCCGCCACTTGACTGACGACCTTTTGCAATTGATCGCCATACTCCAGCCATTTCTGTTGTCGCAGGTGGATCAGTTTTTTATTCATAGGCCCGAAACAATATAGCGCCCGGCCCACACATGTGCAGGTACTTTTGTTACATCGCATATTCCAAACATCCTGTCCTGCTTATTATTTGAAATATTTTGATGTGCTCATGAAAACCCACCCGGCATACTGTGAAACCCCGGTAAAATCGGGGTATGCAGAAAAATTGCACCTCCTTTGGTGCCGGCCAGCGGTGGGACAAGCTGACCGGCAAGAACTTCGCCGTCGTGCCGCTCGCCGCTGGAAGCCAGGTTGTACTCGGCTGCGCTGGCATTCGCGCACTCAACATCGGCATCCCTTTCCTTCAATGGCTCATGGGAATGCGATCGGAAATCGGCAAACTCATTGCTTGCGATGGGGGCCGTCAACCGAACAAACCATCCCAGAATGGCAGGCAAGCTTCCCCGGCAAACGCCTTTCATCAAGCAACTCCCGTTCGCAAAACTCGATAACGACTTTTGTTGAGGAAATGAGCCCTGAACTGAAAGCCTTCTTGCATCTGCTGCGCCCGCCAATGAGGTTGACGGGCGAGCAGGTGAGATGGCGCTTAGGGATGACCCGGGATGAGGTCAGAATCATCAGTTCACCGGCCATCGTGGATCGCGTACGTGAAGCGCTCCCGGCAAAAGAACGCATTCATGTGTTAAGCAACGCAACCGTTCTAAGACCGTTGGGCAATCCTTCGGCGATGGCCGCGAAATATTTCTGGGAGGCCGAAATCAGCCGTTTGGAGCAGGATGAGGAGTGGCTCGATAAAGCGGTCAGGACCATTCGCGAATATTGGCGTCAAAAAAAGGCGCGGAAGGGAAATTCCCAGATGGACGAGCGTGAAGTCATATCATGAAACCAAGATCAACATCGCATAACGGCCGGCTACGACCGCCGATGGACACGTGGGAATGGGAACGTCTGGAATTCCAAAACCTGCCGCGCCTGCCCGCCATTCTCACGGATGTCCAAACCAGTTGGCGCCTGAATTGCACCGCCGAGGCCATTGGCATTCTCGTCCGCGAGAAACACCTTGATGCACTGGGCGGCGCGGGCCCGGATGACTGCAAACGTTTTGCTGCTGTTTACATTGAGAATCTGGCCCAAAACCGGCAGTGGCTGGATAAAGCCACCGACATTTTTTACCAATCGCGCACCAAAATGAAGGAATCAGAAAAATGAGGAATAATGCATCGCCGAAGAGAATGTTGGAGCTGCTCCAAGCTACGCAAACCGGAAATTATCCCGCCGGAACCACCGCCGAAGCGCTTGCAGAAATAGTCTTGGACAAAACATTCTCGGCGTGTTTGAAAAACCGACGCTTCTGGAAAGCACCAATGGTTACGACGGCGCTTCACCTTGCGGCTTGGGAAGGCCATTTGCCGCCAGGTACGACTGCGCAAGCTTTAATCAACGCGAAGGATAATCTCGGTTTCACGGCTTTGCATGCCGCTGCCAGTGCCGGTGTACTACCGCCGGAAACCACGGTTCCCCAATTGATCCAGACGAGAGGAGGAGGAGGTTTTAGCGCACTTCATTTCGTCCCGTTCGCGAGGTCATATTTCAAGGGCGTTACCGTAAAGGATCTCATTAATTCAAAGAGCGATTTTGGCTGGTCTGCACTGCACGCATCTGCCGGTGCCGGCAACCTTTTAGCAGGAACGACCCTGCACGATTTGATGCACTGTAAAGATGGCTTCGACAATCCCGCCTTGGCGGAATTGCCCAAAGAGTTCGGCTACCGCCAAATGAAACCGGTGCTGGATGCTACCACGGTTTCATCGGCGGCTGAACTCAAGGAACTTGGCACATTCATCGCCCGCTGGAATCCTGCCGCGGCGGCGTTGTGGATGGCGAACGAACTGCGACGCCTGAAGAGCCCGTCTGAAAAGTCATGACGAATTGGGAATTAAGCCAATCGGCGGAGTTGAATTCGGATCCTGGCGATCCGGATCCAAGCTTCGGCGCTCGTCTCGGTGGTCTCGTACTCGCGCACCAATCGGCGATGGTGCATCAACCAGCCCAAGGTCCGCTCCACCACCCAACGATATGGCAAGACCCTAAAGCCTTTCGTATCATCGGAACGCTTGACCACCTGCACGTCCAGTTTGGGGCGCAAGCCCTTGACCCAGTGCGCGAAGGCCTCGCCGGTGTACCCGCCATCCACCCACAAAATGCGCAACCAAGCAAACCAGCCCAACACGCGCGCCAAGAGCAGTTGAGCGCCGTCACGTTCGGTGGTGGTATTGGCAGGCGTGATGGCTACGCCTAAGACCAGTCCCAACGGACCCACGAGCAGATGCCGCTTACGGCTTTAATCCGCTTGCCCGCGTGATAGCCCACGATTCCGCCGTGGCCGGCGGATTTGACGCTTTGACCGTCCAAGATGGCCGCGGCCGGCTACGCTCACCGAGGTTTCGCCGCACCAGGGTACGCAGAGTATCATGAATTACCGTCCACTGATGGTTGAGGATCCATTGCCGGAAGACATGATACACTGTTTTCCAGCGGGGAAAGTCGGCGGGCAAATGGCGCCAGGGGCAGCCACATTTAACCAGATACAGGATGGCATCCAGAATTCGGCGCCGGTGAATCGGCGGGCGGCCACGTTGGGCGGGTTTGGGAAGCATGGATTGGACAAAACCCCATTGGGCGTCGTGTCGTAACTGGCGATTTTCATCGCCTAACTGGCGCTGCCGCGAATGAAATCCGCAAAAATAGCCAGTCAAATCAAGCGTTTTGTGCAATTTCTTTGGCAGTGCACGTTTCTGAGGCCGACCCGTTTTCCTTTTTCAGAGGGGCTCTAATGAATCGGGGGCTGCAACCACAGTTGGGAGCAGCCCCCAGTTGACTGCTAATTATTCGAGTAGTTGAGAGGATTCGCGGCAGGCGTGGTTGCAGGGATAATACCGCCCAGGAGCGCACGCTTTTCGTATTCGTCCAGGGATGGAATCATCGCCTCGTCCGTGCCCGCGTAGTGCTCGTGCACCGCCCCGGAATTATGCCCCAGCGCCATCTGGGCGTAGCGCTGCGGATAACCGGCCTTCTTCGCGCGTTGGGCCCAAGCATACCTATACGAGTGCAACGTGACGCCCGTGATCTTCAATTGTGCGCAGCGCTGGCCGAATTCGGTGGCGCGGTCGCTGGAACGCACCTCGGCCAGACGGGGGAAGAGCAGCCCCTTGGTGGGAAGACGGCGCAGGATGACGGCCACCTCCTCCCCGAACCGCTGACTGCCCGCGCTGCCGGTTTTGCGGCGGAAAAAGCGGATCGTACGTTCACGCCAGTCGATGTCCTCCGCGCGCAGGACCGCCAAATCCCCTTGGGAGGCGCCCGTGTGCCAACCCATTTCATAGTAGTCGCGGCGTTCGAGGTTCTTCTCGGCGCCGACGATCAGCTGGTGTTCCTCCCAGGTGATGGCCCGTTTTTTCTTATGCTTCACCTTCGGCCATTGGCGCTTGACGATGACGGGCCGGGTCAGCCAGCACATGTCCATGGCAAAATTGTGAATTCGCCGCAAGAACACGTTGGTGGAAACCGTGCCCTCCTGCAACACCTTTAAGAAATGTTCCGCGCGCGTGTCAATCAACGGCATGGTCCGGATGGAACCAAATGCCTTGTCCTGGATGGCCACACTCCAGCGGCGGTAGTTGTCGGTGTCCTTGGATTTGGTTTTGAGCACTTCGTCGAAAACCCACCCCCAGGTGCGTTTTTTGGCGTCGGGGTCGGTGCAGGACAAATACGCCAGCCCGACCTCTCGGCTGACCTGGGCGTCACGACTGCCTTCGTTGAGGCCGGTCAACAGCAGTTCGGCCGCCTGCCGGTCCTTGGTTTTGAGGGAGATCTGACTGGCACTCAGGGAGTGCTGGGCGTAAAACTTCCCGTTGCTTCTCTGGTAGAGACGATAGGTCTGCTTCACAACATCTTTCATGTTATGAGCCTAGCCTGACGGGAACGAAGTCGTTAGCGAGCTATTGGCGGCAATACGAGGGCCATTGGCGGCATTACGTGGCATGCGGCGCAAAACCCGGTTTGCTGGCAAATCTGCTGGCAAATGACCGTTTTTGGGGTTCCGCCGCCGCTTTTCTCCAAGAAAACCCAATGAATGGGCATGGAGGCGAGGGTCGGAATCGGACGATTAACGCCCGGTTTTCGCAGTAAAATTACACGCGTTTCCCAATGATTTCAAGCTACTCTCGCACTATTTTGGATAAATTGTTTTAACCGATTTTAACTCCGTTACTGAAGGTTTCACTGAAGGTTTTTAGGTTCGTTTGCCTTCAAATTGCATGGGCCGAATCAGTTCATTGCCGTTCGCGGACTGCATCGTAATAGTTCTGCAAAATGCTGGCAGGGCTATCAATTGCTGGTCTTCAAATTCTGCGGGTTACCACTCGCCTTGGAGCCCGGTTCCCCGGGCTCACCCTTCGGGCCGGGGTCGCCTTTTGGTCCTGGCTCCCCCTTCGGTCCAATATCCCCCTTTGGACCGGGAACGCCTTTGGGGCCTTGATCACCTTTCAGTCCAGCATCACCTTTTGGCCCCGGTTCCCCCTTGTCGCCATGCACACTTTGCAAGAACGTGTTGTCGCCACGAAGTGCCTTCGCTACGGCCTTTGCTTGCTCGTTCTGCGAGTCATGGAAAAAGTTCAGCGAGAACACCACGACAAGCAACGTAAATGCAGACAGGAAAAAGAACCTTGCGGCTTTGTAAACTTCGACCAGGTAGTCGTTTTGGTTATCAAGGTCAGATTGGCATTGAAAATAGTTGTTTATGAGAACTTTTCTTAAATCGTCCTTGCCCAAGGATACCTCCTCGGGGTCAAGACACATTGTCATGTCCCGGCGCACGCCAAAAAATATGGCCAGTAGTATCACGGCGTTGAGCAACGCGGCAGCGGCAACAAAGAATAGGATTTGCAGCCAAGCTGAGGAAAGAGGCAATTTGGGAAGCAGCACGCCTACCAACGTCAAAAGTAAAGAGCTTAATGTGAGCAGCGTTTTGCATTTGTCCGTTATTGCGGTTCGTCGAGTTTCCGCTGTCGCAAAATAGGATTTCGCCTCGCTGAGCAACAAGTCAAGGTCCTTTGCCCCGTTAAGGTCACGGCTCGTCTTGGTTGATGAAACAAATTTCTCATTCCA
>CAYTJG010000194.1:0-12421 GCA_964437865.1 uncultured Bifidobacteriaceae bacterium | reverse complement strand
CGGGTCACTGGGCCGTCAGCAAGCTTGAAAGGTCGATTTGGGACTCGGCGCCTTTGGCAATGAGAATGATCTCACCGTGGGTTTCCCGATTAACGAGCCGAACCGCGCAGGGGAGATTTTCACCCTTCGCCGGCAGGAGGAAATTGAAGGTGGTGTGTGTGGTCGCGAGTGGTTGAAAATACCACGGGCTGTTTACGGCAAAATCGGTGAACGCAGCCTCGACATGTGCCTCGGAGTTTTCCCCTCCACGGGGCAACGGCGAGCCGGTGGCGAGTTGAACGCCTTGGCCATCGACCTTGAACCCGAAGGCGCCACGCTCCGTATCCCAGCCACCGAAATAACGACCGTCTCCCCAGTAAATAGTCCCGTCGCGTCGAGGTTTCGGCACGCGCTCACCGGTGCGCGGATGCACGGGATACCAATCGCTGTTCGTTTGTTTATACCATTCGATCACGCCACCATCACCCCCGAGTTGTTGGCGGGCATCCCCCTGGTTGGAGAGCATGGTGACACCTTGAAAAATCAACATGCCACCACCGGCCAGGTAGCGGTCAAGCGCGGCTTGAAGCGGCTGGCCATCGGCGGTGGCAAACGGCAGGGCGTTCCCGCGAATGATGACCGCCCCGATCTCGGACGCATCCAACGCAGCGAGCTTTTGGCAACTGACGCGAGACAAGGTTGAGCCCGGCGGTATCGGCGCGGAGTGTGGGAAGCCCGGCTCGTCAAAGTAGGCGGCTTTGCGTACCACCAAGGGCGGCGCGACGATCAGCTCACCCGCCCTGGCGACTTGAGCAGCCGGAGCCGACCAGATTTTTTTCTCGGCACCGCTCACGACGGCGTCCGCAGTGGTGTAGACGACCTTAATACGGGAATCGTTCACGGTGATGTGCGTCAGGCGGTCGCGTACTTCGATATCGAATGAACCGCCCGGGGTGGGCAGGTGCAGCGAAGCGTTTTGCCAGGCCGAAGGCAGGTTGGGGACCACCTTTACCTCGCGCATGCCGCCGGCGAGGATTTCGATTCCAAAGAGGCCTTTGTAAATACTGGTCAGCAGCGAACCGGCCGCCGTGGCAAAGGCGCGCCCCCCTTCAGTCCGACCGTCGCGGTTCATGGTTTCGTCCATCATTCCGGGATACTGCGAGTTGCGGATGGTGGCGGCGCAAGAATGAAGCAGGAAGAGGCCGCCGTCAGCATCCCCGTTCTTAAGGCGGGCCAGGGCCTCGTAGGCGACCCACCAGGGCCAAATCTTTTCGTTCTGGTCGTTGTCGGGAATGTAGGTCATCAAGGGCGTGATGGTAAGCGTGCCGTTTGGCCGCCAGTTTTTGGCCTTGAGTGTGGCCAGCACGCGGGCCGCGCGTTGGGGATCGGCGACGCCTCCCAGCAAAGCGAGGGAGTTGGCGGCCGAAGCCGTGCGCTCATCAATCTGGCCCGCGACGAGCAGGTTGCCGTAGGCTCCGAGGTTTTCGCTCCAGAGTTGGGTGTTGATGCCGGCAATGAAGCGATCCCGCTCGCGGGCATAGCGAGCCTCCCCCGCAGAGTTGCCGAGCTCATGCTCGATGAGCGTGAAGGTGCCGAGGAGGCGAACCATTTGGGCATTCGCGTAAAGGGTGCGGCTGCCGAAGGGCAGCATCGCGTAACGCGAGTGGTCCATCCAGTCTGTGGTATCCACAATGAGGCCGGTATTCCCATAATCGCGAGCGAGCCAGGCGTCCACCCAGGGGCGTATGCCCTTGGCGACCCGGGCGAGGTAGGCGCGGTCACCCGTGATGAGATAGTAATCCCAAAGAGCAGTCGTGAGGTGGCCCACCCCTTCGGCACTGCCTCCTTGCGAGGCGTCGTCGGTGGTCTTCAACGCGCGCGCCGTGGCCTTTTCGTGGCGGGCCAGATCCACATCAATACATTTTTGCGCGGCTTCGATGCGGCCGGTGAAGAGGCTGCCCGGGACAAAGCCCGAACCCGCATCGCGGCTCCAAAGGTCGGCCCATCTAAACAATTCGCAGACGATCAGGTTGCCATCATACGAAAGGTCGAGGAGGTATTGATTAAAGAGCACCGCCTGATCGAGCAACTCGTCGGAACTGTGCAGAACCATGCCGCGTTCGGTGTAGGGGGTGAGCACCGCCGCGCGCAGCGTGTCAAAATCAGCATTGGCAATCTTGCCGGTTTCCGAGAAACCAAAGACGCACGATGAAATGTTCGCGCTGTTCGTCTCCGATCGGGACTGGAACTTGGGCCCACCCTCGATGGATACACTGGCGTTGGTGAAATCGCCGCCGAGCTGTACCAAGATACCATAGGGATCATCGGCCAAAGCGGTATCAAAGATCTGAAGGTCGGCATTGGGCGTGTGATGGGTGAAGACAATGCCTCCGGGGAAGGCTGTGGTTTTCCAATCGAGTTTGCCTAGATCAACCGGTTGGCCACCAACCGAAACGCGCAGTTTTCCGTCGCCCCCCCCACCACGTTGATAATGAAAACCTGCCGGCGTCACAACGATGACGCTGCGACCGTTGCCGACCAGCCCTTGGGCTGGGCCATCGAGTTCAAGGTTTACAGGGCTTGGCTCCGCGGCGGCCAGGGCTGCAGTCGCAAGAAATACAGCGGCAATATTGCCAAGGCAAGTGCGCTTCATTACTTCTGAGTGTGAAGACTTGGCTCATGCAATCCGAGCAAAAAGTGTCCCCTGGAGATTCTGCTTTTTGATCCCTTGAGTTGTTTGTGAAAACTGATTCACGATTGACAACCCTGGTGCGGTGCGGCGATGGTGTGGCCGGAGACGATACTGGGAGCCATGCTCACCGAACAATCATGCAAGCAATTGGCTGGCGAACCGGCGCGTCGTTGGCTTGCCGACGAGTACTTTGACCTGTTCATTTGGAACGGGGCGAATGGGGGTCTGCTTGGCTTTCAGCTTTGCTATGACGTCTCCGGACAGGAACGGGCGTTGACTTGGATGGTGCAGGAGGGGTTTTCCCATGCTGCCATTGATAGCGGCGAGTCTAATCCGGGCGCGAATTACACCCCCGTCTTGCTGCCGATCGGCCATTTCCCGTCCGAAATCATCCGGTGCGAATTCGAGGCCCGGAGCCGGGAGATGGACCCGCAGATTCGGGAGTGGGTTTGGCGCAAGCTCCTGGAGTATGGGGCCAGTGATCAGACGCGCGAATGGTGACTGCGGCGGCAGGTGGAATATTGTTTTTGTGTGACGAGTGGGAGCGGTCGGCGTGGTTGCCAGCACCGCGGATTGGTTTTGGTTGTTCTCCGGGACTGGTGCGCTATATTGTTTTTAGGTTTGAAGTTTGATGGCGTGCGCCCCGTTGTCGCCCGCCCAATATTTAGCGGGCTCGAGGTTGTCCCGGTTCGGTCAGTCGGCTGGGCTGTGCCTGGCGCCAACCGGAAGTGCCTGGATGAAACAGGGGCGTTGTCGTCAGTGACCGTACTGACTCATCGCAGCACAATTCCTCCCGCTGTTTTTTGCAGTGTGAACCCATTGCTGGTCGCCGAATCATGAAGAGACTCCGCCCAATCTCGATAACTTTCGTGCTGTTGGCAGCACTGGCCCGGACGGAAAGTCCGGCACAAACATTTTACAATCCATCGTTCGAATCAAATTCGTTCACGATGTATCCGGGATATTGCTCAGCCAACAGCCCGATTACGGGTTGGACGGCCTCCGACCTGACGGCGGTGGGGTTGAATCCCGCCGGCGGCAATTTCTTTGCGAACAACGGGGCGACGCCCGATGGGGCGAACGTGGCTTTCATCGAGACGACTGGCAACACGAACTGGCTGGCCACGTCGATCAGCAATTTGACGGCAGGCACGATGTACCGGGTGAGCTGCCGGGTCAATGCCCGTGCCGATGGCATCCCGCCCACCGTGTGGCTGTATCTGAATGGCGAGCCGACTTACGCCAATACCGTGCTGCCGGTGGATGCCGCCGGCAACAGCAGCGCGCCCTATAACTACGCCTACGGGGTGTTCATGGCCACCAGCACTGAGGCGCCGCTGGTGGTTTACAGCACCTCCACCAACGAGGGCGCCTTGCTGCTGGATGATTTCCAAGTCACCGCGCTGGGGTCGGATTATTTCAGCGTGACGGCGTGGCAGGACGATGCCTCGGCGGGGGTGGCTGCGACCAACACGCTATGGGCCTATGCCTTTGCGGCACCAACCAACTACCTGATCCATGGAGTCACCTTTACGGGATTGTCCGGTGGCGATCCGAACGCGTCGGGCGTATTCGCGGTGGCGAGCGATTTTGAAACCTTTGCCGGAGAGACGCCGGATAATCTGAGCGGGGCGGGGAGCCGGGATCTGGCTGCGAATTTTGTCTATGGGGGCAATCCGGCGGTGGTGACGGTATCGAATTTAAACGCAGGTACCGCGTATCGGCTGATGTGTTACGGAGTGGCCTACGATCAACCGGGAAACCGGTATGCGACCTTCGCGGGGGCGGGGGACAGCTTATATTTGGATGAGGACACCTACGGGGAAGGAAACGGGGTGCGGGTGGATTATTATTTCACGGCCACGAACGCCAATGCCACGCTGGCGATCACGCCCGCCACCGTTTCCGACACGTTTCATTTGCACGGATTGGCGTTGGACAAGCTGGCTTCGCCCCCGGTGATCGCCGGCCAGCCCACCAATCTCAGCGCGCTGGCGGGTACGGAGACGGAGTTGCTGGCGGTGGTCGGCGGTTCGGCACCCCTGGTTTACCAATGGTATGAGCTCGGGCAGGGGCCGGTGATGGGGGGCACCAATGCCGCTCTGGCCTGGAGCAATCTGGCCATCAGCAACGCCGGCACCTATTATGTGGTGGTCACCAACAGCCTGGGCATGGCCACGAGCAGCAACGCCACGTTGACGGTGCTGTATCCGCCCGTCATCACCAGCGAACCCACAAACCTCACGGTCCTGGCCGGGGCGACGGCGCAACTGAGTGCCGCGGCCATTGGCACGGCGCCCGTTTCGTATCAATGGTATGAATTGGGGCAGGGCGCGGTAGCCGGCGCCACCAACGCCATTTTGGCCTGGAGCAGCGCGGCCATCAGCAACGGTGGCACGTATTACGTAACGATTACGAACTTCTACGGCGCCACCAACAGCACGAGCGCCACCGTGACGGTGCTCCACGCCCCGGTCATCACGACCCAGCCCACCAACATCGCTGCCCCGGTCGGTATGGCGGCGCAATTGAGCGTCACAGTGGATGGCACGGTCCCGCTATTTTACCAATGGTACCAAGCGAGCCAGGGCGCCGTGGCGGGCGCCACCAATGCCATTCTCGCGTGGAGCAACTTGGTTTTGAGCAACGCGGCCACGTACTACGTGGTGGTGACCAATACCTATGGCGCGACCACTAGCAGCAACGCCGTGTTGACGGTGCAGTATCCGCCCGTCATCACCAGCCAGCCGACCAATCTCACGGCCAAGGCCGGCTCAACGACGCAGCTCAGCGCGACGGTGAACGGGACGGCTCCCCTGGGCTATCAATGGTACGAGCAGGGCGTGGGTGCCATCGCCGGCGCCACGAATGCGGCGCTCGTTTGGAGCAGCCTGGCCATCAGCAATGCCGGCACCTACTACGTGGTGGTGACAAATTTTCTCGGCTCCACCAACAGCAGCAGCGCCCAATTGACGGTGGTGTATCCGCCCATTATCACGAGCGAGCCAACGAATTTTACCGCCCTGACCGGGGCGGTGGGACAACTGAGCGTGGCGGCTGAAAGCCCGTTGCCGGTTCATTATCAGTGGTATAAGCAGGGATCAGGTGCCGTCTCGGGCGCGACCAACACCATACTGGGCTGGACGAATTTGGCGGTGGCCAACGAAGGCACGTATTACGTGGTGGCGACCAATACGGTCGGGCCCACCACCAGCAGCAACGCGGTGGTGACGGTGTTGCATGCGCCTGTTTTTACGGCTCAGCCGGTGAATATCGTGACGAACGCCGGCGGCACGGCACAGTTGAAAGCAACCGTCGATGCCACGGCGCCGGTTTATTACCAATGGTACCAGGTGGGGCAGGGGGCGGTGACGAACGCCACCAACACCATCTTGTCGTGGACCAGTATGGCGGTGAGCAATGCCGGCACCTATAACCTCGTGGCGACCAATATTTACGGCTCGGCCACCAGCAGTAACGCCACCGTCACCGTGTTGTTGATTCCGGTGATTACGAAGCAGCCCACCAATGTGGCGGCCTTCCTGGGGGCGACGGGGCAATTGAGCGTGACTTCGGCCAGCCTGGCCCCGATGACCTACCAGTGGTACCGGTGGGGGCCGGCGGTTGTGACCGGGGCCACCAACGCCGCGTTGGTTTGGGCCAACCTGGCCGCTGCCAATGCGGGAACTTATAGCGTGGTGGTGAGCAACAACTACGGGACCATGACAAGCCGCTGGGCTTCAATCGACCCGGTGATCTGCCGGAGCAGCCCGTTGACCAATTCAATTTGGAGCACGTTCCAGGATCCCGGCCTCAGTTTTACCACGCCGGGCTCGGCGGTATCGGCTGGCAGTCAGTTCAGTCTGGCGCTCCTGGCCGACGATACGGTGGTCGCCTGGGGATCGAACCGATTGGGCATCCTGAGTGTGCCGGCGACGGTCACCAACGTGGTGGCGGTGTCGGCCGGTTTAATGCACGCTCTCGTGGTGCGGGCCAATGGTTCGGTGGTGGCTTGGGGCGCGAATGGCGCCGGACAGGCCACGGTGCCCGCCGCGGCCACCAATGCCGTGGCGGTGGCCGGTGGCGCGCTGCACAGTCTGGTCTTGCGGGCGGATGGCTCGGTGCTGGCCTGGGGTGCAAACACCAATGCCGCGGGCACAAGCACAGGACAGACCAATGTGCCGGCGGCCGCAACCAATGTCACGGCGATTGCCGCCGGTTATTATCATAATTTGGCGTTGCGGGCCGATGGTTCGGTGGTGGCTTGGGGCGACAATTCGGCCGGCGAATCGACGGTGCCGGCCGCGGCCACGAATGTGGTGGCCGTCGCCGCTGGTGATGATTACAGTCTGGCTCTTACGGCGGGTGGCTCGGTCATTGTGTGGGGGGACACGCAAAGCGGCACGTTGAATGTGCCGACGGCCGCCACCAACGTGGCGGCGATAGCGGCGGGCGGATCCTTTTGCGCGGCGCTGCAGGCGGATGGCACGGTGCTCGAATGGGGCAGCAACGCCGCCACCGCCTCGATCCCAGCGACGATCACCAACGTGGCGGCGTTCGCGGCCGGCACGACGCATGCCCTGGTCTTGGAAAGCAACGGAATGGTGGCCGGCTGGGGAGATGACAGCGCTGGAGCGCTCAATCTGCCATCGTTTACGGTGACTAATCTTGCGGCCAGTGGCACGGTTTCCAACCTGGTGGGCGCGTACACGTTGACGTACCGTTTCACCAATGCGTGGAAGATGGTGCTCGCCACCAATCGCCTCGTCCACGAAGCCGATTACCCCGCTTTGTTGCACGATATCCTGCCCCTGACTGGCGCGGATGAAGCCGGCAGCCAGGTGACTTTCACCACCAGTGTTCAGGGCGACAACCTGGTGTTGCAGTGGTATAAGAATGCCGGCAGCGGGGTGACGGCCATAGTTGACGCCACCAACGGCAGCCTGACCTTGTCCAACTTGGCGGTGACGGACACGGGTTCTTATTGGCTGGTGGCCACCAACCCGGGCGGCGCGGTGATTAGCAGCACGAACAGTTTTACCGTCAACCCCGCTGCGGTCGCCGCCGCTGGCATGATCATCGAAGAGGCGTACCAAACGGCCGCCGGCGCGTTTACCCCCACTTGGACCGTGGCGAGCAATAGTGTGATTGCCGGGGAAGTTCCCAACACGAATGGCGGTATGTTCACCCTGCAAGGTGCGGGCGGGGCGGCGGTGTTAACTGACGGCCAAATCGGTCCTATCGGTGGCAGTAAGAATGGCAGCTTGGCCACGGGCGGGATCAACGGTGGCACAACGCTCGTTTATTTCCTGACCAACGGGGCCAGCAGTTATCAATTGACCAACATTGTGGTCTATGGCGGGTGGAGCGATGACAGTCGGGATGAACAGGCATACACTATCTACTACGCCACGGCTGATGCGCCGACCAACTTCACCGAGTTGACGGCGGTGGATTACCTGCCGCCGGCCGACAACGCGACGCCGATTGCCACGCGGGTGACGATCGCCCCCAGCGGCGCCGCCATGCTGGCCAGTCAGGTGGCTGCCATGAGATTTAATTTTACGACCCCGAATAACGGCGGGGAAAACGGTTACGAAGGCTATGCTGAAATTGACCTGTTTGGCGTGGCCAATCCGGCGGCAACCCGGCCGGTCGTGACGGGTAGCCATTATGATCCGGCCAACGGTGTGTTCAGTTTCAGTCTTACTGGCACATCGGGCCAGACGGTGGTGGTGGAGACCTGTACCAACCTGGTCGCAGCAGTGTGGGTGCCGGTGCAGACCAACACCCTGGCCTCCAGCGGGGTGGTCTTTAGCGCCACCAACCAGCCGGCGAACCCGGCCCACTTCTTCCGCGTGCGCACCCAGTGAGCGTTGGCCGGTTCGCCGGTGGGCTGGGCCAATGAATTAGGGTCTGATCCGCCCGCAGTCGCCCAAACAAGAAGTTGTTTCCCTCGCAAGAACGAAATTCCCCCTGTTTGGGCAGGGAGGATTTTTTTAAAAGTGGTGCCCCGGTGGGGACTCGAACCCCAAACCAATTGATTAAGAGTCAACTGCTCTACCAATTGAGCTACCGAGGCGTCAGCGCATCAGCGCCAAGGCGCCAAAGGCCAATCACGCGCGGGCACCCTAGTGGCGCCCGCGAAGTCTGATACGTTACCAGCCGCGCCGCAAACGTCAATCTCCAAAACGAAAATTTTTGCCGTGCCGCGGCGTACGGAGCACGATGTTTTTCCGCCGGACCATCTGCGGTTGCCCCATGGTTGGCTCCAAAAGGCATTCTGGCGCACCGGGCTGCGAATAAAAAACGCTGGATTGTGAAAACGGTTAAGCCCGCTCAGGGATTGGTATTCTGCAAGCGATAGAAAGTGTTGGTTCCGGGCATTTGGACCGGAACGAGGAATTGATTGCCCAGCCGGATGGGAGAAGCCGAGATGACTGTCCACGCTGCCGGCGAAACCCCGCCCGATGCTTCCAGCACAAATCCCGAGTCGCTGACCGGCCAGAGAAACTGCAGGGTATGACCAGAGATCCGCACGGTTAGCTGGGGCAAGGCAACCACACTGATCGCGTTGGCAAGACCAGAATGGCCGAATCCGTCGCCGGCTCGCAACACCAGGTTGGTGATCACTTGAGAAATCACCACGGTTCCGGTCCAGGAGCCTTGAACGAACTTGCCGGAGAGGGCCGGAGAAACGGCCAGGCCGTTGGTGGAATCCAAATAGGCGGTGCTGGTGAAATTGGTGAAGATTCCATTGGTCATGTCCCGCGCCTGAATGGTGACAGAGAACGGGGTGTTAAGGAATCGCGGTGATGGGATTTGCCCCCAAGAGAAATGATCCGGGGTGACGGTCAGCACTGCATTGGAACTAAGAATGGAGCCAAATCGATTAGTGACCAGCACAGCATAGGTCCCTGCCTGACCCGGTTGGACATTGCTCAAGACCAGCGACGTGTTCGTCGCCCCGCTGAGGTTCGTTCCGTTAAGACTCCACTGGTAACTCACCGGCGGCGTGCCGCTGGCCGTGATGCTGAAACTTGCCGTGCTCCCGACCGCGACGACTTGGTTGGTGGGCTGCTGCGTGATTACCAGCGGCGATACCACGGTAAGGGTGGCCACGCTGCTGGTGATACTTCCCCAGGCGTTGGTGACGATCACGATATAGTTTCCCATGTCGTTCATCGTGGTGGTGCTCAATACCAGATTGGTGGTGGCCGAGCCCGAAACGGTGCTGCCGTCGGTCAGGTTTGTGCCATTTTCCTGCCATTGGCAACTCAGGGATGCTGTGCCTGAAACCGCGACGCTGAAGCTGGCGGGGTCGCTGTTGGTCACCGTCAGGCTTTGGGGTTGGCTGGTGATCACCGGCGGGAACGCCACGGTAAGGTTGGCCACACTGCTGGTGACACTGCCCCAGGCGTTGGTGACGATGACAGCGTAGTCCCCCACGTCGTTGGTGCCGGCCGCGCTCAACACGAGGTTGGTGGTGGCTGAACCTGAAAGGGTGCTGCCGTCGGTCAGATTCGCCCCATTTTTCTGCCACTGGTAAGCCAGGGCCGCCGTGCCTAAAGCTGTGATGCTGAAGCTTGCTGCGCTCCCCACCGCGACGATTTGGTTGGTGGGTTGCTGCGTGATCGCCGGTGGCGCCAACACGGTGAGAGTGGCCATGCTGCTGGTGACGCTGCCCCAGGCGTTAGTGATAATGATGGTGTAATTCCCTGCTTCATTCATTGCGGCCGCACTCAACACGAGGTTGGTGGTGGCTGAACCTGATAGTTCACCGCCGTCGGTCAGAGCCAGGCCATTATATTGCCATTGGCAGCCCAGGGGCGCGGTCCCCGAAACCGCCACACTGAAACTCGTCGCGGCCCCGATCATGACAATCTGGTTGGCGGGTTGTTGTGTGATCACCGGCGGGAATACCACGGTGAGGCTGGCCACACTGCTGGTGACACTGCCCCAGGCGTTGGTGACGATGACGGTGTAGTTCCCCACGTCATTAGTGCTGGTCGCGTCCAACACCAGATTGGTGGTGGCAGAACCTGAAAGTTCACCACCATCGGTCAGAGCCAGCCCGTTGTTCTGCCACTGGTAACCCAGGGGCGCCGTGCCCGAAGCATTGACGATGAAGCTCGCTACGCCGCCAACCATGACAATCTGGTTGGTCGGTTGTTGCGCGATGACCGGCGGCGACACGACCGTGAGGGTGGCCACACTGCTCGTGACACTGCCCCAGGCATTGGTGATGATGATGGTATAATTCCCCGCTTCGTTTATCGTGGCGGCATTCAACACTAGATTGGTGGTGGCTGAACCTGAAAGTTCGCCGCCATCGGTCAGGGCCAGCCCATTGCATTGCCATTGGTAACCCAAAGGCGCGGTGCCCGAGACCGCGACGCTGAAACTCGCCGGTTCTCCCGCCATGACAACCTGGTTGGTGGGCTGCTCTGTGATTGCCGGCGGGAACACCACCGTGAGGCTGGCCACACTGCTGGTGATACTGCCCCAGACGTTGGTGACGATGACACTATAGGTTCCCACGTCATTAGTGCTGGCCCCACTCAACACCAGGTTGGTGGTAGCTGACCCTGAAATTTCGCCGCCCTCGGTGAGATCCAGCCCGTTCTTTTGCCACTGGTAACCCAAGGGCGCCGTGCCCGAAGCTGTGATGCTGAAACTCGCTGCCCCCCCAACCACCACTATCTCGTTGGTCGGTCCTTGTACGATGACCGGCGGCGACACGACCGTGAGGGTGGCCACACTGCTCGTGACGCTGCCCCAGGCGTTGGTGATGATGACGGTATAGTTTCCCGCGTCATTCATCGTGGCGGTGTCCAACATCAGGTTGGCGGTGGCACTTAACATCAGGTTGGCGATGGCCGAACCTGAAAGAGTACCGCCTTCGGTGAGATCCATCCCATTATTCCGCCATTGGTAGCTCAGTGGTGGCGTGCCCGAAACACCGACGCTGAAACCCGTCGGCCCCCCTATCAGGACAACCTCGTTGGTGGGCTGCTCTGTGATTGCCGGCGGGAACACCACCGTGAGGGTGGCCACACTGCTCGTGACACTGCCCCAGGCGTTGGTGACGATGACGGTGTAATTCCCCGCGTCATTGGTGCTGGCCGCGCTCAACACCAGGTTGGTGGTGGCTGAACCTGACAGTTCGCCGCCATCGGTTATATTCGTCCCGTTATTCTGCCATTGGTAACCCAGGGGCGCCGTGCCTGAGGCCGAGATACTAAAGCTTACTGCGCCCCCAACCACGGCTATCTGGTTGGTGGGTTGCTGCGTGATCACCGGTGGCGCCAGCACCGTGAGGGTGGCCATGCTGCTGGTGACGCTGCCCCAGGCATTGGTGATGATGATGGTGTAATTTCCCGCTTCATTCATTGCGGCGGCACCCAAGACCAGATTGGTGGTGGCTGAGCCTGAAAGATCGCCGCTGTCAGTCAGCGCCAGCCCATTATATTGCCATTGGTAGCCCAAGGGCGCGGTCCCCGATACCGCCACACTGAAACTCGTCGCGGCCCCGACCAGGACCATCTGGTTGGTGGGTTGCTGTGTGATTACCGGCGGTAACACCACCGTGAGGCTGGCCACGCTGCTGGTGACACTGCCCCAGGCGTTGGTGACGATGACGGTGTAGTTCCCCACGTCATTGGTGCCGGCCGTACCCAACACCAGGTTCGTGGTGGCTGAACCCGAAAGTTCGCCACCATCGGTCAGATCAAGCCCATTATTCTGCCA
>CAYTJG010000193.1:0-12425 GCA_964437865.1 uncultured Bifidobacteriaceae bacterium | reverse complement strand
GATTCTCAATACATTGCAAGCCAACTTCTTGCACTATCTAAGTGCCATTCGGCCAGCGGCCCAGGATCGGTGGTCGTGAGATCAAAAGGGCTGAAGGCCCGCCCCATCGCGTCGGTCTCGAATGCCCCGCCGGCCGGGGGGTTGGTGGCGGATAACGCGATCAATCACGAAGCAACCTTGCGCCCCATGCTGGACCGGGCCAAGCGCGATGAGAGAGTGGATTGCCTCATTGTGCCGATTGGCAAAGGCGAGTTGGTGTGTAGAAAAAAATGAAGGCTGGGACCGGCCGCAGGCGGGCTTCATCCCGCAGTTCGGGATTGATTGGGGCTCTCGTCCGACCCCGGCTTGGGCTCGGCTATCGGCACGGTGAAGTGGAAGGTGGCGCCCACGCCCGGCTTGCTTTCCGCCCATACCCGGCCCCCATGACGTTCGATGATGCGGTGCACAATCGCCAGGCCCACTCCCGTGCCCTCAAATTCGGAGGAGCTGTGCAGCCGCTGAAACACGCCGAAAAGCTTGCTCGCATACTCCGGATTGAACCCGGCGCCGTTGTCCTCGACTGTGAAAATGGCTTCTATTCCTGACGCCTCGCCGGAAACCACAATCCGCGGCTGCTCGCGCCGCGCGGAAAACTTCACCGCGTTGGAGAGCAGATTGATCCACACCTGTCGCAGCAGCGCCTCGTCGGCCAGGACTTCCGGCAGCGGCCCGAGCTGGAACTCCGCAGTTTGGCCGGGCCCGGCCGGCGCCACGGTGGCAAACGCCTCGGCCGCCAGTTCATGCATGTTCACTGGCTCCAACCGCATCGGCGCCCGGCTCAGGCGGGAGAACCGCAGCAAATCGTCGATGAGCTGGCTCATCTCCCGCACGCCCCGCTGAATGTGCCCGCAAACCTCCTGGCCGGCCGCATCCAACTGGGTGCCGTAATCCTCCTGCAAAATCCCGGTAAAACCCGAGATGGCCCGCAGCGGCGCGCGCAAATCGTGGGAGACGGAATACGAAAACGACTCCAGTTCCCGGTTGGCCCGATCCAGTTCCCGCTGGTAATCGGTCAGGCGGCGCACCGACCGGTCGATCACGCCGATTTCATCCCCGGGCATCATGGCCGCATCCGCGGGCGCCACTTGGGCCGCCAACTGGTGCGTGGAATGCGCCAGCGCGCGCAAAGGTCGCGACATCCGTTTGGCCAACAGATAGGTCATTCCCAACATGGCTCCCAAGGTGATCACCGTTCCCACCGCCATCTGTTTCGTGAGGGAATTGATGGGGCCCATCAAGGCCTGCTGCGAAACATTGATGATCACTTTCCATTGCGTGAACGGGGCGGTGGCCCAATAAATGCGCCGCTGCTCGCCGGCGATGCGCGCCAGCGCGAAGCCGTCGGGCGTGGCGCGGATATATTTGCCCTCCGGCACCGCCTCAATACTGGCGCCGGCAAAGGTCCGCGAGGGCAACAGGGCCGCGTTGGGATGGCTGATCAACTTGCCCGCCTGGCTGGCCACAAAGGCGTGTTCCTGGCTGGCATCCGGCCCGGGGATCACGTCCAGCTTGGCTGCGAGGTTGGTGATGGAAGCCAGGAGGATATCCACCCCCACCACTCCGAGAAACCGGTTCGAGGCACCCAGCAGCGGCACGGTGTAGCTCACCATCGATTGGTTGACCGATCCCAAGTCATAATACGGCTCCGTCAGGTGCGGTTGGTGCGTGAGCTTGGGGACATGGTACCACTCCTGCCGCGCCTCATGATAATCGTAGACGGCGTAGTAGGTCTTGGGCCAGCTCAGTCGATCGACCACCAAGTCGGAATCCGGATTCCGGTAATCCATGTATTCATAGGCGATGTAAAAATCGAACGCCTCGTCGTTGGGGGTGCGCGCCAGCAGGTCCACCAAAAAGCTCCGCAGTTCATCAGGCGTGTGACGATTGGCCAGCTCGCGTGAAACGATGGGCTCGCACCGGGCGCCGCACTTTTGAATGAACAGGTCCAATTTGCGTCCGGTGTCCTGCAACGCCCGCACCACGGAAGCATTCAATTGCGTTTCCAGGGCGGAACGGCTTTCGAAATAACTCATCCAGTTGGCCGCCAGCAGTAGGACGCAGGCAGCGGTGCCGAAGGCCAGCAGGAGTTTCAGGAAAAGGCTGTGCGACTGGAACTGGAAAAGGCGAGTGATGCCGCTGCCGGCCGGCTGCGGCTGAGACTGGGGATTTTCTGCCGCGCTCACGCTCACGAGATCGACCGTAGGCCGAGATCCAAAAGTCGTCAATAAGATTTGCCTAACTTCGTCTTTAGTGAATTAAGACACCCCGCAAATTTCGGGTTGCCCGTGACAATTCCCGGTGAGGGTTCCGGCTTCGGGGTCACATCTCGACATTCGACATTTCAGGCTTGGCCAGGCGCTGGCGAACCAAATCTTTCGAGCCGAAAAGGGATAAGCCGCCGCCGGCGGTGTGGCGGCGGGAGACGACGACGTTGGGGAGCGGGGAGGATTCCCGACCTCGACGGCGCGAACCCAGGCGCGAACAGCACTTGTGTCTTGGCGGGACATTCTGCATGCTTCCCGGGCGCAATGCCCATCACGATTTCCATTGTCGAGGACAACGACAAGCTGCGCGGCACGCTGGCCAAGGTCATCGGCCGGGCGGAGGGTTTTCGTTTTGTGAGCGACTACGGCAACGCCGAGGACGCCTTGGCGGATCTGCCCAAGGTAAAGCCCGACGTGGTGCTCATGGATATCAACCTGCCGGGCATGAACGGCGTGGAGTGCGTGCGCAAGCTTAAGGTGCTGCTGCCCCAGGTGCATATGATGATGCTCACGGTGTACGAGGATACCGAGAATATCTTCAACGCCCTTGCCGCCGGCGCCAGCGGTTACCTGCTGAAGCGCACGCCCACCAAGGAGCTGATTGACGCCATCCGGGAGATGCATCGCGGCGGCTCGCCCATGACCACCAACATTGCCCGGCTGGTTGTGCAGTCATTTCAAAAGCCCGTGGCCGCGCCGGCGTCGTCCGGCAGCATCCCCGCCGGCGACTTGGCGGAACTCTCCGAGCGTGAGCAGCAGGTGCTGGACCTCCTGGCGCAAGGGCTGATTTACAAGGAAATAGCCGACAAACTTAACATCGGTTACGAGACCGTGCATACCTACATCCGGCGGATTTACGAGAAGCTCCAGGTGCGCACCCGCACCGAGGCGGTGGCCAAGTTTCTGCAGCGCTGAGCCCGTTTTCGGCGTCCGCCCTCCTTTCCCCCGTCCGCTGTCCATTTTTTGGCGTTTAGTGATTTCGGCAGCACGGGCTTTGGAGTAGAGTGGCGGCGTGATGACACTGGAAACCATTCCGCTGTTCCGCATGCTCGGTCGTGATGAGCTGCAAGCGCTGCGGTTTATCGCCCAGGAAAAACAGTTCGGAGCCGGACAGCAAATCTTCCCGGAAGGGGCGGCTGGCGACGGTGTCTATTTCGTAAAATCGGGTCTGGTGGAAATCTCGGCCGGCGGCGTGGAACGCCGGATCATCTCGCGGCTGGGGCCGGGTGAAATTTTCGGCGAGATGGCCATTATTGAGCATCGCCCGCGTTCGGCCACGGCCACGGCGGCGATGGCCACGGAAGTGTATTTCCTGCCGCGCGGCGAAATGCTCACCTTCATCGAACGTTGTCCCTCCGTGGCGCTGGCCCTGCTCCAACAGATCAGCCATCGCCTCCGCGAGTTCAACCACGTGCACGTGCAGGAACTGGTGAAGGCCGAAAGCCTGGCGGTGATCGGCCGGTTCGCCCAGAGCATTGTGCATGACCTCAAGAACCCGCTCAGCATCATCAGCCTCTCCGCGGAAATGGTCGATCTGCCCGGCGCCAACGCGGAGATGCGTACCAAGGCCCAGTTGCGGATTCGCAAACAAGTGGAGCGGATTGGCGACATGGTGAGCGACATCCTGATTTTCACCCAGGGCTCCCGCCGGAATCTGGACCTGAAAGCGGGCGATTACGGTGCGTTTGTCTCGGAGTTGGTGGGGGATTTGCGGGCGGAGGTGGAGGCCCGGTCCGCGTCCATTCAATTGGAAAAACTTCCGCCGGCGGTCATGGTGCGTTTCGACCCACGCCGCCTGAGCCGCGTGTTTTTCAACCTGGTCCACAACGCCACGGACGCCATGATGGACGGGGGCATCATTTACCTGCGCTTCGAACTGCGCGGGGACGAGCTGGCGACCGAGGTCGAGGATACCGGGCCGGGGGTGGCGCCGGAAGTGGCCGACCGCCTGTTTGAACCCTTCACCACGCACGGTAAAAAGCATGGCACCGGCCTGGGCCTGTCCATCTGCAAACGGATCGTGGAGGACCATGGCGGCCGGATTAGCGCGCGCAGCGAGGCCGGGCGGGGCGCCATTTTCAGCTTCACCCTGCCGCTGGTGAAATAATTTCGTTGCCGCCCCACGGTCTTGACGCAAAAATGCGCGCAATGCAAACCGGTTCACTGTTCCAGTCCGCCAACTTCGTCATCGCCTGACCTCCGGCCCACATGAACCGCATCAAACTTCTTTCCGAACAGGTCGCCAACCAGATCGCCGCCGGCGAGGTGGTGGAGCGCCCGGCCAGCGTGGTCAAGGAACTGGTGGAGAACTCCCTCGACGCCGGCCCCCAAAAGATCACGGTGGAAATCGGCGCCGGCGGCCGCAGCCTCATTCGCGTGACTGACGACGGCCTGGGCATGAGCCGCGACGACGCCCTGCTCTCGCTCGAGCGTCACGCCACCAGCAAGATCCGGCAGGCGGAGGACCTGGCGTCCATCTCCACGATGGGTTTCCGGGGCGAGGCGCTGCCGAGCATTGCCAGCGTGAGCCGGTTTCTGCTCACCACGCGCGAGCGCGATGAAGTCTCGCCCGAAGGCACGCAAATCCTGGTGAACGGGGGCACCATTGCGGAGGTGAAAGCCGCTGGCAGCGCGCCCGGCACCTGTGTGGAAGTGCGGCAACTGTTTTATAACCTGCCCGCGCGGCGCAAATTCCTGCGCGCCGAGGAGACCGAGGCGGCGCACATCCAGCATTACCTCACGCTGGCGGCCCTGGCCTTCCCGGAGGTGGCGTTCACCTTCATCAAGGACACCCGCCCGGTCTGGCAACTCCCCGCCCAAAAATCCGGCGTGGCCATCTCCAGTCGCACTGAGGCCCTGCGCGAACGCCTGCGCGCCTTGTTGGGCGACGAGAAATTGGTGCCCGTGGATTTTGTCACCGCATTCGATGAACCGGAGGTGGTGCCGGACGAAAGCGATATTTTTGAGACAGCGCTGCCCGAGAAGCCCGTCACGGTCCGGTCCGGCCTGCACATCTGGGGCTTGATCGGTTCCCCCGGCGTGTCGCGGGCCACGCGCGACGGCCAGTTCACCTACGTCAACCGCCGTCCGGTGGAAAATCGCGGCCTGAACTACGCCCTGATCGAAGGCTATCACAACTCGCTCATGAAGGGCCGGTATCCGGTTTGCTGCCTGTTCCTGGAAATAAACCCGGCGGCGGTGGATGTGAACATTCATCCGGCCAAACGCGAGGTGAAGTTCCATCGCGAATTTGAGATCCGGAAATACACGGCGCAAGCCGTGCGGGAAGCCCTGCTGGCCTTTCATGCGGAACCGGCCAGGATCAATGCCGGGCCGCAGGCGCCCCGCTTTGAACAGCCGGAAATCATCCCCGTCCAAGACGCGGCCGGGGCCAGTGCGCCGGCGGCCGCCCCGGCCTTGCCGCAATTCCCGGAAGTGTTGACGCCGCCGGCCGAACCGCCGGCTCTTCCCGCGCAACAGACGCCGTTGCCCATGGGCTTTGCGCCGGTCCGCAGTGAGGCGCCCACCAACCCGCTGCCGACGCCGGTTTCCGAGCCCGCCGCCCCCTTCGCCGGCAGTCGCCCGGTTCCCCCCCAGTCGCCCGCGTCCTTGCCGCCCGACCGTGGCTTTGGCACCCGGCCGCTGCCGTCGGCCGTGCCCTTGCTCGATGTGCCGTTGCGGATGGTGGGGGTCATTGGCCGACTTTATGTGGTGCTGGAGTCCGATCGCGGCCTGGTGCTGCTGGATCAGCACGCGGCGCACGAGCGCATCCTGTTCGAGCAAATGATGAGCCGCATCGAGTCCAACACCGCCGCGCCGTCGCAGAAGTTATTGTTGCCGGAGACCGTGGAACTGCCGCCGCGCGACGCGCAATTTTTGCGGGAGCAATTGCCCGCCCTGACGCGGCTGGGCGTGGGCCTGAGCGAATTCGGCGAACGGACCTTTCTGCTGGACGCCCTGCCGCCGTTTGTGAAGGCGCCGGACTCGCGCCGGTTTGTGTTTGACCTCGTGGATGAGCTGCGGGCGGCCGGCCGCGAGGTGAACCTGGCGCGCCTGGGCGAACATACCGTGGCCAAGACCGTTTGCCGTCACGCGGTCAAGGCCCACGACCCGCTCACCAATCCGGAGCTGGAAAACCTGGTGGACGACCTGCGCCGCTGTGCCATGCCGTACACCTGCCCGCACGGCCGGCCGACGCTGATTGAGATGAACTATCGCGAACTGGAGAAGAAATTCGGCCGCGCGGCCTGAGCGCCGTTTTTCCGTGCTTTGCCTGACCGCCCCACAACCGCTAAACTCCCACTGTGAGCAATGTTTACTATGCGCCCGGGGAGGCGCGCTCGGCCAGGGTCAATGAGCTGTTCGGGCGCATCGCCCGGCGCTACGATCTCCTCAACGATCTGCAGAGCTTCGGTCTGCACCGGCGCTGGAAGCGGCGCGTGGTGGAGTTGGCCCGGGTGACGCCGGGCGCGCGCGCCCTGGATTTGTGCTGCGGCACGGGCGATCTGGCCCTGGCCCTGGCCCGGCGCGGGGCCGAGGTGACGGGGCTGGATTTCAGCGCGCAAATGCTCGAGGTGGCCAGGGCCCGGGGGCAGCGGCGGGTGGCCGGCCCGGCGGTGGGAGGCGCCCCCAACCCGAATTTCCTACAGGGCGACGCCCAGCAACTGCCGTTCGCCGATAACTCGTTCGACATCGTCACGGTGGGCTATGGATTGCGGAACCTGGCCAGTTGGGAGCGGGGGGTGGAAGAAATGCGGCGAGTGGCCCGGCCGGGCGCGCGGATCATCGTGCTGGATTTTGGCAAGCCGCCGAACGCGCTGTGGCGCACACTTTATTTCACCCATCTGCGCATCTCCGTGCCGGTGATCGGGTTGCTGTTCTGCGGCTCCGCTTCGGCTTACGCCTATATCCTTGAATCGCTCCAACACTATCCCGCCCAGTTGGCCGTGGCGGAAAAAATGCGCGCGCTGAAATTGAAGAACGTCCAGGTGGAGAATCTGGTGGGCGGGGCCATGGCCATCAATTACGGCGAATACGCCTCGTAGCCACGAACGGTCAGGCCACGCCCTCCGGGCTGGCGCTTTTTCCGCGACCTGGCACCCCCACCCGGCAGGACCAACTCCCACCCGGCTGCGCCGCGGCTTCCGTGCCGGGTCGACTGACCATCCTGCACTTGGAGCGGCCTGGCTTCCGGCCGCAATGGCTTTGCTTATTCACCACCTTGGCCGTCTCGGCCACTGGGACGTGGGAGCGCGGCGGCGGCTGTCCAATGGAGCGTGGCGTTCCCCCTTCAGCCTCAGCGTTCAGCCTTTCGCTTTTCGTTTCGCATTTCAGAATCCACCGCGGTGGTTTATGGTGGGGTACGATGAATGCGAATCCGGCCGTCCGTTATCGCGGGGAGGTGGTTTACCTTTATGCCTTTGATGTGGCCTACGATACCGCCCGCAAGCCGATCCGTGAACTCCTGGGCCAGCCGGTGGCGCAGTTTGCCATGGACACGAGCAAGCGCAGCCCGCGCCAGTTGTTTTTCTACCGCCCGCAGATGGTCCGCCTTCCGCCCATGGAACGCATCGGCCCCCGGGGGGCGGTGCGCGTGGAGCGCACCATCAAGTTGCTGCCCGTGGGCGCCATCAGTATCACTGTGCGCGTGCCCTTTGCGGTCAGCCATTTCGAGGAGTTGGTGGCGTTTCACGATTTGCAATTCAGCAACGGCTCGCTGCATGACGAAGTGCAGAAGCTGGCGCAGGAGGTCATCGCGGAATTGCGCGGGCACCTGATCCGGCCCCAACTGCAGTTGCCCGAGGAGGAGGCCTACACGGTGTTTTGCATCTCCGCGCCGGTGCTGGACCCGGACGACCAGCCGCTAAAGGCCGAGCAATGGTTCCAGGCCCACCGGCGCCGGATTGCCGCCCTGCTCACCCAGGAGGAAGAAGTGGAGCGGCTCTCCAAGCAGGAGGCCGAGGAATCCACCGGCCGCTATTTGAGCTACTACGACAATGACATCGTAGTGGTGGATTGGGATGCGGCGCTGCTGGTGGATGAACCGGCGGATTTTGACGAAACCCTCTTCATCATGGAGTTGGCGAACTTGCAACTGGCGGAACTGGAAGCCTATGACCGGCTGTTGGACGACGCCTTGGAACGATCCTATCGCGACCTGGGTGAGCGACCCCTCCGGTCGCGCGGCCACACCCTGCGCGAATTGCGGGAAATCCGCATCGACATGGCGCGTTTCAACGACGAATTATCCAATACCAGCAAGTTCTTTGGCGATTGGCACCTGGCGCGGATCTACGAAAAAATCTCCTCGCGCTTCCACCTGGCGGACTGGCACCGCGTGATCGATGGCAAGCTCAAGACGCTCGATGACCTGTACCAGATTCTCAAGCACGACCAGAACAACCGCGTGATGCTGTGGCTGGAAATTGGCATCGTGCTGTTGTTTATCATCGACTTGGTGATTTTGGTGATGGGCCTCAAGTGAGCCGGTTCAACTGCGCGTGCGGTCGGGCAGGACGGCCGGGGCGGGTGCCGCCGGCACGGTGGGCAGAATGAGGGCGGCGGCGATCAGGCTGGTGGCGCCGCACACCAGCCAATACGCCTGCGCATGGCTGGAGTATAATTTCATTCCCAACCCCGGGCCCACGATGAGCGCCAGCGACCAGGTGATGGCCGAGACCCCGAGATAGCGCCCCCGCATGTGGGCGGGCGCCAGGTTGGCGATGTAGGCCGAGGCCATGGGCATGGTGATCATTTCGCCAAAGGTCAACAGGACCATGCACGCCGCCAGCGCCGGGATGGTGTGGGCGAAATAATTCAACGCGTAGCCGGCGCCCACCACGAGGAAGCCCACGGCCATGACCCTTTGCGCGGGGAACCGCCGGGTGACCGTGGTCAGCGGCAGTTCCACGAGCACCACCAACGCCCCATTCAACGACACGATCAGTCCATACACGGCGGTGGAAAAGCCGAGTTGGGTGACATAGAGGCCAAACGCCGAGGCAGTTTGGAAAAAGACCAGGCCGATGGCGAAGTTGGCCGCCAGCATCTGGTGCAATTTGCGATCGTGACACAATACCTGCCACACCTCGCTCCAGCGGGCGTTGGTTTGCCGGTTATGCGCGCCGGGGGGCAGGGCGAGCAAGGCCACCAGGCCAAACAGGACCGAGGCGCCGGCATTCCCGGCAAACAGCCAGAAATACCCGTAGACGGCCAGGAACCCCGCCATGGCCGGCCCAAAGGCGAACCCGGCGTTGAACGCCATCCGCAGCGTGGCAAACGCCGTCACACGCTGGCCCGGCGGCACGAGATCGGTGAGCAGCGCGTTGCTCGCGGGCCGGTAGAATTCGCTGGTGAGCCCCGCCAGCGCCGTCAGCGCCACGATCAGCGCGAAGTGATGCGCCTGCGAGAGCAGCATCAGGGTGGCGGCACCGCTGAACATCGAGAGCACAATGGTGTATCGGCGTCCGAGTTCATCGGCCAGATGGCCACCCAGCAACGAGGCAAAGAGGCCGCCCACGCCGTAGGCGCCCACCGCAATGCCGGTTTGGGTGACGGTATAGCCCTGGCGCGTCAGGTAGAGCGTGAGAAACGGCACCACAAACGCGCCGAACTTGTTCAGGAAGGTGCCCAGGAACAGCACCCACGCCGGGCGCGGGAGGGCGCGGAGGCTGGCGTACAAGCTTGGCGGTGTGTTCATGAGATAAAAAAACCCTGCCTGCCTTCCGGCATGCAGGGTGTAAAATCGTGGGCTTAATCTCTATTCGGTTTCCCCCTGCCGGCCGGACCGGTTGGAATTGATGGCGTGCAGCCAGGACAGACGACGTCCTCGCGGTGTCTGGGGCATGGCCGCTTTGGCGGGCAGGGCTCCGAAAAATGTGGCATCCGGCTGCATGAATTGCCGCGAAAATGCGCCCGTGATCGTCCGCGGTCAAGCCGGAAATTTGGCTCCGCCCTCAGCCAGTTCCGCCCTCAGCCGGGTGGGATCGCGCGTGGGCGGCTGGCAGGCGGTGCCGGTGCAGAGATACGCGATGGCGTCGCCCGCGGCCGGGAGCGTGGCAGCGAACGGTTCCACCGCGCCGGTGTTGCCAAGCACGACGGCGTTGGGTCGATAGACCGAATGGGCGGCGCGCAGCAATTCGCCGAAGGCAGCGGATTCCCGCCGGCCGGCAATGACCACGCGGGCCGGCTCCTCCAGTTGAAAATCCAGCGCCTGCAACAGATACGCCAGCCCGCCGGGCTGGGCTTGCAGCCGCGCGGCGGAAAGTGCCAGGGTGGCGTCCGCCGCCTGTTTGAATTCGGCGCGGCCGGTGATGGCGGCCAGTTTCAGCAGGGCCAGGGTGGCCACCGAATTGCCGCTCGGCTCCGCGCCGTCGTAATCATCCTTCACGCGCAGGATCAAATCGTTCGCCGTGGCCGGGCTTTGCCAAAAGCCGCCGTTGGCCGGGTCAAAAAACCGCGCCAGCAGCGCCTCGGCCAGGGCCAGCGCAAAATCCAGGTGCGCCGGGTTCAGCGTGGCCTCGTAGAGTTGAATCACGCCGGCCAGCAGGAATGCGTAACCTTCGACCAGTTGCACCCCGTCGCGCTCGCCATCCCGCCAGCGATGATACAGCGTGCCCACCGGGCGGGCCGTGCCGGAAGCAGCGCCCGCCACCGGGGCGGCGTCGGCCGCCACCCACAATTTGGCGCGGAGAAAAGCCAGGTTCCGCTCGGCGGCCGCCAGATAGCGCGGCTCGTTCAAGACGACCGCGGCCCGGGCGAACGCGCCCAGCATCAGGCCGTTCCAGGAGACGAGGATTTTGTCGTCCAGATGCGGGCGAATCCGCTGCGCGCGGACGGCGAGCATTTTGGATTTGGCGGCCGCCAGAACCGCCGGCTCGCCCCCCGGTTTCACCACGCTCAACACATTCTGGCCCGGCAACGGATGCGGATGGCTGTGATCCACGAAGTTGCCGGCCTCAGTGACGCCAAAGTACTCCACCACCAAGGCAAATTCCGCCGGCGTGAGCAACTTGGAAAGTTCCGCGCGGGTCCAGCAATAGAATTTTCCCTCGTGCCCTTCGCTGTCCGCATCTTCCGCGGAATAAAAGCCACCATGCGGATGCGTCAGGTCGCGCAGCACGTAATCCAGGATGTCGCGGACCACGACTGAAAACGGCGAAGCCGACGGTGCCGTTGGCGAACTGCCCCTGCTCCAGTCCCCGGCGCTGGCGAGCAGGTGGGCGTCCAGATAGAGCTGCGCCAACTGGGCGTTGTCGTAGAGCATTTTCTCGAAGTGGGGCACCAGCCATTGGTCATCCACCGCGTAGCGGGCGAAGCCGCCGCCCAGCTGGTCGTGGATGCCGCCGGCCGCCATCCGTTCGCACGTGTGCAACACCATGTCCACCGCCGCGCGGTCCCGGAACCTGAGGGCGGCGCGCAGGACCAGTGCGGGGATGGACGGTTGGGGAAACTTGGGGGCTCCGCCGAAGCCGCCATGGGCCGGATCATAGGCGTCTTTGAAGGCGGCCAGCGCCCGTTGTAAAATGGCGGGCGAGGGCGCCGCTTCCCCGGAGGGGTCCCGCGCCGTGATCGTCTCCAGGCGGGCATGCAATTCCCCGGCGCTGGCGTCGATTTCGGACCGGCGCTCGCGCCAGAGCTGGGCGATCTGGGTGAGGATCTCGCCAAAGCTGGCCGTGCCGCGGCGGTTATCCGGCGGGAAATAGGTGCCGCCAAAAAACGGCTTCAAGTCCGGGGTGAGAAAAACGTTCAGCGGCCAGCCGCCATGGCCGGAGGTGGCCTGCACGAAGGTCATGTAGATCTTGTCCACGTCCGGGCGCTCCTCCCGATCCACCTTGATGCTGACAAAATGTTCGCGTAGCAGGGCCGCCAGCGATTCGTCCTCGAAGCTCTCGCGTTCCATGACATGGCACCAGTGGCACGTGGAGTAGCCGATGCTCAGGAAGATGGGCCGGTCGCCGGCGCGGGCGGCGGCAAAGGCCTCCTCGCCCCAGGCAAACCAGTCCACGGGATTGTGGGCATGCTGCAGCAAGTAGGGCGATTTTTCGCGGGCCAGACGGTTGGTGTGCGGCGCTTCCATGGCGTCAATTTGCGTCATGAAGCGTGCGGCCGCGAACTATTTTG
>CAYTJG010000192.1:0-12430 GCA_964437865.1 uncultured Bifidobacteriaceae bacterium | reverse complement strand
CCGTGCCGCACTTTCCCGCTAGCGGTGGTGCTGATCTCCGGCACGATTTCCAACGTGGCCGGGACTTTTGGGCTGGAAAGCCGGCGGCGGCTGAAAGTGATGATCTCTTCGGCCACCGTTCCGGTCTGGCCGGGACGGAGCTGCACCTCGGCGTGGATGGCCTCGCCCATTTGCGGATGGGGCCGGGCGGAAACCCGCGAGCGCAGCACGGCCGGATGCTGATCCAGCACGGCGGCGACTTCCTCCGGAAACACTTTATGGCCAGCCACCTGGATCACCGACGTGGTGCGTCCATCCAGCACCACGCGACCGCCACTGTCGTGGTGCGCCAGATCGCCCGTGAAAAACCAGCCGTCGTGCAGCACCTCGGCCCGCGAGCGCGGCGGGTTCAAATAGCCCGAGAACAGGCCCGGCCCGCGCAATGCCAGTTGACCGGTTTCGCCGGCGGGCAGCACCCGCATCGCTTCATCCACAATCTTCACCTCAAAACCGGCCACCGGCCGGCCGATGGCCTCGGGATGTTCCATCGCTTCGGCCATGTTCTGGATGGGCAGGCCCACTTCGATAATGCCGTAGCCCTGCGAAACGGGGACTTGATATTTCGCCAGAAAATCCCGGGCGGCTTGCGCAGGCAATTTGGCAGACACGGACATCACCCGCTTCAGCGACGGCGGCAGTGCCCGCCCGGATAGGTCGCTGTTGAGCAACCGCACATGCAGCGGCGTGAGGTAGAAAAAGGTCGCATGATGCCGGGCGGCCGTTTCCAACAGACCACCTGGAAAATGGTCCGCGCTCACAATCACGGTGGCGCCCATCTCCAGATAAAGAATGATGGAGACGTAGAAATGATATGCCATGGGCAGCACCCAGAGAATTTTGTCAGCCTCGGTGAGGCCCAGGCCTGAATTGGCCGCGCGCGTGCGCTCCAGGACGTCACGGTGTGTGAGCACCACGCCCTTGGCCGCGCCGGTGGTGCCAGAGGTGAACCGCACAAAGGCCGCGTCCGCGGTGCCTGGCGCCAGCCGTCCCACTGCCGGCTCCAGGCGCGTAAAGCGCAGACCGTTGCCGCCGGGATTGTCCAGGGCCACCGTCCGCCCCGGCTGGACCACGCCGCTGCCGTCATCCAGCATGGCGCTTAACGGCGCCTGCGCCTGCAAGTCCACCCATTCATCGGGTTTTAACTGATGATGAATGGGCATGACCACCGCACCGCAACCCAGCGCCGCCAGCGCGCCGATGACGAAGGCACGCCCGTTACGCGCCCGCACGCCCACACCTTGTCCGCCCCGCACACCGAGGCGGTCTAGCTGCCCTCGCAAAGCCTCCACCTCCTGCCAAAGCGACCGGTAGTTCAGCGGCCCGCCTGCGTCAATTATGGCCACGTGATCGGGCCATTGGCGGGCCGAGCGGGCCAGGGTTTCAAAGACGTTCATGGTCGAAGATTAGGATTGCGATTCACGCCGGACAAAGAACGCGCGATTCCCCGGTGTTTTCATGCTTTAGTCGTCTGCACCGCCGCGGTGCCGGCCGCCCAGCCCGTGGCCAGGGCGGTGCCAATCACGCGGGCGGACGTCATGGCGCCGGCCTCGGCGGCCAGACAACGGCCGGCCACCCACACGTTGTCAAGTTCCGCCGGACGCAGACAATCCAGCGGGACGTCGTAAAAATCGCGCTCCGCGAAATAGGTCATTTCCGGCCGCGGTCCCGCGCCCCACCGCTCCATGGGCCAGGCGCCGCGCGCCACTGCCGCCGGATCCTTCCGCGCGGCGAGCACCTCCGCATCGGTGAGCCGACGGCGGCCCACAATGCGCCGGCCGGAGCGGACGCCCAATTGCGGCGCCACCGCGGCCAGACGCGCGTTTCGAAAACCCGCAACCTGCTCCGTAAGCACATTCACCAGTGGCGCCAGCCAGCCGCGCGCCTCACGTTCCCAACGGGTGATCTGTTGCCACCCCGCCAACTCCGGGTCCGCCGGCAACAAGCCCAGCTTGAGCACACAGGCACTCGGCCGGTCCGAGCCGGGAACCAGGGAAATTCGTTCGCATAATGCCGGCAACTCGCCACGCTCCACCGCCCGTCGCAATTCGCGCCGCAATTCCAATAGTCCGGCGGCCACCGCACCCGCCGCCACATTTTCCAGCACAAACACCAGCGCAGGCGATTGATCGGTACCGCCATGCTCCGCCGCCGCCCCGCCCAAGGCCGCCGCCGTGGCCTCGCCGGTGCAATCCACCACCACCGCCGGCTGCAACGCCACCCGCTCGTTCCAGGCCAGCGCGCCCACCTGGCGGATGCGCGTAGCCTCCACCCGCACGTCCGCGACGGTCGAGTGCAGCATCAGGGTAATACTTTTTGTCTCGCCAATGATCTCGTCCGCCACACGCGCGAAGTCCGGCGGGGCATACGGCAGGATCCAAAGACCGCGATCCACCCGTAGTGGTCGGTTGGCTGAAGCGGATTGCAGGCGTCCGGCAAATTCGAGGGGAAATCCTTCGGCCACCGGCGTCGGGGCGGCAGCCGTGGTGTCGCGTAAATAAAGGCCGCAAATCGTTCCCACCTGGGCGGCCGTGGCCAGTCCGCCGAGAAATCCGTAACGTTCTGCCAATACGACGCGCGCGCCAGCCCGGCCGGCGGCGGCGGCGGCGGCCACGCCGGCTGCGCCCCCGCCCACCACCAGCACATCGCACTTTATGGTCATGATTGCTTTCTCGTTACGCGTCAGCGTGTCTTTCCCGCCTGTACCCGTTTGCGGCGGCTGCCGGCGGCCAGGGGAGCTCAGGCCTCACCTTGGCCGTTTCGCGCCAGCTCAGCCACGCATTTGGCCAAGGACGACACGGAGGTCAGATTGGCCCCGGTCAGGCTGGCATCCGGAACCCGGACACCCAGACCGCGCTCGCAATACAGTACCAAGTCCACCAGGGCAAACGAATCAACGCCGGCCTGGGACAGGAGGCTGTGCTCGTCAAAAGGCACGTCCTCACCGACCAGGTTGGTGCGCACAAACTGGCACAGCTTCGCGGTAATTATTTTTGGATCCTGCTCTGGAGTCATGGCGAACAGCCAATTACAATTAATAATACTTATTCATACTATTCGAGATGATCAATTCTGGGGTCGAGCCCAGTATGTGGCAGCGCGCTTCCACGTCAAGCTTGTCATGGCCGACGCGAGGTCAATTTGCTGCTGATAATAATCTAGCAACATGGTCGTTTAAATGGCACATCTCTTCGAGCGCGCCGCGCCTGCTAACACGCCCAAGCCAACCCTACGCGCCGCTTTGAAATCACGCTCTGCCCGCTCCGCTACGCGTCATCAACGCCGCCTTTCGCTCGCGGTCGCCCGAGCTCTGCGAAACGTCACGCTACGTCCGCAGCGCGCTCGGAGAGACGCGTCCTACCATCCCGCTTTCTAACCTGCCCCACCTGTGGTTTACAATCTCCCTTCACTCCTCTGAATTTTCCTCCAACCTACACCCGTCAATACTCGATTCCATTGTGCCCGGCTTGACCGAGGCTGAACGCCTCAACCAAACCAGCAGGATGCTGATATCGGCCGGCGAAACACCGGAAATGCGACTGGCCTGGGCAATGGTCAGCGGTCGGATTTTGCTCAGTTTCTGGCGGGCCTCGAGGCGCAAGCTGGGAACCGTCGAGAAGTCGAATGACGTCGGAATCTCTTTATCCTCTAAACTCTTTTGGCGGGCGACTTCATTTTCCTGACGCTCCACGTAACCCGAATACTTAATGGCGATTTCGACTTGTTGAACAACCTCCTCCGGCAGTTTATCGTCCTTGCCCGGCAAGTCCCGATACTGTGTCTCCGGCCGCGAGAGAATCTTGGCCAGGGAATCTCGTTGCTGAAATGTCTTCTTCAATCGAACTACCTCAGCATCGATGGCGAGTTTCTTCACCTCGACCTGTCGCCAATGCCGATCCGGCAATAGTCCAACCTCATGACCAATCCGGCTGAGTCGAAGATCGGCATTGTCCTGCCGGAGCAAGAGGCGGTATTCGGCTCGCGACGTAAACATGCGGTATGGCTCGGTGGTACCCTTTGTCACCAGATCATCGATCAAAACACCGATATATGCCTGATCTCGTCCCAGCACGATCAGGCTTTTATCTTGTGTCCGGAGGGCGGCATTGATACCGGCCATGAGGCCTTGGGCACCGGCCTCCTCGTAGCCCGACGTGCCATTGATCTGGCCGGCCAAGAACAAATTGGCACAGACCTTGGTCTCGAGCGTCGGGAAAAGCTGGGTCGGATACGCAAAGTCGTATTCCACCGCATAGGCTGGCCGGAGAATTTCGGCCTGTTCACAACCGATGATACTATGGATCAAGTCCACCTGTACTTCGAACGGGAGACTGGTTGAACAGCCATTCACGTAAAACTCGTCCGTGGCGATCCCTTCCGGCTCCAAGAAAATTTGGTGTCGCTCCTTGTCCGCAAACTTGACTATTTTGTCCTCGATGGACGGGCAATACCGCGGGCCAATCCCTTCGATCTGCCCCGAATACATCGGCGACTTGTGGAGGTTCTTGCGGATGATATCGGCCGTTAGCGAGGTAGTGAAAGTGATATAGCAGGGTAACTGGCCGTTGATTCGGTCTAGGACCGAGCCTGGAGGGTACTTGCCGGCCGATAAGTTTGTTGCCGGAGCTGGGACGTGCTTTTGTTCCACGTGGAACAAATCGTCCTTCCAAAATGTGAAATACGGCACCGGATCGTCGCCCCCCTGGATTTCCGTCTTTGAGAAATCGATGGACCGTCTGAGCAATCGAGGTGGCGTACCTGTCTTGAGTCGCCCCAGTTCCAAACCCAGTTCTTGAAGCGAGGCCGAAAGGTTCATCGCCGCCGCATCTCCCGCACGTCCCCCGTTCTGCTTATTGGTTCCGATGTGCATCAATCCCCGAAGGAAGGTCCCGGTGGTGATGACGACACATTTGCCAAAATATTGGACGTCCAGAGTCGTTTCCACGCCGATGGCCACACCGTCCTGATGGAGGATTTTGGAAGACTGGCCCTGCTTCACATCCAAGTTTGGCTCCGACTCACAAATCCACTTGAAGCGAAATTGGTAAGCCTTCTTATCACATTGAGCCCGCGGCGCCCAGACAGCCGGCCCTTTCTTGGTATTCAGCATCCGGAACTGCAAACCGGTCATATCCGTCGCCCGGCCCATCTCGCCCCCCATGGCATCGATCTCACGAGCCAAGTGTCCTTTGGCCAGGCCGCCGATAGCCGGGTTACAGGACATCTGGCCGATCGAATCGGCGTTGATCGTGAGCAGCAGGGTCTGGCACCCCATACGGGCAGCCGCCAGCGCCGCCTCGATTCCGGCGTGGCCGGCACCTACCACGATCACATCATACCGCTTCGGATAAACAAACATCGTCCAACTTAAACCATCTTGTAGCGCGCCTCAAACGGGTTCTTTGAAGACCGCCGCTTGAGTTTGCGAACTGAGTTGGCGGCAAGATGCTCCACCACCTTGAAGACGGTTTCAATATCCTCTTCGCGCCCGATGGCCTTGGAGATCTCCGAAACAGTAAACTGCTGATTGAGGTTCGTCTTGAGATGGCCGATGATTTCCCGCTGAATCGTCAAGACCGTGCCAGCCGCTTTCTTGCCCGCTTCCACACCAGGCTGATGGTAGGCATTGATATTAACCAAGCTCGCATACAATCCTACTGCCCGTTCGAACAGGCAAATCAACAAGCCAACCGTAGCCGCGTCCACATCCTTGACGGTAAGCGTAATCGATTCCCGGTTGCTCTCCGCCAAGGCCGCCCGGGTTCCAAGGAAGAATCCTTCCAAGAAATCTCCCGAAGTGGCCTCCGGCTCCGTATAAATTGGCTCACCGACCTGATCTTTCTGCACCTCGATAAACGTGGCAAAGAAATTGTTAATACCATCTCTAAGCTGTTGAATATAAGAATGTTGGTCTGTTGAACCCTTATTTCCCAAGACACAGATACCTTGATTGACCACGTTTCCGTTGAGGTCCTTCTCCTTGCCCAGCGATTCCATGACCAGTTGTTGGAGATATTTTGAGAACAACTCCAAGCGATCCTTGTAAGGGAGGATTACCATGCTCTTGGTTCCTTTACCGTTACCAGCCGCGTACCAAGCCAGTGCAAGTTGGGCAGAAGGGTTCTCTTTAACGTTCTTCGAACGAGTGGCAATATCGACGCGTTGACCGCCGGCGAGCAGGTCGTCGATATCGATACCCTGCAAGGCAGCCGGCAGCAGGCCCACGGCCGACAATTCGCTGGTACGGCCGCCGACCCAGTCCCACATGGGGAATCGTTCAAGCCATTGGCCGGCGCTGGAATATTTATCCAGCTCGCTACCGGACATGGTCACGGCCACCGCGTGCTCACCAAATTTCAGGCCCGCCTTCTCATAAGCCGCCTGCGCCACCAACATGCCATTGCGGGTTTCCTTGGTGCCTCCAGACTTGGAAATCACAACGCACAGTGTCCGGTCCAGCTTCCGACCGATGGCCGACAGGGTGCGGTTCATGCCGTCGGGATCGGTGTTGTCAAAGAAGAACGGCTTGAGCTTGTCCTTGCGCGGGTTTCCGAGGGCTTGGGCGACAAATTGCGGTCCGAGCGCGGAGCCACCGATGCCGATGAGCAGGAAGTTTTTGAATTCTCCGCCGGCTCCCTTGAGGGCGCCGGAATGGACTTTGGCCGCAAATTCCTTGATCTTGGCGAAGGTGGCTTCGATCTCCTGGCGGATTTCCGGGGTGGGGGCCAGCGCGGGATTCCGCAGCCAGTAATGGCCCACCATGCGTTTCTCATCCGGATTGGCAATGGCGCCTTTTTCCAGCGCGTCCATAGCCGCGAACGCCTGTTGAATACGGGGCTCCATGGCCGCAAAAAACGCATCATCCACGTTCATGCGGCTCAGATCGATGGTCAGTCCCAGCTCGGGAAATTCACTATAATATTTCTGAAAACGTTCCCACCATTGCGATTTCGTATAGTTCATAAAGAGTCGGATGAGATAGGATGAATTTAGCAGGGGCGGAGGCAAGCAAAATCCGGCCCGGCAACCGAGGCACCGCCGCCTGGCACGTCCGCAGGTGGGGCGCGTCTCTCCGAGCGCGCCGCGCCTGCCAACCACCGCGCCCAAGCCAACTCAACGCGCCGCCCTGAAATCAAGCTCGCACCCCTCCGCTCCGCGTCTTCAACGCCGTCATTCGCTCGCGACCGCCCAGGTCTGTGAGCCGCCACGCCACGTTCGCGGCGCGCACGGAGTGACGCGCCCCACCTGCTTTGGGTTAATTGTAGGCTTTGTTTCTTCGCTGGTTCACTGCTATTTTGTAGCCATGAATCGCGCGCAATCCGACCTCCTCTTTGCCGAGGCCTTGAAATACATCCCCGGCGGCGTCAATTCCCCCGTGCGCGCCTTTCGGGCCGTAGGCGGCCACCCGTTTTTCGTCACCCGGGCCGCGGGATCGCATATTTGGGATGCCGACGGGAATGAACTGATTGATTACGTGCTCACCTGGGGTCCGGCCATTCTGGGCCATGCCCATCCCAAAATCGTGGCCGCGGTGAAAGCGGCCGCGGAAAACGGCACCAGCTTTGGCATCCCCAATCCACTCGAAGTGACCATGGCCCGAATGATCTGCCAGTCGGTGCCCGGCGTGGAAAAAGTGCGCATGACCAACAGCGGCACCGAAGCCTGCATGAGCGCCGTCCGGCTTGCGCGCGGCTTCACCCAACGCGACAAGATCATTAAATTCGATGGCTGCTATCATGGCCATGCCGATTCACTGCTGGTTCGCGCCGGCAGCGGGGCGTTGACGTTTGGGCATCCTGACAGCGCGGGCGTGCCGGCGTCGTTCACGCAACATACCATCGTGCTGCCGTATAACGACGTGGACGCGGTCAAGGCCGCCTTCGCGGCGAACCAGGATGCCATCGCCGGGATCATCGTGGAACCGGTGCCGGGCAACGCGGGTTTATATCTGCCGCGGCCGGGTTACCTGGAATTTCTGAGTGAGATCACCCGCGCCCATGGTGCGCTCCTGATTTTCGACGAAGTGATGACCGGATTTCGGGTGGCAAAAGGTGGTGCGCAGGAACGTTTTGGCATCCGGCCGGACCTGTCAACCTTCGGCAAAGTGATCGGTGGCGGCCTGCCGGTGGGAGCGTTCGGTGGTCGGGCGGAAATCATGGATTTCCTGGCGCCGTTGGGGCCTGTCTATCAGGCCGGCACCTTGAGCGGCAATCCGGTGGCCATGGCCGCCGGTATCGCCAATCTGGAGGAACTGTTCACCGGCAATGCCTATGCGCGGCTCGAAGAACTGGGTGCCCAGCTCGAAGCCGGGCTGAAAGCCGCCGCCGCCAACGCCAGGATCCCGGTACAGTTCAATCGCTGTGGATCGATGTTTGGCGCTTACTTTACCGATACCCCAGTGCATAATCTGGCTGATGCGATGAAAAGTGATCGTGAAAGGTTTAAGAAATATTTTCACGGCATGCTCGCGGGCGGGGTTTATCTGGCGCCTTCCCAATTCGAAGCCGGGTTCATTTCCACCGCCCACACGGCGGCCGATATCGAGCAAACCGTGCGTTTGGCCAGCCAAGTAATGCGAGCTTTGTAACCTTTCCCAATACTCTACGTCTGAGAAACATGCCGCCTGTAACCAGAAAGATTGGACGGTTGGCTACCAAAACGATTAACTTTTAATATGAAAATGAACAAAACACTGATCATGGCCGGCCTGATCGCCGGCAGCCTGTTCACGACCTCCCTGGCCGTGCGCGCTCAAGACACCACCAACGCTCCCGCCGTAGCCCCGCGTCCGGCCGCCCCCCGTGGCGCAGGCAATGTTGAATTTCTCGCGAAGCAACTGGGCCTGACCGACGAGCAAAAAGACAAGATCAAGCCCGTCCTCGATGAAGCGCGGCAAAAGCAGCTTGATTTGCGCAAAGACACCACCATGGACAAGACCGAGCGCCAAGCCAAGATGAAGGAAATTCGTGACGAAATGTCCGCCAAGTTCAAGGAAATCCTGACGCCCGAACAATTCGAGAAATGGCAGAAGGGCCCCGCGCACCGCCATCCCGCCGCTCCGGCTACCGGTGGCACGAATCAGCCGGCCGCCCCCGGCGCCGCGTCGAAACAATAATCCTCCCCGATTTGACTCCGCAAGGACGGTCGCAAGACCGTCCTTTTTCTTTGCCATCGCCGACGGATTTCCCGGCCGGTGTGTTGAGCAACGCCGACCAAAAGATCACTGTGCTGCTCACGCCGGCGCAACCGGCACGCTATGCGAAGCTCAAAGAGCGTGGCTGGCCTGCTTTGCGCCGTCTGCAAACGGTGCCGTGACCCGGGGCGGCGGTAGTAGCGCGCGTGCGAAGCCGACGTTCGGCCTCCGAGCGCGCCGCGCCTGCTAACTAACGGGTTCAAGTTACTCCAACGCGTCGTTCCGAAATCACTCCCTACCCGATCCGCGGCGCGTCATAAACGCCATCTTCTGTTCGTGATCGACCAAGTCTGCGAAACGTCACGCTCCGTTCGCGGCGCGCACGGAGTGACGCGCCCCACCAACGGGCGTGCCAGGCAACGGGGGCGGTGCCCTGGAGGCCGCCGTGAACGGCGAACAAGTCTCGTTGGGCATAAGCCGCCCGCCCGGAGCGCCGGGCATTGATGGGCCGCCCGCGCTCCGAACTCAGTTGACACGCCAAAACGGCGCATAGTATGTTTCATGTGATCACGGGCGGCAGACGGTTGCGCCCGGAACCCCCGGTCCGCTTCCGGACACGGGTATCGCAGTCGATTTGACCGGTTGCGCGCGTAGCTCAATTGGATAGAGCGTCGGCCTCCGAAGCCGAAGGTTGTGGGTTCAACCCCCGCCGCGCGCACCATTCACGAAGATTGGAGGCACCAAAATGAATTTGATCCAGTTTCCGTTCAGCAACTTTTGCATGGTGGCGAGGTTCATTCTCACCTACGCCGAAAGCCCGTTCACCCTCACCAACATCCCGTCGCAAGACCGCAGCCTGGTGTGGCAGTTGACGAAGGAACAGTATTACAATGTGCCGGTGGTTCAGGACGGCGACGAGGTCATTTTTGAAAAGGACCACGAATCGCAGGTGGTCGCCAAACACCTGGATGCCCGGCTACAACTCGGGCTCTTCCCGGCCGAATTGGACGGCGAGCAGACCATCCTCTGGCGCTATATTGAAAACGATCTTGAAGACGTTTCGTTCCGGCTGAATGACATTTATTTCCGGGAATTTGTACCGGCCGCCGAGCAGCTCCAGTTTTTGCGGTTCAAGGAACGGCGGTTTGGTCGCGGCTGCATCGAGCAGTGGGCCGCCCAGCGCAGCGCGCTGCTAACGCAGTTGGAGGCCCGGCTGCAGCCCTTTGAAGCCATGCTCGCACACCGGCCGTTCCTGCTCGGCGACCGGCCGCGTTTTGTGGATTTTGATCTCGCCGGCATGCTGGGCAATTTCCTGTATTCCGGCCACTACGAACTGCCGGCCGCGCAGCCCAACGTGAAGGCGTGGCACCAGCGCCTCCTCGCCGCCCGGAAATCCCAATTTCCGGTGGCGTAAGACCCGCCCTCCTCCTGAGCTGCTCCGCCGGAAGAGATAGATGTGAAGTGGGATTTTAAGGCCGCTGGTGGGGCGCGTCTCTCCGAGCGCGCCGCGCCTGCCAACCGCCGCGCTCAAGCCACCCCAACGCACCGCCCTGAAATCACGCTCGTGCCCCCCCTCCGCTCCGCGTTATAAACCCTGCCGTTTACTCGTGCCGACCCAGGTCTGCGAGCCGCCGAGCTTCGCTCGCGGCGCGTACGGAGTGACGCGACCTACCTTAGGCACATGGAGCGCATTTCGGTCAACTCAGGCGTCGAAATAATTGGGCGTCGCCCGCCCTCATCCTAACCTTCTCCCCCCAGGGAGAAGGAATCGTGGTTCCCGCGTAGGGTAAACTTGAGCACACTGAGTTTGCGGGGTTCAGGGGACTCTCTGGGCGAGGGCTTCGGGAAAGTCTCCTCCCGGGCAAAGAGCTGGCTTAAGGTCATGGCGGGCACATCTCCATTTAGAAAGCCTGAGCTATTCCAAGCCGTGCTTGAATTGCTCAAGCCGCATCTACGGTTCTGCCCGGTCCCGGTGGGGTTGGTGATCTCGATTCCACCGGCTCAACGCCTCGTCGCTGGTGTCTTGAAAAAGGAAATGCAACGTCGGTGATTCGACATGGCCGTCACAAAACACGACGTTGGCTTTCCCTTGATGCCGTTTCATGGGCGGATATTTTGCCGCATGGCCTGCCTCTGCCAACCCTGATTCGCGCCGGAGCATTCCACTTCCGGTAAAGCTATCGGAAATGGCCATCATCTGGCTGGGAGCAACCACTTCTGACTCGGCAACGGGAAAGTACAGGCGGTGAAGGTAATTCTTGCTGAGACCAAGCGGGTTGGGATCATACTCGTTCTTGCAAACACCCAAACCGTTGTAGGCGTAATACGACAGAAAGAAACCCGGCTCCTGCCATTGGATCGAGGGGCACTTCCAAATGCCTTGGTCGAAGTAACCTGATTCGGGGTTGGACATACCAAGACCGGTGCGCTCCAATTGACCAATCCACCCTCCTGGTTCCTCATCGCTCGCAAGCTGCCAGCGGGAAAGGTATTTGTGTTTATCCGCAACGAACACATTCAGGGCCACCCCAATCTGGTGCAAATTGCCAAGGCACTGGATTTGGCGGGCACGGCCTCTTGATTGCGAGAGTCCCGAAAGCAAGAGCGCGCCTAACACACCGATGATTGCGATTACCACCAATAGTTCAACCAGGGTGAAGCCGCTGGCGCCGTCGGGGTGGTTGCTTTTCACAAATGTAGTGACAGTTGCCGCGTGGGTCCGTCACGGGCGCTCGCGAGGGGGGCCTTGGCCGATCTTCCAAGACAGTGGCGCCATTGGTTGGCCATCACCTGCCTGGCGACGACCTCGGAAGACAGTCGTGCCGGCAGTTCTGTGAAATGATTGTCCTAGCCAGGGCTTCTCCGCCGGGAGAGACACTAATCGCCGGAATTGACACGAAACCTTAAGGCGGCCACGGTGGGGCGCGTTCGAAGCCGACGTTCGGCCTCTGGGGCGCGCCGCGCTTGCCAACCGATATCAACCCACGCCCAAACCGCCTTCGTCTGCCAACCGTGGTAGAGAATCGTGATGTTTTCGTCCTGCCACGCCGGCGGGCGCGGAGCGACCCGCCCTACCACGTCGGGCAGGCGGAGCACGTTTCGGTCAGCGCAGGCGTTGCAATTGTTGGATGTAGCCCGATTGCGAAGTGAGTTCCTACGGATTGGCGGCGAGCAATTCGTTCACCTTGCCGATCACCTTGAAGGCGTCGGCCACGTAGAGCACGTCGGCCTTGCCGCGCGCCCAGCCGCAATTGGGGTCCA
>CAYTJG010000191.1:0-12551 GCA_964437865.1 uncultured Bifidobacteriaceae bacterium | reverse complement strand
TTACCGCTTGAGCAGGGCGTACTCCATGGCGTCCACGAGGGCTTCCAGGCTGGCTTCGATGATGTTCTCGCTGACGCCCACGGTGCCCCATTCGCGCCGGCCGCTGGCCGAGGTGATGAGCACGCGCGTGCGGGCGGCGGTGCCGGTCGTGCCATTGATGATGCGCACCTTGTAATCGGTGAGCTCAACGGCCTTGAGCGACGGGAAGAATTTCCCGAGCGCCTGGCGCAGCGCGCTGTCCAGCGCGTTCACGGGACCATCCCCCTCGGCCACCGTGTGCGCCACCCGGTCGCCCACCCGCACGCGGACCGTGGCCTCACAGATGGATTCCCGCGTGTCGCGGCGCATGGAAACATGGTAGGCTTCCACCAGGAAACTGGGCTCCCGTTCCTTCAAAGCGCGGCTGATGAGCAGCGCCAGCGAGCCCTCCGCGGATTCAAACTCGTAGCCGCGGGATTCGAGTTCCTTCACCTTGGAGGTAATCGCGCGCGTCTCGGGGCCTTCCACGGATAACCGATACCCCAGCTCCTTCGCCTTGAGCAAAATATTGGTCCGGCCGGACATGTCGCTCACCAGCACGCGGCGGAAATTGCCGACGCTGCCGGGGTCCACGTGTTCATAGCTGCGGGAGACCCGCCCGATGGCATGCACGTGCATGCCGCCCTTGTGCGCAAAGGCCGTCTGGCCCACCCAGGGCGCACGCGGATCGTGACGGAGATTGGCCATGCCGTTGACGAACTCCGAGAGCTCCTTCAGTTTCGGCAGCGACCCCTTGGGCACGCCGTTCATTCCCATCTTCAATTGGAGAATGGGAATGATGGTGATGAGATTGCAATTGCCGGTGCGCTCGCCAAAGCCGTTGATGGTGCCCTGCACCTGCATGGCGCCGGCCTCCACCGCTGCCAGGGCGTTGGCCACGCCCAACCCGCAATCGTTGTGCGTGTGAATGCCCACCGGACAGCTCAACTTGGACTTGGCCAGGGCCGTGGTGGCCGCCACCTCGCGCGGCAGCCGGCCGCCGTTGGTGTCGCAGAGCACGATACAGTCGGCCCCGGCTTTTTCCGCCGCCTGCCAGGTGGCCAGCGCGTAGTCCGGCTCGTCGGCAAAACCATCGAAACTGTGCTCCGCGTCGTAAATCACCTTCTTGCCGTGGTCCTTGAGGAAACGGATCGTGTCGCCGATCATGCCCAGGTTCTCATCCGGCTTGGCCCGCAGCACCTCGGTGACGTGCAGCAGCCACGTCTTGCCCACGATGGTGACCACCGGGGTTTTGGCTTCCAGGATCAAGCGCATCAGCTCGTCGTTTTCCACGGCCACGCCCTTGCGGCGGGTCATGCTAAACGCGGCGATCTGCGCCCGCTTCCATTTGCGCCCCGCCGCCTGCTGAAAGAAATCCATGTCCTTGGGATTGCTCCCCGGCCAGCCGCCCTCGATATAATGCACCCCAAAGGCATCCAGCCGCTCCGCAATGCGGATTTTATCCGCCGCCGAGAAGTTGATGCCTTCCGCCTGCGCGCCATCGCGCAACGTCGTGTCATAGATTTCCACCAGGGATTTCATGGTTTTCCCGCCGAAAGCGGACGGATACTATCTCTCAATTTGCCGGGGCTGGCAAACCCAGAAATTGGGTGGCGACGGCCCCCTGGGCGCCCGACAAAATTGTACTCGTTTCCAACCAGCCCCCGTCCAATCGGGGCGCCGGATCGGTGATACGCCGATCGGTGCTAAGGGTCAGCAAATTGGCCAGCGCCGGTGGGGCGCGTCTCTCCGAGCGCGCCGCGAACGTAGCGTGACGCTTCGCTGACCTAGCCGACCACGAGCGAAAGGCGGCGTTGATGGCGCGGAGCGGAGGGGGCAGAGAATGATCTCAAAATGGCGCGTTGGGTTGACTTGATCGCGTTGGTTGGCAGGCGCGGCGCGCTCGGAGAGACGCGCCCTACCCCAAAACAACCGCCACGGTGTTGAACAAAGAAGAATTCTGTTCCACCCCCGTCCCCCTATTCGCCGCTCTCCATGTGGTAATACATTGTTTGCAGGGCAATCTTTCCCGGCCCGGTAAACCGGTTCCAGCAGATCTGGCCGGCACTCGCGAAAAATCCCGTGGACAACCGTTGGAACATCGTCTCCATGCGCACGGTCCGGTCCTTGTAAATCCAGCCGCCCGGCTCGATATCGATCGCTTCGCCGGCCGCCAGCGTCACTTCAAAGACGTTGCCAAATCCGTGCAGCCACAGAATGCCGTCGCGCGACGGGCTGGAGAACGTGTCGATAAAAAAGCCGGTGCCGCCCAGCAGCATATTGGCGGCACCGCGGACGCGGCTGAAGCTATAGTCCACGTTGTCGGTGGCAGCCAGCCATTGGTGCTCGCGCACATCCACGCTCATGCCCGGCTGCAAATGCAGGCCAAACACGTGTCCGGCCCCATCCCGGCTGAACGCAATCCGGCCCGGCCCCTTCGCGCCGGTCAGCAGAAACGGCATCCCCGCCAGCATCCGCTTGAACGCCCCCTTCAACGGATGCAGCGCCACTTCCACCGCCGGGTCTTTCCAGAGGAGAATGTGATGTTCAAAATAAACCCCGGTCTGGCTCAGTTCCAGATGCAGGGCCGGCACCAGCTCGCCTTCAATATGATAGGTGACGCCGCCGAAGGTTTCGTTGGAAACATTGGTGGTTAATTGGATGGGAACAGCCATGAAATTGGGTTGGGTTGGTGGTTGGTTCGCGGTTCGGCGCCATTGCAGCGTGGGCCGCCACCACTGTCAAGCCCATCCGGAGCCAATTGTGCCCGCGTGCCAGGCGCCAGGTGGGGCGCGTGCGAAGCCGACGTTCGGCCTCCGTGCGCGCCGCGAGCGTAGCGCGGCGTTCCGCATGCCTCGCCGATCCCGAGTAAATGGCGGCACTTATCCCGCGCAGCGTATCGATCCGCGAATGATTCCAGCCCCACGCATTCGGAAGGCCTGAGCACCTCGGTTGGCCGCTCCCCGACCCGATGAGTGCATTTCGCCATGGCCGAAGCGAGCCGGGCACGCTAGCCTTGGCTCATAATTGAACTAAAGGTTCCTGATACAGTCTATGACCCGACATGCACAATTGCCGAAAATGAAATCCCTGCCCAGCCTGCTCACTCTGCTGGCCGTCCTGCCGCTGGCGGCCGCGGAACCGGACAACACCAACTCCGCCGCCACCAACCCGCCGTCCGCCAAAGCCAGCCTGGCCACCATCCCGGATGCCAGTTTCCGGCCGGTGACCACCACCAACTCGGTCACCATCGCCGGCGAGCACGTCACCTACGTGGCCGAAACCGGCATGCTGCCCGTGTTGAAAGCCGATGGCACCTCGCGCGCTTCGGTTTTCTACGTGGCCTATACCCGGCAGGATGTCACCAACGCGACTGCCCGGCCGGTCATGTTTTGCTTCAACGGCGGTCCCGGCTCGGCCTCGGTCTGGCTCCACTTGGGGGCCCTCGGACCGCGGCGCGCCAAAATGAATCCGGATGGCTCGCAGCCGGCGCCGCCCTTCGGGCTGGTGGATAATGAATACTCCCCGCTCGCCGTCAGCGACCTCGTGTTCATTGATCCCATCGCCACCGGTTTCAGCCGCACCGCCAAGGACGCCAAACCGGACGATTTCTTCGGCGAAATGGCGGACGTGGAATCCATCGGCGAATTTGTGCGGCTGTGGACCACCCGCCACGAACGGTGGCTTTCGCCCAAGTATTTGTGCGGGGAAAGCTACGGCGTCTTCCGCGCCGCCGGCCTGGCCGAGCATCTGCGACAGCACAGCGGCATGTATTTGAACGGCCTCATCCTGGTGTCCGGCGTGCTGGATTTTGCCACCCTGGAGGGCGACACGGGCAACGACCTCCGCTATCCCCTGGACTTGCCAGCCTACACCGCCGCGGCGCATTTTCACCATAAGCTGCCGCCGGATTTGCAGGCCAACCTGGACCAGGCGCTGGCCGAGTGCCGCGCGTTTGCCCGCGGCGAATACCTCTCCGCCCTGCAGGCGGGCGCCGACCTGCCGGCGGCGGAGCAGGTCAAGGTGGTGGCGGAACTGGCCCGGCTCACCGGCTTGCCGCCACGGGTCATCACCGACAACCAGTTGCGCGTGGATCCAGCCGTGTTCCGCAAGCAGTTGCTGCACGACGAAGGGCTCATCCTGGGCGCCTACGATGCGCGCCAGACGGGCCGGGATGGCAATCCGCACGCCGAAGGGCCGGAATTTGACCCGTCTTCCGCCGCCGTAATGGGGGCGTTTTCGGCGGCCATGAATGCCTATGTGCGGGGCGAATTGAAGTTTGAGGATGACCTGCCCTACGAATTGCTGGCCGGCGTGCAACCGTGGAACTATGCCGCCCGCAACAGCTATCCCAACGCCAGCGATCGCCTGGCCTCCGTCATGAACCAGAACCCCTACCTCCGCGTGCTGGTCTGCGGCGGACGCTGCGACCTGGTCTGTCCCATCGATACGATCCGCCACAGCCTGGACCACATGCCGCTGGCGGACGCCTACCGCAAAAACATCACCTTCGCCGAATTCGACTCCGGCCACATGATGTATATCAACCAGCCGGATTTGCAGAAGCTGCAGGCCGAGATTGTGAAGTTCGTGCGGCCCTGACCGGCCCGCGGCGGCCCGCGACTTGGCTACGGGCTCCAGGAGACGCGCACCGTCTTCTTGAGTTCCGGCATCATGAGCGGCAATTTTGTTTGCTGCGTGAAGTTGTAGTCAAAGCCCCAGGAGCGGTTCGGCGCCGTATAATAACTGCCGTAGGACCACGCATTGGTGGCATAGATGCTGGGGAACATCACCACAATGGACCCGTTGTAGGTGCTCGAAATTCCGGACCAGGTTTCCAGGAAACGCAGGAAATTCTCCACGCCACCGCTGTAGTTGCCGCTGATGCTCGGGTTGGATTGCACAATGCCCTCAAGACATGCGGCGTTGACCACCGTGTTCTGGGCCGTCCGCGAGCCCAGTCCGGTACCGGAGGTATTGCCGTCGCTCCAAGCCCCCGAGAGAATCGTGATGGCATCGCCCATCAACGCCGCCGGGTAGGTATAAAGCGTATTGGTGCCGCTGGAAACATGGCTGGAGTCCCACTGTTTGTTGTAATCACCCAAGACATAAATGGGCATGGGCGTCACCACGGAAAGGCCCTTGGTGCTGGGCAACTGAATGCCATCAGTCACGCGCACCGCCGGGAGTGTGCTGCTGGTCCGCGGCACACTGTTGTAGGCCCACAAGCCACCAATGGAACGGAACTTGTCAACGATGCAGAGATTGGAATTATAGTAATACCCGCCATAGTCAACCCCGCCATGAGAATTATGGTTCGTCATCCAAACGGCCATCAACCCGACGTCAACTTGCAACGCCTGCACCGTGGCGCTTTCCCGATAATCATAAAACGACTTGTTGGTAAGCCACGTCCACCCGGCATACGCCACGTTGGTGTAGCAAAGATTGGTGTCGGACGTATACGGCGATACCCAGTTGGTGTAAATGCCCGTGGCCGGCGGATGGTTCGGGTTAAGGCGGTAAAAATCATTCGCCACCCGCGTCAAGTTGGGAGTCTGAAACGGATCGAGGTAGTAAACGGTGATATTGGTGCCGGTGGGATTGGCGCTGGCAATTCCGCTCGCGGAATTGGAAATGATCAGGTCGGCCATGTTGGCCAGGAACACCTGGCCGTTGGTGCTAAACCCGCCCGCGGTGCCAATATTATAAGGGTAGGGAGGAATATTCAGAATCGCCTCCACGTTGGTGGGGTTGCTGTTGGTGGCGCCGGCAATGGGCAGCACCAGCGGCGTGTTGCCGGAAGTGGGTTGTCCGGAAAGAGTAAAATGCGGCGGCGCGCTCGAATCGGTTTTGCCCGTGGCAAACGGATCCGTCGAGGTGGTACACGCATTGCTCACCGCCGAAACCGTCGAGTTAAAGGTCAGGTTGGCGGTTCCCGCCCAGATGCCCTGGTTGGACCAGACCGGCCCGTTCACAAACATGGTGGCGCCCGGATCAATCTCCAGGTTCAAATTGTAAAAGATGGCATACTGAAAGATCGGGATCAGGCTGAAATTGAGTATCTGCGTCACCGTCACAGACACGGGATAAGGCTGCCCGATCGGCGTGGCGGTGGCAATGTTGGTGTAATAACAAGGATAGCCCTGCAAATTGGCGTATTGCGATCCGATGGGCTGCAGCACGCCCTGCGGAACCCCCGCCTGCACGGTGATTTGACCGGCGTTGTTGGAGATGTCGCTTAAAGTATATTGCACCGGCCAGGGGCTGACCCCGTCGGCATTGGTCTGCACCACCTGGAGCCCGGCGTAATAGCTGGCGTTGGTCAGACTGGTGGTCAGAAAATCCCGCATCATGGGCGCCTGCACCCGCTCGATGGCCGCTTCGGCGGCCGCTTCGCTCATGTTGTATTGGTTGTTCCGCTGGCTCACCTGCGTTTCGTTGGCCACCCACGCCATCATGCTCCCAAAAACCACCAGCATGACCGCCAAAAACACCATGGTCATCACCAAGGCATAACCACGCCCACGACCCGCCGTTGACTTTAATTTGATTTGCATACAATGCGCTTCCTCAATTCAATCGAGCAATCTGCGGGAAATCTTCGTCGTTAATTTATAAAAATCGTAGGCGTTGGCGCCCACCCCACCCACATACCCGACCGGGTATTCCCATTGATAAAAATCCAGTTCCATCCGGATCACCCGGTTATTGGAATCATTGGTCAGAATGTTGCCCTGATAATCCTCGGCATCAAAAACGGACAGGTTGGTGATGTAGCTGGCCAGAATCACTCCGCTGCCAAAAGTCGAGCCATCGGCACTGGTCGCCATTCTTAGGTAGTTGGTGCCCCCGGTCGTGTCCAAATAATAAATGGTCAGCGGAAAGGTGTTGGTCGTGGCATAGATCCGCAGGGCGTTGCCAACGTTGGCGTTGGTGCCCGTGAGCGTGAACGTGGTGGGATCGGACGTGGTGGTCAAATTGCCCACATCCACATTCTTGGACGACCGAATGGCATCGCGAATATTGTTCAGCACCACCAAGCCGTCCTCCATGGCCGACAACTTGGTGCCGCCCAGCGTATAAAGACGCAAGCCGAACACCTGGATGCCCACCATGGTGCCCACCAACAAGGTGACAAAAATGCCAAACGCGGTGACGGCTTCCACCAGGGTGAAGGCGCGACGACAATTGAGCCGGGTGGCTGGAGTGGAGGTAAGCTTCATTGATCAGGAGCGCGCATGGTGATGACCGTATTCGTGTAAAACTGGCCCGTGATCGAAAAGGACCAAATGCAATCCGACCGGATCATGCGCAGTGGCGGGGCCGTGGAAACGGTGGAAATGGTGATCAGGTTGGTCACCCAAATCGGCTGCCCCGTGGACGGCACGTCGAGCGAACAGTTGGTGATTATACAAGGCCAGGAATTGCCGAGTGCATTGGTCGTGGGCGGCCATTGATCCGGACCGCTCAATTCATTCCATTGTGCCGCGCGCGCCTGCTCCAGACCCTCCGAAGCCACCGATTGCGCCGCCAGCGACCACGAGGCCCACGTGGCCATCCGGTTCATCTGCACATAACCATCCACCATCCCGGCCACCACAATGGTGAATACGAACATGGCCATCACCACTTCGAGCAGGGAAAACCCTGCCTGAATTCTTCGCGGTTGATGGCGTAGCAGCATAACTTCAAAATTCCGATCAATTCTGTGTACAGCAGGTGGCGTACCAAGTGAACCGAATCGATTACCGCCTGAAAACTGCCGTTTGCAGGGACAGTGATTGTCTCACTGTGTGACAACCCCGGCATCGCCAGCGACACGCTCTCCTTCCCCTCCAACGGCTTGGAACCGCCCGCCGACCACCCGTCGGCCGGGTTTCACCCTTCAGATATCACGCCGGCCGGCCGCCGCCTTCACAAAGCTGGTGGCGCGCAGATAGACCGGCTCCAATCGGTCACCGGTGGCAAAATCGCCCCGACCGGCTGCCAGTGACGCCACGGTCGCCGCCGTCGGAAACAGCCGCTGTTTCATTTCCGGCCCCACACAGACCTCACCCGCCGCTTGCCGCGCTGCGACCTCCGCCGCCGGCACTATGCGCAAGGGCGCCACCTCCTGCCGGTCCGTCGGGCCAATCCTCCATTCGCCCAAATAAAACTCCTCCCGTTGCGCGTCAACCACCAAACACACCGGCCCATACACTTTCTCGGCCTGCGCCTGGGCGGCCAGACTGGTCATGCTGCCAATGCCCAACACGCGGGTGCCGCGCGCCAGTTGCCAGCCCTGGGCCACCGCGATCGCCGCGCGAATACCCGTGTAGCTCCCCGGCCCCAATCCCACGGCCACCACTCCGACCTGTTCGCGAGCGGCCTTGGCTTCGGCCAGCACCCGTTCGATCAGCGCAAACGCACCCGTACCGCGACCGGTGGTTTCTTCCACGGCCTCGGCCAACACCGCTCCCGCGGCATCCGCCAAGGCTGCACTCCGCCGAACCGATGAAAACTCAAGCGCCAAAATCATCATAGCTGATCTTCCGTTCCACTTCGTTCACAATGTCAATCCGCACGGACTTCAGGGCGGGCACCGCCGTTCCCAGTTGGGCCAGGCGCTCCGCCCATTCAATCACGCTCACCCCGTCCGGCCGCAGGAATTCCTCGATCCCGGCCGAGAGCATTTGTTCCCGGGTCTCCAACCGGTAGAGGTCCAGATGAAACAGCCTGAGCCGGCCGCCGCCATACTCGTTCACCAAGGTGAAAGTGGGCGAATGGACCCGGCTGGTGACGCCCAGACCGCGGGCCAGACCGCGCACAAACTGGGTCTTGCCCGCCCCCAGGTCGCCGGTCAGGGCGATGATCCACCCGCTTTCGGCCCGCCGGCCAAACTGCTCGCCCACCGCCTCGGTTTCCCCGGAATCATGGGAGATAATCTGCCTCACATCCAAATCCTCCGTGCCGCCGCGAATGAATGATTCGTTTGCTGACCCGGCCCTGGAGCGCGGGGCACCCGCGGCGGCCTTCGGTGTGTGTGAAAGCTCATGGCGTGCCGGTTTGAAAATGTTCGTAGCCGCGGGCGCCCAGCCGGTGGGCGCCGTTCCGGTCGCGCAGCACAATGCCCTCGCCGGCCACGATCCTGCCCACGCAGCTCAGCTTCAATGCCGGAAACTGCCGCTTCCAGGCATCGAGCAGCGGCACGGCATCCCGGCTGGCCACGGTGAACAGGAGCTCGAAATCCTCGCCATCGCTGAGCGCGGCGAGCGCCGCCGGCACGTGGCGACCGCCGGCTTCGGAGCCGCCGGCCCGCGCCCGCAATTTGGCCGACCGCGACACCGGCAGCGCCGATTTTAAAAGCTCTGCCCCCACGTTCCCCGCCCGCAAAATGTGCCGCAAGTCGCCGGCCAGACCATCGCTCAAATCGAGCATGGCATGAATGTGAAAGTGGTTCGCCAACCACCGCGCCTCGGCCAGGCGCGGCTCAAAATCCAGGTGTTTGCCCGCGATCGATCCGCCCAACTCCCCGGTCACAAAAATGGCATCGCCCACCAGCGCGCCGCGGCGCAAAACCTGCCGGCCCCGGGCCACCGTGCCCAGCAGCGCCACCGAAATCAGGAGGCGCTCGGGATTGCTGGTGGTTTCCCCGCCCGCCACCGCCACCTGGAACCGCGCCGCCAGGGCGTTCAGGCCGGCGTAAATCCCCGTCACCCGGTCCACCTCGAAATCCTGCGGCAGACCCAGGGTGACCAGCGCGGCCGTGGGCGTGCCGGCCATCGCGGCGATGTCGCTCAAACAGCGCGCCAGCGCCTTGCGGCCAATCTTCTCCGGCGGCGTTTCGCGCGTGAAGTGAATTCCCTCCACCACCGCGTCCGTCTTGAACAGGATCAACTGCTCCGGCAGCCCCAGATCGAGCACCGCGCAATCGTCGCCTGCACCGGTCACAACCGTGCTGTTGGTCGCCAGTGCTGGCGTCAGGCGATGGATGAGTTCAAATTCGTTCACGTGCCCAGAAGATTATACTTTTCCGCCACCAACAACACGGCGAGATTGGCGGCGTTGAACGCGCTATGCGCGAGCATGGGCGCCAGCAGCCCCTCGGTGACTTCGTAGAGCCAGGTGAGCACCAACGCCAGCAGGAACAGCGGCAGGAACGCCGGCCCATTGAAATGAATGAGCGCGAACAAAAGGCTCACCCCCACCCGCCCGGCTCGCGGCCAGCCGTATCGCTTGGCCGTGGAAAACAGCAAGCCGCGGAACACGAATTCTTCCGCCACCGGCGCCAGCACCACCGCAAAAAATACCAGGTAACAGCGCAGCCAAAGCTTCGAACCCAGGATCAATTCCACCGCCGCCTGATCCTCCACGTCGCCAAACACGTGGAACCACACAAAATCGGAAATCCATTTCACGCCGTACAGCACGGGCGCCGCCGCCACCAACACCACGCAACTCAGGGCCAGGCAATGGACCCAGCCCGTGCGCCCCAGCACCTCGCGCCAGTTGGAGTGATGCCTTTTCAAGAAAATCGTGCCCAACACGATCGCGGTGCCGTGAAAACTCAGGGTGGTCAGCAGCACGCTGCCCAGGCTTTCCGTGCCCCGGAAACCCACGATCCCCGCCTGGTGCAGCAGGCCCCCGGCCAGATTGCCCAAGACAAACGCGGCCACGATGCCGCCCAACAGCGTCAGCACGGCTTCCGGTTCCCACGTTTTCTTCCAGAGCATGCCGCCAGCCTAGCCAAGCCCCGCACGAGTGACGACGCAAAAACGGAAGCACAGTGCATCCAACGCCCGCCGCGAGCCACGACCTTGAGAGACGGTCCGCAACTTCGAGTGGCATCGCGGGCACACCAGCACCTCGGGGCGCCGAGAGTTGCTCGGCCCGCGTGCCCACAGCCCCCCCAACCGCTCCTGTTCTATTCGGTGCCGGATACCATTCGTAACTGTGGCAGGCCCCCAAAATGACCTCGAAGAACGGAAACCCTATCGCCTCCGCCCATGCCGTGTTATCTTCGCGCGCATGAATTGCCTACGCCTGTTGCTGATTGCCGGGATGACGCTGGCCGGTTCTGCCCGGGCCGCGACGCTGAATATCGGTGATCCCGCGCCCAGCCTGCAGATCGCCCACTGGGTGAAAGGCTCGCCCGTCGGCGGTTTCGAAACCGGCAGGGTGTATGTCGTCGAGTTTTGGGCCACCTGGTGCGGACCCTGCAAAGAGAGCATCCCGCACCTGACGGAGTTGGCCCATCAGTTCCAGAACAAGGTCACGTTCATCGGCGTGGACGTGATGGAGCAAGACACGAACACGGTCGTCAAGTTCGTCAACCGCGAGGGCGGGAAGATGGACTACCACGTGGCCATCGACCGCCCGGAAGGCGTCATGGCCGACACGTGGCTCAAGGCCGCCGGACAAAACGGCATTCCCTCGGCGTTCGTCGTGGACGGCGCGGGCCGGATCGCCTGGATCGGCCATCCCATGGACTCCCTGGATAAGACCCTGGATCAGGTCCTGGCCGGCACCTGGGACCCCGCGCGGGCCGGCAAACGCCTGGCGGCCCGACAGCAGGCGCAGGCGCTGTTCAACGAAGGCATGCAGGGCGCGGAGGACGCCTCCATCCTGGAACGCGCGAAGAAACTCGAGGTGCTCGATCGCGAGGTGGGCGGTTTCATTCCCGGCCAGACGTTTGATGCCGCTGAATTCCTACAGCAGATTCATTTCAGCTCGGCGATGGATACCTACCAAAAGGCGGTGATGGAGGGGGAGGACGCCGCCACCCTCGACCAACTCGAGGCCAAGGTGCGGGCGCAGTCGCCGAAGGGCTATGATTTTGAATCCATCAATAAGCGCGTTCGCCTGGGGCTGGGCGCCGCCAAGGCCCAACGCCTGTTCGATGCCTATCTGGCCGCGGTCGGCGCCGGCGGCGACCCGGAAAAGGCAGCCGACCTCGGCCGCCAACTGGCCCAGCTCAAATTGAAGAACCCGGCCCAGTACGACGTCTTTGCGCGCAAGCTGCTCACCAGCCCCGATATCTTGCGGCGGGACGTGCCCCTGGCCACGCAACTCGCCAAATCGGCGGTGGATCTCTCGGACGGCAACAATGCCACGTTCCAAGATACCTACGCCCTCGCCCTCTCCACCGCTGGCAAGATTCCGGAGGCCATCGCCGCCGAGAAGCGAGCCGTGGAACTGGCCAAAACCGACGACGACAAGGCCCACTTCCAGGCAACCCTGCAGGACTTCCAAGCGCCCCCGAGCGGGGCCAAGTAACGAACAGAAGTCCCGGGGCGCCATTGCTCGGCCGGAAAGATGCCAGGCTTGATTCGCCTCGAAAATGCAACAGGGGCAGGAACGGCTCCGTAGCGTCGACATTCTTGTCGGCGGGTAAAGGCGACTTTCCAGTCGCCAGTTTCCACATCCGGGAGCCCCGCGCTGACAGCGCGTCACAGGATAGCCCGGCGCTCCGAGCAAAGCCGGTCCGCGGCCGTCCCGGCCGCTGAGACGTGCAAGCGTTGCGGCCGCGGGAAGTTCGAGCAAAGCGTGGC
>CAYTJG010000190.1:0-12570 GCA_964437865.1 uncultured Bifidobacteriaceae bacterium | reverse complement strand
TGGCCCATGAGCAGCGCGCCCAGGATGTCCGAGCCGCTGGTGATTTCGTCGTTCAGGATGCGGGCCTTGGGCTGCAATTGATAATCGTAGCCGCGCAGTTCGTTGAGCGACGCGATGGCGACGTCGGCCGGGCAATAGGCGTAGTGAACGGTGGGACGATAGACGGCCCGGCCGTTTTTCCAGACGGTGAGCTTGTCCGAGATGGTGAATGATTCGCCGTGGCGGACGACCATGCCGTGAATGGAATAATTGGGCACCCAGGAGCGCACCCAGGTGTTGATGCCCATTTGCGCGAGGCAGATTTGGTTGCGCGGTCCTTCGGTATGTTCGCAAGCCAGCGGCGGCAGTTCCTTTTCGTGCGTGCCCCAGCCCATTTCCGAGGTGGTGGTGCCTTCCTCGCGGAAGCCTTCCACGCTCCAGGTATTGGTGAATTCGTCCACCGCCTTGGGCAGGTTGGTGATCTGGGTGTCGCGTTCGCTGCAATGAATCACCTTCACGCCCAGCTTCTGCGCCAGCAAGTTGAACTTGAGGTCGGCGATCAATTGCTGGACTTCCTCCGCGGTCCGGCCGGTGATCTTCTTGTCCTTGAGGGCGCGGCGGCCGAGGTCAAGGAGACCCTGCTTGGTGAAGTGGGAGATGAGGCCGGGGTTGGCGCCATGCTCCAGCACGGCGGTGGGGCCGGGCTGTTTCCATTTGGCGATCTGGCGGCGCAGGTTCAGGTGCCGCCAGTAAAGGGTCATCTTCTGCGGCGGGGCGTTGCGGGAATGTTCGTAGGGGTCCCACAGCTCCACGGAGGTGTTGATGTACAGCACGCCCTGGTCGTGGCACCATTGGAGGATTTCGCCGGCCTCGATGTTCCAGGCGAGGTCAATCAGGAGGTCGCCCGCGCCCAGGTGTTTGCCGAGCAGCGTACCCATGTTCTCGCGCGTGACGCGTTGGCGCACGAACTTCACGCCGCGTTTGATCCACGGCGCGAGCATTTCCTTGCGGTCCTCAAAATCCATCACAGTGACGTTCTTGGCCGGCGTTTGGAGATGCTTGAAAAGAATGGGGAGCGCACACTGAGCCACCGCGCCGTAACCCACGAACAGGATTTTATTTTTGAATGGTAACATGACAAAAATTGCAGGGCAACTTTGTAGCAATTCCCATGGCGGCACAAGAAATATCGCGCGTTTGGGGGGCTGCCCGAGGCGGTATGTGCTGCCCTCCGCGAGCGACTGCAAAAATGGAACAGGGAGCAGCCGGGCGACCACAACCGGAAGGGCACGAAAAGGGCGCCGCAGCGCCCAACCTTCAGCGCCCGGATCCATCTACTGCACCGTCACCAGGTGCGGTTCCGCCAGCGAGAGGCCGCCCTTGGCGTTGCCGGCGAACTTGGCGCAAATCAGGATATTATTGGTGCAGGTGGTGTTATTGACGCGGAAGGCCGCTCCGCCGCAATCCGTGGCCATGAGATTCGTGAAGGAATTGTAGGTGCATTCAGATTGCGGTGCCGCTCCCCAACCGTTGGCTGTGCGACGTTCCGTATGGGCCATGAACACGCCGAAATGTCGGGAATTGTGGATGGCGACATTGAGAAAACGATTCTCGCGGCTGGCCCGCATGAAAATGCCCAAGTCATTGGCCACCAGGACGGCGTTGCTGATGACGTTGTTGTTGAACGCCAAGTCCAGCGAGATGCCGGCGCCGGGATTGTCATGCAGATTCAGGTCCAGGAACGCACATTCGGCGGTCTCGTAACAAGCCAGGCCATCAAATTGATTGTCGAAGGATTCCAAGCCGCGCACGACGAGGCCATGCACACTGCGCGTGGTCACGAGGCCGCCCGAACGGCAGCGGGCGATGGTTACGTTCTCCACCCGGGAATCGCTGACCCGCTGCACTGTAATGCCATTATTGCGAATCTCGGAGCCTTCGCCGGACATGCGCCAGAGTTCCCGGCTCTGATGCACCCGGTTCCCATCAATAAAAAATCCGGTCACCAATAGGTGCCGGATTGTTTGCGTCGGGGCATTGATGGGCTCTCCCAGGATGATGACGGGACAATTGGCGTCGTCGGCCAGGTGCAGCACCGTACCGGGGCCGGCCCCCCGCAAGGTCTCGTTGTTGCGGCTGAGCGTGAGCGGGGCGTGAATCTCGAATTGGCCGGCGGGGAGCACCACTTCGCCGCCGGAGTCGGGCAGGGAATCCAAGGCGCGCTGGATTTCGGAGCCGGAAACGCCGGCTGGCAATGGCAGCACCGTTGGTGAATCAGAAGAAGCATTCGCGGCAGCAAGACGCAAGGCAAAGACCACCAACAGAATCCAGCCTGCCGTCCATTGGGCAGCCACCGCACCTCTAACGTGATGGAACCGAACTTTTCGCATACGTCGAGCGAGTGTGTATCTAATTATCGGCCACACTCGGAAAATTTCCACCAACTATTTTCATTTTTGTGATTTTTTTTTTACCGGCCATCGTCTCGGGCGCGAACGATACCCACTTAGACGGGAACTTGGGGGCATTTGATCCCGAACTTTGCCTTTTGGCCCGGGCGCAGTATGCTCGCGGGGTTGCTTATGCCGCCCAAGATGACCCGCCCCTTGACCACGCCCGCTGCCGCCGGATTTGCCATGCCGGCCGAATGGGAACCGCACACGGCCACCTGGTTGGCGTGGCCGCACAACGCCGCCGACTGGCCCGGCAAGTTCGAGGTGATCCCGTGGGTGTACGGTGAGATGGCCCGGAAAATCTCCGCTGGCGAACGGCTGCGGCTCATCGTCCGCCACGAGCGGGACCAAGCAGCCGCGCGCCAAGTCTTCCGTCAGGCCGGAGTTGATTCACGGCAGATTCAATTTGTGCATCATCCCACCGATCGCGGGTGGACCCGGGATACCGGTCCGATCTTTGTGAGATCATCCGCCCATCGCCAGCGCACGGCGGGAAAAGCCGCGGCGCGGTCCGGGCCGGACTTGGGCATTGTGCACTTCCATTTCAACGGCTGGGCCCGTTACGACAATTGGCGCCGCGATACTCGGGTGCCCGAAACGGCGGCCCGGTTGTTGGGCCTGCCCCTGTTCGAGGCCCAATGCGCCGGCCGTCCATTTTCCCTGGAGGGCGGCGGCATCGAAGTGAACGGCCGCGGTACACTGTTGACGACCGAGGAATGCTATCTGCATCCCCGAATCCAGGTGCGCAACCCCGGTCTCACCAAACGGGAGCTGGAGGCGACGCTCAAGAATTACCTGGGGGTGACGAATATTTTTTGGCTGGCCAAGGGACCCAAGGGCGATGATACCCACGGGCATATCGATGATATCTGCCGGTTTGTCGACCGCAAGACGCTGGTCTTGGTGCGGGAAGGAAACCGGCGCGATGGCAATTACCGGCCGCTGGCGGAAAACTGGGAGCGCATCCAGGATCTCCGGCTCGAAGATGGCACCCGGCCCCAGATTGTTGCCCTGCCCATGCCCGCGCCGCTGCGTTTCGACGGAGTGCGACTGCCGGCCAGTTACGCGAATTTCTATATTTGCAACGCGGCCGTCATTGTTCCCACATTCAATGACGCGAACGACCGGGTGGCGCTGGGGATCCTGGGCGAATTATTTCCGGACCGCCTCGTGGTGGGGATTCATGCCGTGGACCTGGTCTGGGGGTTTGGCTCGCTGCATTGCCTGACCCAGCAGCAACCGGTTTGACCCGGAATACTCCAGCGTGCGCTGGAGATTATGCGCCGTGGCAGGACCGGCTTGTGCCGGGGTTTTTGGTCCGGCCGGAGGGTGGTTTTGACTGGGAAAAATGACCAGAACGGGGCCGCCGGCTTGGGAAACCCGCTTTACACTTTCGACCGCGGGGTCTAAAGTCGATTTATGGCTGGCCAACAAGACCCGTCTGAATTTATTGACACCGATTTCACGGCGCATAAGTCTGCGTTTGCGGCGCCCTCGCGCGACGACACGGACCGGCGGGTCGTGGAAGCGCAGCAGAAGCTGGTTGAATTGCGTCGCGCCCAGGAGGAACTGGAGCGGGAGCGGGCCGGCTTGGAGGAGTTGCGCCGGCGCCAGACCGAGTTCACGACCGGCCGCGGCGAGGCCATTCAAAACCTCACGCGCGGCATCGGGTTGCTGGAGGAGGCCGAATTTGCCGCCCGCCGGGACGCCGAGCAGATGGCCAAGACCCTGGTTGATTTCAAGGAAGCCCTGGGCAAGGTGCAGGCCATCCACGATGAAGTCTGGACCAAGGAGAATTTTCAGACGGAACTGACCCGCGGCTTGACCGTGGTGGAAAACGCGCGCATGGAATGGAATTCAGCCCGGCTGAAGCTTCCCGTGCTGGCGGGTGAAGAAAAAACCGCGATGGGCGCGAAGGATGTTTTTGGGAAAAAAGCCGGCGCTTTGCCGCTGGGCGACCTGCCGTTCCACCAGTTATGCAAACTGGGGTTGGCCTTCACTCTGCCGCTGGTGGCCGTCGCACTCTTTGCTTTGGCCGTGTTTTGTGCCATCCTGATGCGGAAATAAATCGAGCGCATGGGTCCCAAGAAGCCAGACATCCTGACCGACAAAGCCCGCGCGTTGAACGACGAAATCGCGGCGCTGGAAGCGGAAATCAAACGTCTGGATTCCCAAGTGACGCGCACGCCCGGGCCCCGTTTCCGTTCCACCGTCCTGCCGCAAGGAAGCACCGCCGCGCGCCCCGGAGACAAGCCGAAATCCGCCGTACCGGCGCCGCGGTCGGCCGAAACGGTCTTTGAGGAAATCAAACGCGGTCCGCTCACCGCGAGCCCGGACGCCGAAGAGTCCGGGATGTACAATGATCTTGGGTTGCGCCGCTATGACCTGCCGGCGCTCTGGAATCGTATTCGCAATCATTTTCACGGCCCCGCCACCAGCAATCCGCGCTTGGTCAGTTATCTGGCCGCCGGCGGGGTGCACGGGTTGCGCCCGTTGCGCAAGGAAAAGCGGGTGGCGCGGTATCGCTTTCTGCTCACCACCGCCTTCTTTCTCGTCATGATGCTCGGGATCATCTGGTACTTCCACAGCCACTGACATGAAGGCGTGCTTGATCGAGTTGCCTGCGGCCACCCCGGAGGGTGTTTTTCTGGCCCGCTATACGGAAAATGGCCTGGCAAAACTGGACTTTCCCACTGCAAACCGAGCCTGGAAAATCGCTGCCTCCGGTCGCCCAACCCCGCAAATTCTGCGTTGGCATCGGGTTACCACGGCCGCCCTGCTGCGGGTGTTAACCGGACGCGTCCCCCGGAACTTGCCGCCGATGGATTGGACGGGCACAACCGACTTTCAGCAATCCGTCTGGCGGCAGATGCTCAAGCTGGGTCCCGGCCAGACCTTGAGCTACGGTGAAATCGCGGCGGCCATCGGCAAAACGCGGGCGGTGCGCGCGGTGGGCGGCGCCTGCGGCGCCAATCCCATTCCGGTGCTGGTGCCCTGCCACCGGGTGCTGGCCGCCCATGGGCGCCTCGGCGGTTTCTCCGGCGGCCTGGACTGGAAACGCCGGCTGCTGGCCCGGGAAGGTCTTGAATTTTGACATGACGGCCGTGAGTCGTTTTCCTTGTTGAAATGATGAGGTTTTCTTCGTAAGTTTTCGCATGCAAGATTTGCAGTCGTCGCAGCTGGCCCAGTACGTTCCGATCCTGATTTTGCTGGCAGTCGCCATTGGTTTCGCGGCGGGCACGCTGGTGGTCTCCGTGCTGTTCGGCAAATATGCCCGGCACACCAAGGCCAAGGATACGCCCTACGAATGCGGCAAGGACCCCATCGGCGAGGGCAGCGCGCGTTTCTCGGTGAAGTTTTATCTGGTGGCCATGCTGTTCATCCTCTTCGATATCGAAGTGGTGTTCATGTATCCCTGGGCGGTGGTTTATCGCGACATGCTGGCTGAGCACGCCACGCGCAATCTCATTTTTGGCTCCATGATTTCCTTCCTCGGCATTCTCTTTGCCGGCTATATCTACGCCCTGCAGAAGAAGGCGTTTGACTGGAAGTCGTGACCCATCCGGGCCGGGCGTGATGCGGTCTGGCGCTTCACGCCGCCCGAATCGTACATCGCATTTTTACCATGGCCACCATCAAATTCGGCACGTCCGGCTGGCGCGAGATCATCGCGCGTGATTTCACCTTTGACAATGTCCGCCTCGCCACCCAAGGCATCGCGGATTACCTGAACGCCCAGCTCCGGGCGCCCAACACCCCGCTCGCCGGGCGCGAACCGGTGATGATTCTGGGACATGATACGCGCTTCCTGGGACGGCATTTCACCCTGGCCGCGGCCGAGGTACTGGCCGCCAACGGCATTACGCCGCTCCTGTGCGATCGCGACACCCCCACGCCCGTCATCGCGCACACCATCCGCCATCGCCGGGCCCTGGGCGGGATCAACCTGACCGCCAGCCACAACCCGGCGGAATATCAGGGCCTGAAATTTTCCACTTACAACGGCGCGCCAGCCACCCCGGATGTCACCGGCCAGATCGAGGCGAACATCGTGAAGCTCCAGGGCGTCCATTGGACGTTCAAGGCCGCGCCCTTTGGCAGTTACACCTGCCAGACCATCAATCCGCAGCCCGATTATTTCAAGCAACTGCAGAAGCTGGTGGATTATGCCGTGCTGAAGAAGGCGCGGCTCAAGGTGGCGGTGGATATCAGTTACGGCACCGCCCACGGCTACCTTGATGTGCTGCTGGAAAAAGTCGGCGCCAAGGTCACGCTGTTTCACAATGAACTGAATCCGCTGTTCGGCGGGCATCATCCCGAGCCGAATGCCGCCGGTATGGCCGACGCCGCCAAGTTTGTGCGCAGTGGCAAGGCGCAGATTGGGCTGGGGACGGATGGCGATGCCGACCGGTTCGGCATTGTGGACAAGGACGGCACCTGGCTCACGCCCAACCAGATTCTCGCGTTGGCGCTGTATCATTTGAAGAAGAACCGCGGCTGGACCGGCGCGGTGGTCCGCACGGTGCCCACCAGCCACCAGGTGGATGCAGTGGCGGAGTTGCTCGGCGTCAAGGTTCACGAGACCCCGGTGGGGTTCAAGTACATTGGCGCCTTGATGGAGAGCGAGCCGATCATCGTGGGCGGCGAGGAATCCGGCGGCTTGAGCGTCAAGGGGCACGTGCCGGAGAAGGACGGCATCCTGGCCTGCCTGCTCATGGCGGAACTGGTGGCCACCGAAAAGAAATCCCTCGGCCAGATTTTGAAGGAGTTGTCCAAGCAGATCGGCGAATTCTACACTGACCGCATCAACATCTCCTTTGCCCCGGAAAAGAAGGACGCGCTGCTGGCCAAGCTGGGCGGCGGCCTAAAGCAAATCGGCCCGTTTGCCGTGGAGAAGTTCATCACCACTGACGGCTACAAATTCCTGTTGCCGAAGCGTGAGTGGGTGGCTTTCCGCGCCAGCGGCACCGAACCGCTGATCCGGTGCTACATCGAGGCCAAGTCCAAGGCCAACCTGAAGAAGCTCCAGGTCGCCTGTCGCGAATTGCTGGCCTGAGCGCGGTGCGGTTTTCTCTCGGCTGCGGTCGGCGCATTCGGAGAACGCGCCAGCGTCTTGGGAGTGCGCCCGGCCCTCCGGCGCTGTGGCCCGGCGCGAATCTTGCCAACCAGCGGGTGGATGGATTTTGCCTGGATGAGGCTATGATCAGACGTCTCCCGGCTCGCGCAAAGATGCGAGCACGAGCAACGAACTATGGATGCTTGGGATGGAGATGGAGACGTGTTCCAAAGCGGTGGACCGCCCCACTCCGGTCCGCGGCCGTCCTCGGCCGCTGAGATGTACGGGCGTTGCGGCCGTTGAAAATTTTGGAGAGGCAGGACGGAACGGCCGTTCGTTTCGAAACATCTGATTAGGTGGCGGCTGGTTCGGAATCACATTTCAGCGCCCGAGACGGGCGCGCACCGACGGCGACGTTGGTTGCGAGGCGTCGTGGGAGGGCGGCCCATTACTGCGGCCCGGCGTACAACCATTGGTTCCCAAATCGCTTCATGACTAAATTGATAGTGTGAAAATCGTCCACTCCCTCGGTTTCGAGCGTTAACACCATCGTGTTCTCGTCCTGAGCGTTCTCACCAAGCAGACGGATGGATCTGAGGTCGTAAGTTTCATTGGCGATTTCCGCAGATATCTGGGCCAGCGGTTTGTTGGTAAGATCCTTGATCCAGTCAGGGGAGGCGCTCGCCAGAAAATTGGTCACGTCGCCGTTGTTGCCCGCCCAAAGGACGGTTTGGAGGGTGGACTCCGGACTGGTGTAGCCGGCATTGGTCCAGGAATTCTGCGGCCAAAAGTTGGTGGCCCTGTTTGTGCCGGCCTCGTTGGCGGCAGTGAGAAATTTATCCGACCAGGCATGGACTTGATCGTTTTCCTTGCGGGCCGCGTCGAGGTCTTGCTTTAGCTGGCGCAGCATTCCTGCCGCACCGCGCAGGCGGAGCAGTTCCGGGAATTCCGCCGGCGGCAGGCGTCCTGGAGACGCCGCCTGCGCGAGACGATTGGATAACCGCTGGTTCCCGGCCGCGAGCTCAGCCATCCGGGCCAATGCTTGCTGCAATTCCTGGTGCTGGGCGGCGAGTTTGAGCCGGGCCTGATGTTCCGTGGCCAGGCCGAAGGCGAGCGCGGCCAGTAAAGCGAACAAGAGCAGACCGATCAGAACGCGGGATAATGTCATGGCGGCGTCTTTTTCGGTCTGGGCGTTTACTGCGGCTCCGGTGGCAGAATTACCACGTCACCGCCGCGAAATTGATTGGTCATCACCACGCCGCCGGACTCATAAACCACCGTCAGAAACTTCGTTTGTCCGGGAGCCGGATCATCGACTGATTTGAGGTAGGCAATCATCTTGAGCCGGTTGCCGCGGATTCGATCCACCAATTCTGCCGAGACATCTGCATTGGTCTGGTCAGTCCCGTAGTGCGCCTCCAGGATCTGGAATGGAATGTCGTTGGTGGCGGCTTGCTGGGCGGCAGTTTGCGCGCGGCTGGCGATTAGCGCCTGGCGGGTGGCCTTGATTGTCTCACGGGTCCTGCGCGTATCAGCGCGCAAAGCGGCAATTTCATTGGTCTGGCCATGCAGTTCCTCCACCTCCTGGCGCAGGCGGGCCAGTTCGGCGGCCTGACTTTCGGTGGGGGAGGCGCTGGCATGGGCCACGCGATTGGAGAGTTGCAGGTTGTCGGCCATCAGGGCGGGCAGGGCATCCAACTGGCGGCGAAGAGCTTCGTTTTCCGAAGTCAGCCGAAGCACGGCCTGCCACTCAAGGAGGAGGCAAACCGCCAGTCCCGCTATGGCCAGGAGACCCACAATGGTTAGGGTACGCATTATTGTTCGATCTACGCCGCCGAATGCGGTGGCCGGAGCCTGAGCGAACCCAGCAATCCGCCTCCGTGGCGTCCGGATCTTAAGTTGGACCGGACAACGCCCGTTAAGTCACGCTGGCGTGGCACCTCAGTGGCCAGTGGCTCACTTGGCGGGGTTGGCGGCGGCCACCCGCAGGCGGATGCTGTAAAAGCATTTGCTGGCCGCGATGTACAGCGTCTTGCGGTCCGGACCGCTGATGCAGAGGTTGGCGGTCCAGGGTTCGGCCACGTCAATGTGGTCAATCTGTTTGCCGGCCGGATTAAACACCGTCACCCCATGACCGCTCAGATAGATGTTCCCTTCCGCATCAATGGTCATGCCGTCCGAACCCAAGGGACAAATGAAGGTCTTGTTGGTCAGCGTGCCGTCGGGCTGGATATCGTAACGCCAGGTTTGCGACGCCCCGATGTCCGCCACATACAGCCACTTGCCATCCGGCGTGCCGGTGATGCCGTTGGGTTGCTTGAGATCTTCGGTCACCATCGTGAACGTCTTGCGGTCCGGGGTGAGATAGAACACTTCCTCCTTGGCCAGGGCCTTGGTGGTGTGATCCCAATAGTCGCGCTTGTAAAACGGGTCGGTGATGAACATGCCGCCGTTGGGGGCGATCCAGACATCATTCGGTCCATTCAGATATTTGCCCTGGTAATTGGTGATGAGCACGGTGACGGTTTTGTCCGGGGCGATGGACCAGAGCTGGTTGTGTTCATCACTGCAGGTGATCAGGTTGCCCTGGGCGTCGAAATACATGCCGTTGGCCCGGCCGCAAGGGGTGAGGAAGACGGAGAACTTGCCGTCGGTGCCGTATTTCATGATGCGGTCGTTGGGCTGGTCGGTGAAAAACACATTGCCCGCGCGGTCGCACGTGGGGCCCTCGGTAAAGGCAAAATCGCCGGAAAGTTTTTCTAATTTGGCGCCGGGAGCCACCACCCCGTCGGCGAAAGCGTGGGTGGCAGCGGTCACGAGGCCCAGGAGGGTGATGAAAACAAGAGTTTTGGCGGCAGTCTTCATGGTTGACCGCCAATGTGGCGGGAATGGTGGCGGACCGCCATCAAATTCGCTCCTTGTATTTCGCGCCGGAGTCAAGCAAGTTGCTGGGTCCGAATCTGTCAAATTATGCAGTCTGGTGGTAACAAACTATTTCGTTTTATCGGCAGCTGGGCAATCAACACCGTTGCGGTGTTGGTGGCCGTCGTCATTTTGCACAACCACATCAGCTACGATAACAAACTTGGGAATTTGTTGGTGGCGTCCCTATTGCTGGGCATCCTGAACGCCTTTGTGCGGCCCATTCTGATGTTTATCGCCCTCCCGCTGCTGATATTTACCCTGGGACTGTTCACGTTGGTCATCAATGGGCTGATCCTCTCGCTGGTCGGCTACCTGATGAAGCCGTATTTCCAAGTGGACACGTTCGGCTATGCCTTTTTGGGGGCGCTGATCATCAGCCTCACCTCCGCGGCGCTAAACGTGCTCACGGGCGGCGCCCGCATTTCCTTCCAGCGCCGCAACCCGCCCAGCCCGCCCAATCCGCCCAAGGACTCCGGTTCTGGTGGCGGTGACGGCCCGGTGATTGACGTTTAAAAAACGAGGGCCGGTCTCGTAAGAAACCGGCCCCGGGAGTCGGAAAGCTTTCTGGCGCTCAAGCCTTGCCCGCCGGGGGCTCCGGCTTCTTCCCTTTGACCTCGATGTACAGCTCGCGGAGTTGCTTGGGCGAAACCGACGAGGGCGAATCGGTCATCAAATCCGTGCCCTTCGCGGTCTTCGGAAAGGCAATGACATCGCGGATGCTCGGGGCGTTGCAGAGCATCGCAATCAAGCGGTCGAAACCGAGGGCGATGCCGCCGTGCGGGGGCGCGCCGTAGCGGAACGCCTCCAGCATGTAGCCAAAGCGCAGCTTGGTCTCCTCCGGCGGAATTTGCAGGAGTTCCTCGAAAATGGTTTTTTGCACGTCCGGCTGGTGAATGCGGATGGAGCCGCCGCCCAGTTCCACGCCGTTTACCACGATGTCGTAGTGCTGGCCGCGGACCTTCTTGGGGTCGGTCTTGAGCAGCGGAATATCCTCGCGCACGGGCGCCGTGAAGGGGTGGTGGCTGGAATACCAGCGGTTCTGTTCGCGGTCGAATCCCAGCAGCGGGAACTCGATGACCCACAGAAAGTTGAACTGGGCGGGATCAATCGTGAGCTTGCCCTGCGTTTTGAGCAAGTCGGCGCAGTACAGGCGGATCTTGCCGAGGATTTCGCAGGCGTTGAGCCACTGGTCGGCGGCGAACAGGATCAGGTCGCCTTCCTCGATGCCCAGCTTTTGGGTGAGCGCGGCCTTCTCGGCGGCGCTGAAAAACTTGACGATGGGCGATTTCCACTCGCCCTTTTCCACCTTGATGAAGGCCAGGCCCTTGGCGCCAAAGCTCTTGGCGTACTCGGTCATGGTTTCGATCTGGCCCTGGGTGGCACCGGCGAGGCCCTTGGCGTTGAGCGCCTTCACCACACCGCCGTTGGCAATGGTGCCGCTAAACACCTTGAAGGTGCTGGTCTTGAACTCCTCGGTGAAATCCGCAAGTTCCATGGCGAAGCGCGTATCCGGCTTGTCGATGCCGTAGCGGTTCAGCGCCTCCTCAAACGTGATGCGCTTGAAGGGCGTGGGGATATCCACGTTGAGCGCCACCTTCCAAACGCGCTGGAGGAGACCTTCGATGAGCGCGTAGATATCCTCGCGGTCGATGAAGCTCATCTCGATATCCACTTGCGTGAATTCCGGCTGGCGGTCGGCGCGCAGGTCTTCATCGCGATAACAGCGGGCGAGCTGGAAATACTTTTCCAAGCCGGCCACCATCAGGATCTGTTTGAACTGCTGGGGCGATTGGGGCAGGGCGTAGAAGGTGCCGGCCTCGCGGCGGTTGGGCACCAGGAACTCGCGCGCGCCTTCCGGGGTGGATTTAAAGAGCGTGGGCGTCTCCACTTCGAGAAAGCCCTGTTCATCCATGAATTGGCGTGTGGCCACGGCCACTTTGCTGCGCACCTTGAGGTTGCGTACCATTTCCGGCCGGCGCAGATCCAAATAGCGGTATTTCAGCCGTGTGTCCTCGGCCACCTTGGCCGCGGCCTCGGGATCGTCGATTTGGAACGGCAGCACGTCGGCCATGTTCAGGACTTCGAGTGCCGCCACGGCCACTTCCACTTCGCCGGTCGGGATCTTCGTGTTGGTGGTGCCGGCGGGGCGCTGGCGCA
>CAYTJG010000189.1:7292-12643 GCA_964437865.1 uncultured Bifidobacteriaceae bacterium | reverse complement strand
TCAAGCGTCCGTCGCTCCGATTGGATCGACAGTATTTCCTCAAAACGCCCGCGGAAACGTGTCAGCGGCCGATCGTTCGGCGCGTGCCTATGGGTGGGAAGTTCCAAGAGCGCGAATGCCAAGCGGCACACTTGGATACCAGCAAACGAGATACCCTACGGAGCCGCCGCGACAGCAAAAACCAAAAATCACCTGAAGAAGGCGAACCAGACTACAGCCTGACCGCTTTGATTTATGCATAACTCATGGTTTGGTTTCAGCGGTGGGCGGGTTGGTGGTGGCCGTCGCTGCGACCGCGGGAGTCGGATCGACGTTGTGCGGCTGGTGCGAATAGGCGAAGACGCGCGTGAATTTGATTCCGATCAGGACCAGCAGGACCAACAGGTAAATACGCAAGGCCCACAGGGCAAACCGAACCATGGGTGTGGTTTTGATGCGTGCCATAAATCAATCGGGTCGGGAAACAAACTTGGCGCCTTTCATGATGTCCCGGCCGCGGACGATGCCCAGCAGCCGGTCCTGGGCGTCCACCACCGGCAACAGGTGAAACTTGTATTTGGCGAACAAGGCCACCAGTTCCTCACGCAAACAATCATGACTGGCCGTGACGACGGGCGAAATCATCAGGTCGCCAAGCTGGGCGTGCTCGGGCGCGACCACCAGATCGCGCAAATCCACCACGCCCTGCAAAGTCCGCCCCTCGCCGGCCACAATGTAAAGGTAGGAGAGATTTCGGTTGTCCCGGGCGGCAACGCGAAGCGATTGCAACACTTCCCCGGTCTTGGCTTCCTGGGGAAACGTGAAAAATTTCTCGCTCATCAAGGTGGTCGCCGGCACGTCGGCGTTGGACAAGATGGCTTTGACGCATGTGGCCCGGGCCAGGGGCAACAGTTTCATCAATTCCGTGGCCTTGGCATGCGGCAAATTCGAGCAGAGGTCGGCAATTTGCAGCACGGACATGATGGCCAGAACCTGGCGCGCCTTTTCCTCCGACAAAAACACCACGAGCTGCCGTTTGGCGCGGGGTTCGGCGTCCATGAGCACGTCGGCGGCCTTATCCGGGGGTAGTGCGGAAAACATGGCCTGCTGCTCGCTGCCGGAAAGCACCTCGAGCGCATCGGCCAGATCTTCGCTCGGCAGTTCCAGCGCCTGGTCGCGGGCAACGGAGAGGGTGACGATGTCCGTGGTGTGGTCTTCCACGGAAAGGGGTTGCACGTAGCGCCAGGAGATCAACTGATCCTTGGCTTTCGCGAAACGCTCCATTCCCCATTTGCGGAGAAAGCCGTTGAAGGAAATGTCCACGTGAACCAGGATCATCCGGCCTTGGGAGAAAAGCAGGTGAACGTCATTGACGACTTCGGTGCGGCGACCGTCGGTATCCAGAATGGTCTGCCCCATCAGGTGTTCGTTGAGCAGAATCCAGCCTTTCTGGTCGGCGAAGGGCGGATATGGGTTGCCGGTCCCGGTGGGCGTGATGAAAATGGCTTCCTCCTCGATTCGCATGACCTTTTCCCACGGAATGAATTCGCTGGGACGGCCCTGGCTGTGTTCGACGTAGATCCCGACGGCCTCGGGGTACGGTTCGGAAAGCCGAAACACCAAGTCCGTCAGCCGGCCGTTCTTATCGTTGGTCTTATCCAGTCGAATCCGGCGATTGAGCAGCTTGGAGAAATACAGCAGTTGAAACGCTTCAAACCCGGCCGGCTTGTGGGTGACGTTGACTGGGAAATTATTCATGGCAGGTTCTCCTAATTGGCCGCCCCGAACCACTCGGGAAACAGCACGGAAACGCCGTAGGCGGTGGAAATGACAATGACGAAGGCGGCGATGCTCCAGTTCGCGATATTTTGCCAGCGGGTGTTGACGTAATCGCCCATGAGCGGTTTGTCGTTGAGCAACAGGATAAGAAACAGCAAGGCCGCCGGCAGCAGCGTCACGGCGACAACTTGCACGAAGATCGTGATGATGTTCTGCAGGTCAATGCTGGCGATGAGCGAGACGACCCCGGCCGACATGAGCATGATCACATAAGCGACGTAAAACCAGGGCGCATCGCGAACTCCGCGATTGAGGGAGTGCGCCCAACCAAAGACTTCACCCATCGCCCAACTCGTGGCGAGTGAAATGCACAGGGCGCCGAGCAACCCCGCGTCAAACAAGCCGATGGCGAACAGGACTTTCGCCCATTGCCCCCATTGCCCGTGGAGCACCTGCGGCATGGCGGCGGCCGTCTTGGCGGCCGAGTCCATGTCCTGCCAACTGTGAAACGAGGGATCTATGCTCGTCCAGGGGCCGGCGGTGGCATGATTGGCCGCCTGGTCTGCGGCCAAAACGGCGGGGCTGGGATTGGCCGGGTTGTGATGGAAAACCCCGGCCGTGGCAATGATGATGAACGCCGCCACCACACAGGTCATGAATGAGCCAAAGAAGGTATCAAACTTCCCGTATTTGATCTGCTTTACATCCATGCCCTTGTCCACCACCGCGGATTGCTGGAAGAAAATCTGCCAGGGGGTGATGGTGGTGCCGATGTTCGCCATGATCAGCGTGAGCAACGCCACGCCGGACATGCCCAGCTTGAAATTCGGATGGTAAAAGCCTTGGCCCACCGCGCTCCAGCCTTCGCGAACATTCCCGGTGTGCATCGCCCAGAAGGCGGCGGGGATATAGACCAGATTGAAGAGGCAGAAAATGAGCGTGATTTTTTCAAACGTCCAATACCGCCCGCTGATGACGATGCCCGTGAGCAACGCGGTGACGCCAAAGAAGGTGACCCATGGCGGGATGTTGAAGAGGCTCATCGCCTGCGTCATGCCGATGTATTCGGTGACGAGCGTCAGCCAGTTGATCACCGCCAGATCTAAAATGGACAACCAACCCCAGAACTTGCCGAACCCATCGAAGATGGCTTCGGCGTGACCGCGCTTGGTGACGGCGCCCAGGCGCACCGTCATTTCCTGGACGTAATAGGCCATCGGCACCAGGATGATCATGGCCCACAGCAGGCTGAAGCCGGTCTTGGCGCCGGTCTGCGCATAGGTCGAAATGCCACCGGCGTCGTTGTCCGCAATCATGGTAATGATGCCGGGTCCCAGCGCGGCCAGGAACAAGAGCGTCCGACGATTCAACCGGCGAACCCGGTGAATGCTTTTACTGAGCCAATACATCGCCAGATTCTAAACCGTCCGAGGAGGAAACGTTCCTTAAGATTTCTTAAGGATCGGATCCGCCGCGTAGAAACAGACCGACTTCAACCGAAAAGTTTGACAGTTGATGGCGACGTGCTATGTTCATTTCGTTTTCTGGCGAAATGACGAAAATGACTATGCGTAGCTTCATGTATATCACCAAGGCGCTGGCCGATGAAACCCGCGTGCGCATCCTGCTGGCCCTGCGCGACGGGGAACTGTGCGTCTGCCAGATCACCGAACTGTTCGGCATGGCCCCCTCCACGGTTTCCAAGCATCTGTCCATCCTCTTTCAAGCCGGGCTGGTGGAATCCCGCAAGACCGACCGCTGGGTTTATTACCGCCTCCCGGACAAAACCGCTCCCGCCAATATTCGGGGTGCCTTGGCCTGGGTGACCAAGGCCATCAAAACCGAGCCGCAAATTTTGGCCGACACCAAGCAAATTAAACAAATCCTGAAAACCGACCTCGCTGAAGTATGCAAACGACAATGCAAAAAGTGAAACCCACTGTCCTCATTCTCTGCACCGGCAATTCCTGCCGCAGTCATCTGGCCGAAGGCATCCTGCGCGCCGTGGCCGGCGATTTCCTCAATGTGCAAAGCGCCGGCTCCAAACCGGCGGGCTATGTGCATCCCCTGGGTATCCAGGTGATGAAGGAGATCGGCATTGATATTTCCGGGCATCATTCCAAGTCCATGAACGAGTTCCTCAGCCAGCCGGTGGAAACGGTCATCACGGTCTGCGGCAACGCGGACCAAGTGTGTCCGGCGTATCCGGGTCAGTTAAACCGGCATCATTGGGGCTTCTTTGACCCCGCGCACGCGACCGGCACGGACGAGGAGAAGCTGGCGGTGTTCCGGGAGGTGCGGGACCAGATCAAGCTGGTGTTCGAGGCGTATGCCGACGGACGCCGTGACCAGCTTAAGGCGAAAGCCGTCTAAGCTATGAAACTGACCACACAAACCATCCAGGTGTTCGACCCGGCCATGTGCTGTTCCACGGGCGTGTGCGGGCCGGAGGTGGACACCAAGCTGGTGCAATTCGCCGCTGACTTGGAATGGCTGAAAGCGCAAGACGTCCTTGTCCAGCGGCACAACCTGTCGCAAAACCCGGCGGCATTCGTGCAAAACAAAACTGTTCAAGGCACGCTGGTGGAAAAGGGTGAAGCCGCGCTGCCGATGATTCTGGTGAACGGCAAGGTGGCGGCCGCGGGTCGTTATCCCGACCGCACCGAATTGGCCGGCTGGTTCCAATTGAAAGTCACTGCGAGCGCGCCCGTAAAATCGAGTTGCGGCTGCGGTGGGGGCACCTGTTGAAATGGCCTTTCCCGCCGAACCATCCCTGGCTGATTTTCTAGCCACGCCGACGCGCTTTCTGTTCTTTACGGGCAAGGGCGGCGTGGGCAAAACCTCGCTGGCGTGCGCCTCAGCCATTGCGCTGGCGGATCGCGGCCAGCGCGTGCTGCTGGTGAGCACCGACCCGGCCTCGAATTTGGATGAAGTGCTGGGCGTGCGGCTGACGGCGACACCCACGGCGGTGTCGCAAGTGCCGCGTCTGGTGGCGCTGAACATTGATCCGGCTGCGGCGGCGGCGGCGTATCGGGAAAAGCTTGTGGGGCCGTATCGCGGCCAACTGCCGGACGCCGTGTTGCGCGGCATGGAGGAGCAACTCTCGGGTGCGTGCACCATGGAGATTGCGGCCTTTGACGAATTTTCCCGGCTGCTGGGACAGCCCGCAGCGACGGCGGAATTCGACCACGTTGTTTTTGACACCGCGCCAACGGGTCACACCCTGCGGCTGATGACGCTACCCACGGCGTGGACCGGCTTTCTGGACACCAATGCCACCGGGAATACCTGTCTGGGGCCGCTGGCGGGTTTGGAAAAACAGCGGGTGATTTATGAAAGCGCCGTGGCGGCGCTCGCTGATGGCGAGCGCACCACGCTGGTGCTCGTAAGCCGGGCGCAACGGGCGGCCCTGGCGGAAGCGGAACGCACCAGCGATGAACTTGCGGCCATTGGCGTGCGTAATCAACGGGTGATTTTGAATGGGCTTTTTGAGGCGGCGGCTTCCGATCCGGTGGCAGTGGCGTTGCAACGGCGCGGCGCGGTGGCGCTGGCGAACGCGGGCGCGTTTTTGAACCGGATGCGGGTTTCCAAAG
>CAYTJG010000189.1:0-7192 GCA_964437865.1 uncultured Bifidobacteriaceae bacterium | reverse complement strand
GCGGTGGCGCTGGCGAACGCGGGCGCGTTTTTGAACCGGATGCGGGTTTCCAAAGTCCCGCTGCGGTCGCATAACCTTGTCGGCATTCCGGCGTTGCGAGCGCTGGTGACTTTGGGGGAAATCAAACAGCAGGGAGCAGAGCTTGGAAATGAAGCGGGGGGAACCGTGGCGGTGTTGCCGCCCTCGGAGTCGCTGACGAATTTGGTGGACGCTCTGGCCCAAGCCGGCCGGGGGGTGATCATGACGATGGGCAAAGGTGGCGTGGGCAAAACCACCATCGCGGCGGCTATTGCGACGGAACTGGCGCGGCGCGGATTTCCGGTGCATTTGAGCACGACCGACCCGGCGGCGCACATTGCCGCCGCGGCCGGCAAACTCGACGGGTTGGAAGTCAGCCGGATTGACCCGCAGGCCGAAACGCGAAACTATGTCGAGCAGGTGTTGGTGACCGCGGGGAAAAATCTCGACGCCAGCGGCCGGGCTTTGCTGGAAGAAGATTTGCGTTCGCCCTGCACGGAGGAAATCGCGGTGTTCCGGGCCTTTGCCCGCACCGTGGCACAAGGCAAGGACGCCTTTGTGGTGTTGGACACCGCACCAACGGGCCACACGCTGCTGCTGCTCGACGCGACCGAATCGTATCACCGCGAAGTGGCGCGCAAGGCGAGCGCCATGCCGGAAGAAGTGCGGCAACTCCTGCCCCGTGTACGCGACCGGGATTATACCCGCGTGGTGGTGGTAACGCTGCCGGAAGCCACGCCGGTGCACGAGGCGGCCATGCTGCAAGCGGATTTGCGGCGGGCGCAAATCGAGCCGTTTGCGTGGGTGATTAACCAGAGCTTGGCCGGCAGCGGCTCGCGCGATCCGCTGCTGGTGGCGCGCGGACGTGGCGAAATTCAATATCTCCGCGAAGTGGTCGGGCAACATTCCAAGCGCACGGCCATGGTGCCCTGGGCGGCGGAGGAACCGGCTGGGCCCGAACGTCTGCAACAGCTTTTCAAACCAGCACCCCTTCAATGCATTGAGCCATGAAAAAACGTGTCCTGTTCGTTTGCATCCATAACAGCGCCCGCAATCTGCTTTGGAACTTCTGAGCTGTTTTTCCTATGAGTAACCAGACGACCACCCCAAAACGCCTCGCGTTCTTTGAGCGCTACCTCACCGTTTGGGTTTTGCTCTGTATGGTCGTGGGCGTCGCCTTCGGGAAATTGTTGCCCGGCGTCACGTCCACGTTGAGCCAGTTGGAGTTCGGCCAAGGCTCGCAAGTGAACGTGCCGATTGGCGTGCTCCTGTGGCTGATGATTTATCCGATGATGCTGAAGGTGGATTTCAGCGCGATCGGAGGCATAGCGAAGCGGCCCAAAGGACTGCTGGTGACGCTGTTTGTAAACTGGCTGGTGAAGCCGTTCAGCATGGCGCTGCTGGCCTGGTTCTTCATGCAGCACGTGTTCGCGCATTGGATTGATGCCGAGACTGCCAGGAATTACACCGCCGGCCTCATCATCCTGGCCGCCGCGCCCTGCACGGCCATGGTCTTTGTCTGGTCGTACCTCACGGAGGGCGACCCGGTTTATACGCTGGTGCAAGTGGCGGTGAACGATTTGATCATGCTCGTGGCGTTCGCGCCGATCGTGATGTTCCTATGCGGCGTGGCGAACGTGGTGGTGCCACCAAAGGTGCTGCTTACGTCGGTGGTCGTCTTTATCGTGATTCCGCTGACGGCAGGCTGGCTGACCCGGACGCTCCTGCTCAAATTTCAGGGGCAGGAATGGTTCGAGCAGAATTTCCTGCCGAAGTTTCATCCGGTGATGATGTGGGCGCTGCTGCTGACCCTGGTGCTCATTTTCGCGTTCCAAGCCGGGAACCTGACGACGAAATGGTTTGCGGTCATCCTGCTGGCGGTGCCCATTCTGATCCAGGTCTATTTTAATTCCAGTCTCACCTATCTGCTGATGCGCAAGTTAAAGGTGCCACACAATGTGGCGTCGCCCGGCGCACTGATCGGGGCGAGCAATTTCTTTGAACTGGCGGTAGCCGTGGCCATCACGCTGTTCGGCCCCAGCTCAGGCGCGGCGCTTGCCTGCGTGGTGGGCGTGCTGGTGGAAGTGCCGGTCATGCTTTCAGTGTGCAAGGTCTGCAACCAGTCGCGCGGCTGGTATGCGCTGGCCAAACCAATGGCTTGAGGTTTCTCGACGCAGGACCAACGTCGAAGAACCTCAATGCTTCTGGGCGCGGACCACGAGAATTGGAATCGTCGTGCGGTGGCGGACCTGGGTAATGGTGCTGCCGTGCAAAATATCCCCAAACAGGCGGTGGCCGTGGCCAGCCATGGCGATCAAATCGGATTGCTCGGCTTCGGCAGCTTTGACAATTTCCGTGGGTGGATTGCCCAACGCCAGCAGGGCCTCCACCCGGAAACCATTGCCCCGCAAGTCCTGGGCCACCTTTTCCAGATATTCGCGGTCGCCCTTCATTTCCTCGGATTCAGCGAGCTTGAACTGGTGGAAATTCCGCGCCGCCCAACCATCCGCCACATGGAGCAGCAGGATGTTCGCGCCGGTTAATTTCACCAGCGACTTGACGTGGTCCAGAACCACCTGGTCCGTCGCGCTGTTTTCCAGCGGAATGAGGATTTTTTTATACATGGCATCCGGATGGGAAGTCGCTGGCGGGTCTCATTTGCCGATGATGACGTGCCAGGCATCTTTGAGCGCGTCCGGCAGGCTGTAGATATCCATCCCGGTAATCACCAACACGCTGCCCCAGCCCAGCACCAGCAGCAGCCAGCCATTGCGCCACTGGCCCATGATCTTGCGCGAGGAGGTGAAATGCAATAAGGGAAACATGGCGAACGGCAGGACCAGACAGAGATACACCTGGCTCAAGTTGACCAGGTCGGTAATGCTGCCGTTGCCCCGGATGCCGATGATCACGATGGCGGGAATCACGGCCAGCAGCCGTGAAATCATGCGGCGCAGCCACGGCCGGATGCGCCAGTTCATGAAGCCTTCCAACACCACCTGCCCGGCCAGGGTGCCGGTGATGGTGCTGCTCTGGCCGCTGGCGAGTAGCGCCACCGCAAACAGGGTGCTGGCCGCCACCGTGCCCAGCAACGGGGCCAGCGTCAAATAGGCGACGCGAATCCAATCGCTGTCCGGACTGAACGCGACCACCTGCCCGCCCGCCACCGTCACGCTGTCTTTGCCGTAAAAAACCAGCGCCGCCAGCACGAGAATCGCCGCGTTGACAAAGAGGGCGATGGTCAGCGCCACGGTGGCATCCACGGTGTTGAATTTGATGGCCGTGCGGATGGAATCGTCATCGCGCCCGACATTGCGCGACTGCACGAGGGCCGAATGCAGGTACAGGTTGTGCGGCATGACGGTGGCGCCAATCATGCCGATGGCAATCACCAGCATCCCGGCCTGATGCAGGTTTGGATGTACGAGCGCCCCGGCCATTTCGGAAAAAACGGGCTGGGTCTGCGGGAAAATGAAGATCTCCACCAGGTAACACACCCCGATGGTCAGCACAAAAACGGCGACCACCGCCTCAATCATCCGCATGCCCATGCCCTGCAACGACAGCAGCAGCAGCACGTCAAACGCGGTAATGACAATCGCCCACAAAATCGGGATGTGGAAGAGCAGGTTCAGGGCCACGGCACTGCCCAACGATTCGGCCAAGTCGGTGGCGCAGACGGCAATTTCCATGCTGATCCAGTTGGGCACCCGCGTCCAGCGGGGATAAAAATCGCGGCTGCATTGCGCCAGGTCCTTGCCGGTGGCCATGCCCAGGCGCGCGGAAATAACCTGCAAAACCAGGGCCATGAAACTGGCCATGGCCACCACCCAGAGCAATCCGTATTTGAACTGGGCGCCGCCGGCCAGGTCGGTGCCCCAGTTGCCGGGGTCCATGTAGCCGACGCTGATGAGGATGGCCGGGCCGGAAAAAGCCATCCATTGCCGCCAGAACGGGGCCTTGGCAGGGGGCACCGGCACCGTGTGGTAAACCTCCGCCAACGAAGCCCCGTCCGCCGGTTTCCGTCCGGCGGAGCTAGTGGTTGGCGTCGGCTTGGAATCCATAAATTACCACACACAAAAACATGTAGCATTGGATACATCGGATTAACCCGGCCGTCAATAATTATGTGGCGTATTTTACAAAATTAAACCTCGACTAAAATGCGGTCGTTTGTTTCCTTTTGTGAAAACATGTCACGTTCCACCCGCACGCCAGTGTCCGCACTGAACCCACGCACGACCGTGCCGTCGGCGGAAACGTTCCGCCGTTCGCGGCGGGATCGCGCCACCGAAACGGCGCAAGATTACGTCGAGGCGATCGCCGATTTGTTCGCGTCCATGGGGGAGGCCCGCGTGGTGGATTTGGCGCACCAACTCGGGGTCACCCATGTGACGGTAAACCGCACCTTGGCGCGGCTGAAAAAAATCGGGTTCGTGGATATGAAGCCTTACCGCGCGATTTTTCTGACGGCGGCGGGGCGCAAGCTGGCGGTGGAGTGCAAGCAACGCCATGCGACCGTGGTTTCTTTTTTGCGTTCGTTGGGCATTTCGGAACGCATCGCCGAATTGGACGCCGAAGGGATTGAACATCACGTCAGTCCGGAAACCCTGGCCACGTTTGAACGGCTGCTAAAAAAAAAGTGACGCGACCGGTGATGAATGCCGGCTGGTTCTCAGCTCTGCAAGAGTTGAATCACAGGTCAATCGTCTGCCGGTCCCATACCGGTTGCCCGATTGATCCCAGGCCTTCAGCGTTGCTTTTTCTTTTCCAACCCCAGCAGCCGGGCGTCGGCCTCATGGCTCGTAAAGCAACTGGAAAAAACCGGTGTTGTTCGTGATGAACAGAAACTGCGAATTTGTCACCCCCGTTGGGGTGAACAATCCCCCATTCCAATTTGCCCATGTTCCGCCGATGACTGGCACGCATTGAACTTGGTAGTGGTCATACGGTACCAGGTTTGAGGCATCCAATCGCATGACCGGCTGCACCGAGGGGAACACGGCGGCGGCAGGAGGCGCGGCGATTTCAACCGTCGCTGTGTTAGCGTAACCAGTACCCGCGCTGGTAATCGTGATGTTGGTCACCACGCCGCCGGAAATTTCGGCGACGGCCGTGGCATTGCTGCCCCCGATACCGACGATTTGGACCGCTGGACTGGTGACGTAACCGGAACCGCCGCTGGTCACCGTCACCTGGACAACAGACCCAGCTACCACCTCTGGCGTGGCGAAGGCCTGGGACGGAACCGGGTTGAGCGCCAGCCGGAAATTGCCGCTGCCCACCACGCCAGCGACCATTTGCGTGTAAAGCGCATTTGTAGCCGTGAAATTGACTGGCTGGTTTGTCCAATACGACGCCCATGATTGCTGCAACTGATAAGCACCGCCCACGCTGAGGTTGGAAAACGTTAAGCACGACATGGGCGCGATGCCTAAAATCGGGCTTGGAAATAATGGTGGATCGCTCCACGGCCTCAACGAGACAGAGGTAAAAGTTGAGAATGCATCCCACCCCGTCGTCCCCGGCAAGTAATAGGCGACCACACTATCGGCGTAGTAGAACGCCCCCGAACCAACGCTGGGGGCATTGCCCCAAAAATAAATTGCCATCAGTCCGGAGCATTCGTAGAACGCATCCACCCCGAGGTTCGTGACGCTGCTGGGAATCGTGAGGTTGGCCAGGCTGGTGCATTCCTCGAACGCACTGGCTCCAATACTCGTGACCCCGTTGGGGATCGTGTAACCTCCGCTCAACCCGTCCGGAAATTCCACCAGCTCGGTCTGATTGTTGGCAAACAACACACCGTTCACGCTGCTATAAACCTGGTTTCCGGCTTGCACTGTGATCCCCGTCAAGCTGGAGCTGCCCATGAATGCATTCAGCCCTATGTTGGTGACGCTGTTGGGAATAATAATGTGGGGCAGGCTGGTGCAATCCCCGAACGCACTGGATCCTATGCTCGTGACGTTGGTGCTGAGGGTGACATTGGTCAGATCGGTGCAATCCCCGAAAGCGCTCGAGCCTATGCTGGTGACGCTGTTGGGAATCAAAATGTTGGCCAGGCGGATGCAACCCTCGAAGGCACTCGAGCCTATGTTGGTGACGTTGGTGCCGAGGGTGATATCGGCCAGGTTGGTGCAACTCGCGAACGCACTCGCGCCCAGGCTGGTGACGCTGTTGGGAATCATTATTTGGGGCAGGCTGGTGCAATCCTCGAACGCACCCGAGTCTATGGTGGTGACGTTGGTGCCGAGGGTGATGTTGGTCAGGCTGGTACAAAGGTCGAACACCTGCTCGCCGATGTAGGTGACGCTATTGGGAATCGTCACGCTGGTCAGACCCGGACAAACATAAAACGCCTCCTTCCCGAGGGTCGTGACGTTGGTGCCGATCGTGAGGTTGGTCAGGCTGCTGCAAAACCCGAACGCGTTTTCCTCAATGCTGGTGACGCTGTCAGGAATCGCGACCCTCGTCAGGCCCGAACAACTATAAAACACGGCATCGCTGAGGGTCGTGACGCGGTTGGGAATGGTCATGCTCCTCAGGCCCGAACAATAAAAAAACGCGAGATAGCCAATGTTGGTAACGCTGTTGGGAATGGCCACGCTCGTAAGCCCCGAACAATAAGCAAACGCATCACCGCCAATGGTCGTGACGCTTTCGGGAATGGTCACGCTCCTCAGGCCCGGACAATCCCAAAACGCTTGATCGCCAATGCTGGTGAGCTGCAAGCCGTTGGTTGTGCCGGGGATAACCACCTCACCCCCGCTGCCGGTGTACTGGTAGAGGTTGAGCGAGCCGTCGTTATTGGTTGTGAAAACAAATTGGGCCTGCACAGCAAGAGCAAAAAACCCCAATAGGGTGACTGCCGCCAAACACTTGCTTGTTTTCATACGTTTGTGGCCCCATTTTTGGACCGACAGAAACTGCGGAGATAAAAGCGCGCGGACTCGTCGCCCCCTTCGTCGAGATACTGCAAAACGCCCGGGCGACGAATGCGCCCAGCCGCGCCGATTGGCGCGGCCTTGGGCTGGTCATCGCCCTGATAATTCGCCATTATCGACGAAGACAGCAGCCTCGCCGCGCAAAAATATCGGGACTCGTTTTCTGGTGCTTTTTTCACCTCTCTTCCCATATGCATCCAAGCGCCGCCCGATGCAAGCGGAAATGA
>CAYTJG010000188.1:0-12688 GCA_964437865.1 uncultured Bifidobacteriaceae bacterium | reverse complement strand
TGATCATCGGCGCCGGGCCGATCGTCATCGGCCAGGCGTGCGAGTTCGATTATTCCGGCACGCAGGCGTGCAAGGCCCTCCGCGAGGAGGGCTACCGCGTCATCCTGGTGAATTCCAATCCCGCCACGATCATGACCGATCCGGAGTTTGCGGACCGCACGTACATTGAACCCATCACGCCCGAGGCGGTGGAAAAGATCATCGTGCGCGAGCGGGCGGAGATGCAGCGGCTGGGAGCCACCGGCAAGCTGGTGCTGCTGCCCACGCTGGGCGGCCAGACGGCGCTGAACACCGCCATGGCGCTGCACCGCAACGGGGCGCTGGCCCGGCACAACATCGAGATGATTGGCGCCAAGCCCGATGCCATCACCAAGGGAGAGGACCGGCTCGTGTTCAAGGAACTCATGCTGAGCATCGGCCTGGATGTGCCGATTTCGGGCGTGGCGCACAACATGAACGAGGCGCGCGACATTGCCGCGAAAATCGGCCGGCTCCCGCTGATCATCCGGCCGGCCTTCACGCTGGGCGGCACCGGCGGCGGCATCGCCTACAACCGGGACGAGTTCGAGGAGATTGCCAAACGCGGCATGGATCTCTCGCCGGTTTCGGAAATCCTCATCGAGGAATCGCTCCTGGGCTGGAAAGAGTATGAAATGGAAGTGATGCGCGACAAGGCCGACAACTGCGTCATCATCTGCTCCATCGAGAATTTCGATCCCATGGGCGTGCACACGGGCGATAGCATCACCGTGGCGCCCACCCAGACGCTGACCGACAAGGAATACCAGATCATGCGCGACCAGAGTTTCGCCGTGATCCGGGCGGTGGGCGTGGAAACGGGCGGGTCGAACATCCAATTTGGCGTGAACCCGGACAACGGGCGCATGGTGATCATCGAGATGAACCCGCGGGTTTCGCGCAGTTCCGCCCTGGCCTCCAAGGCCACCGGATTTCCCATTGCCAAGATCGCGGCCAAGCTGGCGGTGGGCTATCTGCTGGACGAGATCCGGAACGACATCACGCGGGAGACGCCGGCGAGCTTCGAGCCGACCATTGACTACGTGGTGACGAAGATTCCGCGCTTTGCCTTTGAGAAGTTTCCCCAGGCGGACCCCACGCTGACCACGCAGATGAAGAGCGTGGGCGAAGCGATGGCGATCGGGCGCACTTTCAAGGAAAGCCTCCAGAAGTGCCTCCGTTCCTTGGAGATCGGCCGGAGCGGGCTGGGCGGCGACGGCAAACCCTGGCGCATTGGCACAGAGGTTTACGGCGATCGCGAGATCCTGCCGCGCGAGATCATCAGCCGCAAGCTCAGCGTGCCCAACGCGGAGCGCATCTTCTTCATTCGCCACGCCTTCCGGGCCGGTTTTACGGTGGATGAGATCTTCAATTTGACGAAGATTGACCGCTGGTTCCTGGTGCAAATCAAAGAGATTGTGGATTTTGAGGAAGAGTTGGCCGCGTTGAAGAACTGAGGTTTTAGCGTTTCAGTTTTTCCGCCGGTTGCCGATGAGCTATTGCTGGTATCTCCGGCGGACAGGCCGCCGGAGGCCGGCTATACCAAATCATGAGTGACCGCAACCGACTGTCGAAGTTAACGGGCCATCTGCAGGCGGAAATCGTCGCCGCGCGCGCCGGTGACACGCAAGGTCAATTCCCGATCTTGGATCTGGTGGGCAATTTGCGCGACGAAGCCGGAGCCGACCCCGGCTTGGCCGCGCTGGCCACCACCTGCACCGAGGCTTGGGATCGCGTGGTGCGCATCGTGGAATCCGGGCGGCCATTTTCGGCGGATGACATTGCCTGGTTAAAAGAGCTTCTCGCGCGCGTGCAGGCGTTGGTGGGACCGGCGGATTCCTCCACTGCCGTCGCCATACCAGCGCCTGCCGCGCAGCAGTCAGCCCCCCCGCCGTCCCCCGCCCCGACTGCCGCCATCGCCCCGGCCGCGCCGGCGGTGCTGGCGGAAGAAGCCCCGCTCAGCCTGAACCTCTCCGAAGACGGCGACCTCTTGCGCGAATTCATCACCGAATCCCGCGAACACCTGGACAATATCGAGCAGGGCGTGCTGGTGCTGGAGAATTCGCCCACCGACTCCGAGGTGCTCAACACCATTTTTCGGGCGTTTCACACCTTCAAGGGAGGCGCCGGATTCCTGAATCTCCTGCCCATCAATCGCCTGGCCCATGTGCTGGAATCGCTGCTCGACCTGGCCCGCCAAGGCAAGCTGGTCATCGACGCACCGGTCATTGAACTGATTTTGCGCGGACGCGACGTCCTGAAACAATTCCTGAACGAAATCGAAGGACAAGTTGGTGGCACGCGTCCACAGCGGCCCATCACCATTCCCACGGCCCTGTTGAAGGCCGAAGTGCAAGAGATGATGGAAGGTCGCGCCAAGACGGCAGCGCCCAAGCCCGCCCCGGTCGCCCCAACCCCGGTGGCTGCGGCCCCCGCCAAAACCGCGCCCACTCCGGCTGCGCCAGCCGAGCTCGCTCCGACGGCTCCCGCGGCTCCGGCCAAGCCGGTGGCGGCCGAAACACCGAAGGCACCGGCCGAACCCGCTTCTTCCGGCAACGCCGCGATGGACGCGGCGGCCGAAGCCGCCCGCATGAATGCCCCGAACGCCCCGGCCGCCATGGTAAAGGTGGACACAGGCAAGCTGGACGGCCTGCTGGACCTGGTGGGCGAAATGGTCATTGCCCAATCACTGGTGGGCCAGAGTTTCAGCGATTTGGCCGGCTTGAATCCGCAGGCGATGCGCAACATCGCCCAGTTGGGACGCATCACCAAGGAATTGCAGCGCGTCAGCATGGCCCTGCGCATGGTGCCCATCCGCGGCGTGTTCCAGAAAATGTCGCGCGTGGTGCGGGACATCGGCATGAAGCAACAGAAGAAAGTGAACTTCACCACCAGTGGCGAAGACACCGAACTCGACCGCACGGTCGTGGAGGAACTCAACGATCCGTTGTTGCACATGATCCGCAACTCGATGGATCACGGCATTGAGACGCCGGAGAAGCGCACGGCCGCCGGCAAACCCGTCGCCGGCAACCTGACCTTGCGCGCCTACCATCAGGGCGGCAACATCGTGGTGGAAATCGAGGACGACGGCGCGGGCCTGAACCGCGACCGGATTCTCGCCAAGGCCATCGAACGCGGGCTGGCGCGCAAGGGCGAGCCGCTGACCGACGAACAGATTTTTCATTTCATCTTTGCCGCCGGCTTCTCCACCGCGGAAAAAATCACGGATCTGTCCGGCCGCGGCGTGGGCCTGGACGTGGTGCGGCGCAACATCGAGCGCCTGCGCGGACGGGTGGAGATCTTCTCGCAATCCGGCAAGGGCACCAAGTTCAAGATCAGCCTGCCCCTGACCCTGGCCATCATCGACGGCTTCATCGTCAAGGTGGGCGAGGAGCGTTACATTCTGCCCACGCTGTCCGTGCGCGAATCGTTCCGGCCCCAGCCGGGCATGGTGTCGCGCGTGCAAAACAAGGCCGAAGTGGTCAACGTGCGCGGACGCATCATCCCGCTCCTGCGGCTGAGCGACGTTTTCGGCCTCTCCAGCACCTCCCGCGAAGTCACCGACGGCATCGTGGTGGTGGTGGAGGCGGGCAACGATTTGCGGTGTCTGCTGGTGGACGGCCTGCTGCACAAGCAGGAAGTGGTCATCAAGAACCTCAACGACATGATGGTGCACAAGAACAACCTGCTCGCCGGGGCGGCGATCCTGGGCGACGGCCTGGTGGGCCTCATTCTGGACGTCAATGCGCTGGTGCATCTGCAGGTGCAGCAGACCATCACGGCCTGAGGCCGGTTCGGGGCGGATCACCCCGTTTTTTTTCTTCCGGAAATTTTCAGGTTGGACAGCCTTTGTCCAACCCCCTCCCTCATAGTGGCGTCGTAATTAACCAAACTTACGACCATTATGACAGCCAACCAACAACTCGAACTCGGATTCAACGGAACCCCCCGCCGCGTCTCTGGGCGCCGGCGCGAAAGCCGCGTGGCGCGGGCCCAATGGTGGTTCGCCCAAATGCGAGCCGTCGTGGCGGAAGCAGTGGCCTGGCCGCCGGCCGACGCCGCCGCAGCGGAGCAGAGCCTGTTCCCGGGCCTGAACCGCCAAATCCGGCTGTAAGCCCCCGCCGGTTTCCAGCGCAGACCATGCCCGCCAAGTCCGCAGGTCACTGCGGCCACCGCAGGTGCGCGCCGGTTATGAGCCCACAACCGCGTAACCGGCGCGTACAAACTCGCGGATGAGCGCCACTTCCTCGAGGCCGTGAACGGAGTGTTCCTTGGGGAACTCGCGCCATTCCACGGCCAGGCCGGCGGCCTGCAGGCGGCGCACTTGGGCCTCCGTCTCGGCCAGGGGCAACAGCGGATCGAAGCGGCCATGCGTGATCAACAAGCGCTGCGAGCGGGCCACGGGCGTCAACCCGGCCAGCAGGGCGTCCAGTTCAAACACCCAGCCGCTGATGCCCACGATGCCCGCCAGGCGATGCGGATAATGCAGGCCCGTCTCGATCGCCATCAGGCAGCCCTGCGAAAACCCGCAGAGCGTGATCTGGTCGGCGGGGAAACCCTGGGCGCGCAGCTCATCCAGCAGTTCAAACAGGAGCCGGCGGCTGCGGTGGATGCCGGGGGCAATCTCGCCGGGAAAATTGAACCACGACCAACCGCCGAAGTATTCGTCGGGCGCATTGACGAGCAGGTAATTCAGCCACGGCAGTTCCAGGGTGGGCGGCAGCCAGCGCCAGCCTTCGAGCGAATCGCCCAGGCCGTGCAGCATGATCATCAGCCGGCGGGAGTTTTTGTCCGCCGCGGGAATCAGTTCAGTGTGGAGCATGAGTGGGTGGATTGGTGGCCCCGCGCAGTTGATCGGCGGCGGCCGAAGTCCAGTCGAGAATTTGGCGGCGCTGGGCCTGGTCGAGACGGGCCGCAGAGTGCAACAAAGTATATTTGGCCGGCGGCATCTCCCGATAATCAATCACCTCATTGATGCGGTCCAGATTCCTGGCCGCCCGGTCCGGCTCGGCCGCCCAGACGGACAAGTTCAGGTGTCGGCGGCCTTCGTTGACGTCCCGGGCAATGAGCCAGGAGACCGGCGCCACGCGGGCATACCACGGCCAGCGGGTTTCGTGCGAATGGCAATCGTAGCACGCGGCGCGCAGGCCGGCGGCCACCGCCGCCGGCGGATGGGTGGCGGCCACGAAGTCCGCCTGCACCGCCGGGTTTTCGTGGGCGGGATTAAACAGTTGCAGCACCGCCAAAAGCCCGAGGACGGCCGCCGCGCTCCATGTCAGTTTTTTCTTCATCCGGGCGTTGGCGGGCGGCCTTTTTTCAAGCCAGAGGGCGCGCCAGGAAGCGGTTGCGCATCACGTGGATCAGCGCCTTGACGGTCAGTTCAATGAACAAAAACGGTTTGCCGATGAAGTCGTTCCCGCCGGCCATGGAGGAACTGGTGCGGCTGTCAAAATCATTCAGGCTGGTGACGAAAACGACCGGCGTTTTCTTGTGCTGCGGCATGGCGCGCAGTTTGGAACAGAGTTCGTAGCCGCTGATGTTTGGCATGTCCACATCGAGGAAAATGAGGTCAAATTCGTTTTCGTTGAGCAGTTGCAGCGCCTGCTGGGGATCCTCCACGCTCACCGATCTGAGCTTGGCCTTTTCCAATGCATAAACGATGGCGCGCCGCGAAATGGCCTCGTCGTCCACCACCAAAATCTTGGAGACCGGAATTTCCTGGCGGTCGGGAAGCGTGCCTTTCTCGAACAGGAACCCCAGAAAATCCACGGCGGCGGCCACGGTGCGGATGGAGGACGAGTTGATGTTCTTGGGCTTCTCGTAAATCTCCTTTAACAACGCCTCCAAGGCGGCGGACAGATGCGCGATTTGATTCAGACCCGCCAGGCCGGCGTTGCCGTTGAGGGCGTGGACCTGACGATACAGTTCATAGACCTGCTTGAGCCGGGCCGCCTCGTTATCCGCCCGCCCGAGCGTCTGCAACACCAGGCGGAGCGAATACAGGGTGGCCGGCAGGTTTTCAATGAACGCCTTGCGCAAATCCTTTTGAAATTCGGTATCGCTCTCCGTGGCGACCGCCCCGGGCTTGGCCTTGCCGGCGGCGTCAGGGCCGGGCGGCCGCGCCGGCATCGCGCCGCTTTCGCCGATGGCGTTGCGCACGATGTCCAGGACATCTTTGGGCGTGCAACTGGACTTGGAAAGGCATTTGTTGGCCCCGGCGCGCCAGGCTTCCTGAATCAGATTCGTCAGGTAGGTGTTCGAGAATACGATGATCGGAATCTTGGAGAATTCCGGTTCGGCACGAATTTCCTTGATGACGTCCACCCCGGAAATTCCCGGCAACATCAGGTCCAGGAGAATGATCTGGGGCAGGAACGTGTGCAACACCCTCAGGCCGGTTTCCCCATCCCCCGCCACCTCCGCCGTGTACCCTTCCACGGCCAGTTTGTTGCGGTAGACATTGGCTACAATCTGGTCGTCTTCAATGATCAGGATTTTTTTCATCAGGCCTTGAAGTTATTGACCACCGGCGCCAGATCGGGTTGGGTTTTCAAGAACTCCTGAACACGGACATACTCCTGCAAGGCCGACTGGCAAAGCTGATCAGCGCCCGGCAAGGTGCCGGCGGCAGCCAACCGCTCCAGTTCGCGCAGCTTGGGCACCAGGTGGGTCATGCCAAGCGTGGCGCTGGCGCCAGCACAGCTATGGGCCACGCGACGCACTTCGTCCGCCTTGCCATCCCGGATGGCTACGTCCATTTGCTCAAATTGTTTGTGGGTCTGCTTCAAATACATCTCCACCAGTTCACATAATCCATCCGCATTCCCGTCGGTCAGGTCCTTCATGCGATCCATGTCCACCGGCGGTTCCGTGCCGGGGCCGTCCACCGGCGGCACCGTGGCGGGCTTGGCCTCGGTCAGGAGCTGACCGCCCCAGCGTTCAAGCATCTCCCGCACATCCTTCGGCCGGACCGGCTTGGCCAGATAATCATCCATCCCGGCGGCAATACACTTCTCCCGGTCCCCCTGCATGGCATGCGCCGTCATCGCCACAATGATGATGCGCGACTGATAATGGTTGTAGCCGCCGATCATCTGGCGCTTGCGCAACAGCCGCGTGGCTTCCAAGCCGTCCAGCTCCGGCATCATAACGTCCATAAAAATGAAGTCAAACGGCTGTTGATCCAGCTTGTCCAATGCTTCCCGGCCGTTGCCAGCCACTTCCGGCTGGTAACCAAACTGCTGCAGGATGCGCACGGCCACCTTCTGGTTGATGGCGTTGTCGTCCACCAACAGGACCTTCAACGGCAGACGCTCGGCCAGTGATTTGCTGGGCTGGATCGGCTCCGGCGGGCGCGCCGGCGCCCGGGGGCTCAACAGCGCCCGCTCCAACGCCGCGCTCAATTGCGCCGGCTTCACCGGCTTGTGCACCGCATGCGCAAACACCACCCGGACTTCCTCCGAGCCGCGTTTTTTCTTCCCCAAAGGCGTCAGCAACACCATCGGCAACAGGGTCGCCTGCGGCAGTTTTTGTAATTCGGCCGCCGCCGCCAAACCATCGGTGCCCTGCAAGTGCAGGTCAATCAACACCAGGTCAAATTCCGTGTCCCCGCGCACCAATTCCACCGCTTGCGCCGTCGTTTCCACGGCCCGCGGCTGCATGCCCCAGCGGCGGCATTGCTCAAAGAGCGAATGCCGGCTGGTCGTGTTGTCGTCCAGGATCAAAATCTTCAGCTCGGCCAGACGGTCAATGCGGCCCGCATAAACCGGCGGCACCGAGTTTGGCACCAGCGCCATGTTCGCCGTGAAATGGAACGTGGACCCTTCGCCCGGCACGCTTTCGGCCCACATCCGCCCGCCCATCAACTCCACCAACCGCCGGCTGATGGCCAGGCCCAGACCGGTGCCGCCGTATTTGCGGGCAGTGGAGACATCCGCCTGCGTGAAGGCCCGGAACAGCCGGGCCAGACGGTCCGGTTGAATGCCGATGCCCGTGTCCCGCACTTGAAAATGCAACCGCAGGATGGCCGGACCGGTCGTCTCCGCCGCCGCCGCGGCCGCCATGGCGTCCACCCGCACCAAGACATCGCCCTTTTCAGTAAATTTTACCGCGTTTCCCAACAGGTTGACCAGCACTTGCCGCAGTCTTTGGGCGTCGCCAACCACCAATTGGGGAATGGCGTCATCGGCTTCATACACCAGATCCAACTGCTTATCCATGGTGCGTGGCGCCAGCAGATCCAGCGATTCCTCGATCGTGGCGCGCAGGTCAAACGGCCGGTTTTCCAGTTCCATCTTGCCGGCTTCGATCTTCGAGAAATCCAGGATGTCGTTGATGATGGTCAGCAGTGATTCACTGCTGTTATGGATGGTCTCCAAGTAACCGCGCTGGTCGGCGGACAATTGGGTCTCCATCAAGAGACTCGTCATGGCGATCACGCCGTTCATCGGGGTGCGGATTTCATGGCTCATGGCCGCCAGAAACTCGGATTTGGCACGCGAATTCGAATCCGCCGCCCGCATCGCCTCCTCCAACTCCCGGTGGCGCCGCGACCATTCGGTCAGCCGGCCACTGAGGTGGATCAAGCCATGCACCCGGGCGCGAAACAGGTTGTTTTCGAAGGGTACCTGGACAAATTCCGTCAAACCCAGGTCGAACGCACGCGTGACCCCGTTGAGCTCGCCACTGGGGGCCAGCGCCAGACTCAAAACGGGCACCCCGGTGGTCGGTTGTTTGAGCTGCCGCAGCAGATTCAGGCTGTCTGCTTCCGCCGACCGTAAATCCAGCAGCAGCAGGTCTGGCGGATGGGTCTCCAGGACCCGCAGGGCATCGGCGCCATTGGCGACCAGACCGATGCTGGCCCCATCGAGATGCAGGACCAAGGCCACGGCCTCGGCCAGCTTGGCATCATTTCCGAGCAGGAGGGCCTGATATTTCATACGTTCATTTAATTACGCCGCAGGTTCTAGGTTTGAATTCAAACCGAATCAGGATTTAGCAGTTTTCGTTCCGGGCGGCCAGTGTTTTTATCAGCCGGCCGGACAAAGGCCCGCGGCTGCCCCAGCCAGCGCTTTTTCCTCTGCAAATCAAGTCCTTGCGCCATTCGGCGACGACTTCCCGTTGCCTCACCGGCCACGGAGATTCGGACTCAAATTCAACATCGGAAAGAATCATTGCTGGCTTTAGCCCGGGAGGATAAACTAATTCCATGTTGCAGTCCGTTACCGAACCCGGCGTGGAAAGCGTCGAGGCCGTCCGGCAAATGCACCTGGCCGCCTTCCGCTGCATGTTGCGGGCGCGGTTGCTGGATGACAAAATGGCGGCGCTTTACCGCGCCGGCAAAATCCATGGAGGTGTTTTTCTCGGCCGCGGCCAGGAAGCCTTGAGCGCGGCCATCGGCTTGTCGCTCAAGCCCAACGACGTTTTTGCGCCCTTGATTCGTGATACCGCCGGGCGGCTGGCCTTTGGCGAGCCCGTTTTGGATGCCGTGCGCACCTACCTCGGCTCCGCCCTCGGCCCCATGCGCGGGCGGGATGGCAATGTCCACCGCGGCAACCTGGAATTGGGACAATTGGCCATGATTTCCCACCTGGGTGCCATGGTTTCCGTGGTCAACGGCGTGCTGCTGGCGCGCCGGCTCAAGCAAATTTCCGGCACGGTGGGCGCCGCCTGTCTGGGCGATGGCGCCACCTCCACCGGCGCCTTTCACGAGAGTCTCAACCAGGCGGCAGTGGAAAAACTTCCCCTGATCCTCGTGGTGGCGGATAATCAATATGCCTACTCCACCCCCACCACCCGGCAGTTCGCCTGCAGCGACCTCGCCGCGAAGGCCGCCGGCTACGGTGTGGAATCGCATTCCGTGGATGCCACGGATCTCTCCGCCTGTCTGCTGACCATGGGTGACGCCGTAGGCCGGGCTCGCGCCGGGAGAGGACCGCAACTGGTCGTGGCCCACCTCCTCCGCCTCTGCGGACACGGTGAGCATGATGACGCCAGCTATATCGACGCCAAATTGAAGAAATCTCCCCTGGGCCGCGATTGTCTGAAATTGGCCCGCGAATCCCTGCTGCGGCGACAATGGGTCACGGCGGACCAGATCACCGGCTGGCACGAAGAAGCCGTGCATGAGATTGAGACGGCGGTGGCCCAGGTGCAGCGCGAACCGGCGCCGGATCCGTTTGCCGAGAAATGGCATGCCCTGGCCACGGAACATTTGATTGAAGGGCAGGAAGCCAATAATGCTTGAGGCCATCCCGCGCGCGGCGGCCCACCGCCGGACGCGGACTCGCCCGCAGACTTAACGAATGAGCATAACCTATCTCGACGCCATCCGCGAAGCCCAGGCGCATGCCTTGCGCGACGATCCCCGGGTGTTCATCTACGGCCAGGACGTGGGCGCCTTCGGCGGCGCGTTCAAGGCCACCAAGAATCTGGCCCAAGAATTCCCCGGCCGCGTGCTGGATGCGCCAATCTCGGAGGATGCCATTGTGGGCCTGGCCGTGGGTGCGGCCATCGAGGGCATGCGCCCCATTGTGGAAATGCAGTTTGCCGATTTCTCCTCGGTGGGTTTCAACCAGATTGTCAACCAGGCGGCCACGCTGTTCTGGCGCATGAATGTGCCCTGCCCCATCACGGTCCGCCTCCCGTTTGGCGGCACTTCCGGCGGCGGGCCATTTCACAGCCAGTGCCCGGAGGCCATTTACGCGCATTATCCCGGCCTTGTCGTGCTCACCCCCGCCACGGTGGAGGATGCCTATGCGATGCTGCTGGAGGCGGTGGCCATCGATGATCCGGTGATCTTCTGCGAACACAAACTGCTGTACCGGCATCTCAAGGCGGAAAAATTACCCACCGAAGCCCTGCCCGTGGGCAAGGCCCGGATCGCCCGCGAAGGCCGGGATCTCACCATCGTGGCCTATAGCGCCATGGTGCAGGATGCCCTGGAAGCCGCCAATGAGCTGGTCGCCGAAGGCTGGGAAATCGAGGTTGTGGACCTGCGCTCCATCAAACCCCTGGATACCGACACCGTCATAGCCAGCGTGGCCCGAACAGGCAAGCTGCTTTGCGTGGGCGAATCCTGGCCCTGGGGCGGCGTCACCGCCGAAGTCGTGGCCCGGGTCATGACCGAGGGATTCGGACTGCTCGATGCGCCGCCGCAACGGCTCAACGCCAAGGATACGCCGGTGCCGTATCACCCCAACTTGTGGGCCGCACATCGGCCCACCGTCCGGGCCATCGCCGCTGCCGCCCGAAAAATTTTGCGACAATGAACCCTGAAATTCAAACGTCCAGCCAAGCCTTGATCGGCCAAGCAAACCTTTAACCCTGTTTTGATCCAATGCCGCAAGTACCCATTATCATGCCCCAGTTGGGCGAGTCCATCGCCGAGGCACGCGTTGTACAATTCCTGGTCAAGCCCGGGGATACCGTCGCCGCCGACCAGGACTTGATCGAGGTTGAGACCGACAAGGCCACCATGACCGTGGCCTCCCCCTGCCAGGGGCGGGTGGAAAAATTCCAGGCGCAACTCAATGAGAGTTATGCCGTGGGCTCCTCGCTGGGACAAATCGAAGCGACCCCCGAGGAAGCCGTCCGGCTGGGCCTGGATGTGGGGCCGATGCCGAAAGGCGGGGAAGCCGAGGCGCAGGCGAAGAATGACTGCAACGGCAACAAAGGGCGGGTGCGCGCCACCGTGCGCGGCTTGCCGGTACCGGCCAACGCGGCCGGCGCCAGCTATCTCTCGCCCCGCCTCAAGGCGCGCATGGACGAGTTGGGATTACACGCGGCCGATCTGGCCGGAGTGGCCGGCAGCGGCGCGGCGGGACGCGTGACCGTGGAGGATTTCGAGAAGTACATCGCCAGCCTGGAGCAGCACAAGATGAGCGGGGCCTCGACGATGCGCGTGGCCGTGGCCGACGCCATGCGGCGCAGTTGGACGCGCCCCCTGGCCACCGTGGGCTTGTCCGTGGCGATGGACGGCCTGCTGGCGCATCGCAAGACCTGCAATCCCAAGCCCGGCCCCGCCTTGTACGCCCTGCGAGCCCTGGCGGTGGCCCTCGCGGAGAATTCCGCGCCGGCCGGCCGGCTGGTGGGCACCAAGATCGTGCATCCCAGCGCCATTGACGTGGGCTTTGCCGTGGAGGCCGATGATGGCGTGCTGGTGCCGGTGCTGCGCGGAGCAGATAAGAAGCCGCTCAAGCAACTGACCGTCCGCTACAATGAACTGGTGGAACTGGCCCGGCAGCGCAAATTGCCGCCCGATGCCACCGGCAGTTCGGTGGCCACCGTCACCAATTTCGGCACGTTCGGCCTGATCTGGGCCACCCCGATTCCGCTGCCCGAACAGACTCTGGTGCTCGGCTTGGGCGCCAGCCGCAAAATGCCCTTCTGGGACGAGGCCAAGGGCCAGTTTGTGCCCGTAAACGAAGCGGGGTTGACGTTGAGTTTTGACCACCGCGTGCTGGACGGCGGCGCCGCCGGCCGACTGTTGCAGCGAGTGGTGCAACTGATGCTGGAGCCCGATAAACTTTGACCGGCCGCGGTCCGCGCCCGTCCACGGGCGCGGCGGTGTGATTTTGGGCCAGCCGTCACCCGCCAGAAATGCTCCGGAACGAAAGGCCGCCCCACCACGCGCCGCTCGATGTGCCAGCGGCCGCACCACGCGAAT
>CAYTJG010000187.1:0-12720 GCA_964437865.1 uncultured Bifidobacteriaceae bacterium | reverse complement strand
CATTTGGCTGCGCGTCGAGGCGGCCAGTCAGGGTCAATGTTCCGCCAGCGAATTCAAATACATCTCCAGCTCGGTATATCCTTCGGCGTTCACCGCATTGGCTACATTGGGATCGGTTAAAGAGAGTCTGTGCGCCTTCTTCCATTCGTCCGGAATACCGTCGTTGGCGCTGCAGACTGGCGGAATACCTGGCTTATAGTCGGGCCAGCCGCCAACCTCATTTTCATTATTGATGATCTCGCCGGTGCCATTGCGCGCATCGGAGACGGCGCGTGCGTCCACCGCGTCGCGTTTGGGCAAATTCGCCCCGGCGTTTTGGAGCACCAGTTCAAATGCGTCTGGCGCGGATTGGGTCTGCACGGGAGGCGCAGGGAAGGGTGACGACGCCTGAAATGTCCGGTCACCCTTGACTCCCTTCCAATTGTCGCGGGAGACCTCGGGCATGCCGGTCATGACATTGCCATCGAGGTATAGGCTGGCTGGCAGGGCGACCTTCGGGTCGACGATGAAGTACGGCGGGCGTTGGGTGGTTGAACGGCCAGCGCGGAGGTAATTGTTGACGTAATTCAAGGTGCGCATGTCGCCATAGCCGCAAGTATGGCCCCAGTCATAGATGACATTATTGCGAAAGTCGCATTCCACCGTGATGTCTCCCCAGCGCGGAACGCGGCTGAGCATGTGTGCGAAGAGATTGTGATGCCACGTCGTGCGGTCTCCCGCGATGATGGTTGAAAAGGCGTGTTTTTGCGCGTTATTGCCTTCGGAAAAGAGGCACCATTGCACCGTGCAACGGTCCACCGCTCCGGCCGCGGAGAATGTTTCTGGATTGCCCCAACTGCTCGAACAATGGTCCACCATCACATTCTCGCTGTCGGAGATGCGGAAAGACTCGCAGCGCACTTCGCCCGTGTTGTTGCCGGCGCGAAACCGCAGATAACGCAGGATCACATCGTGCGTCTGCGAGACATCGAACGCGTTGGCGTTGCCCGGGCCTTTCTTGATGCAAATGCCATCGCCGGGAGCCGTCTGGCCGGCGATAGTGAGGTAAGGTTCGCGGACATCGAGGCCAGTCGTCTCGATTATGCCGCCCACTCTGAATACGACCGTGCGCGGCCCCTTTGCCTCCACTGCTTCTCTCAGGCTGCCCGGTCCGGAGTCGTTGAGATTGGTCACGATGAGGATTTTTCCGCCTCGTCCCCCTTTCGTAAAAGCCCCATAACCTTCGGCTCCGGGAAACGCTAATGTGCCGCTGCCCAGCGGGGGTGCCTGAGCATCCCATTGCCGGTAAAACTCCCGATAACCGGATTGCACAATGGCCGGGTCGAAATGGAAAATCTTCGCGGGTTTTCCAGTTAGGTAAGGAATCACGCTGCCTCCGGCATCAGCCACACGCGCATTGGTTAACAGGATGTCAGCTTTGTTTGGGCCGCCTCGATAGGTAATCATCCACTCGTAAACCTTGTCCGCGAACTCCGCCCGCACCCGCGCACCTTCTGCGAGTCCTGTGAACGTGCCACGGCACGGGTTGGCCGAACCGACCAAAAGAATGTCGCCCGACGGCGGGGTGGCCAGCAGACCAACGCGCAATCGGCATGTCCCCACGCCATTGCCTTTGCCATCGGGAACGGGAAAATAGACGCGCCCCTCGGTTTTGCCCCAAGTGAAGATGGGTGTGACGCCGTCGGCATCCAGCTCGAAATCCAATTCGCTCGTGCTCGGCGGGGGATTGCTTTCCAGGCTCAGATAATTATAGACCCCGATCTGTAAGCCGTCTTCCACCAGCACCCCCGAGGCTTTTGAACCCACCATGCGCAGCGCGCAATGGCTGCCGGAGGAAAGACCCAGTTCGATGAGCTTGGCAACCATACTGCCGTCCTGAATCTCGACTGTGCCGCTGCCTTTCATGCCGGGACCGCCGCCGCCCGAAACGAAGATTGTATTGACAAATAGTTTGCCCGACTTCACGACGAGCTTCCCTTCCGAACCGTCATACTTGCCGACATCAATGCCGGCGGTCACCGCCAACGTCCGACCTGCCAACACCAGGGAAGCCCGGCTGTTGCCTCCGTCTCCGACGCTCAAGTGGTTTACCAACGCGTCCGACCGAGTAATAACCACGTCACTCGGCTGCGCTCGCGTGCCGTTGATCCGCGCCTCGGCCGTTCGCCACGGCAGCGTTCCGCCCCATTTGGCCGCATCGTCCCAATCGGCTGCGCCGCCTTTCCACTCGGCCGTTGTGTCCGCCCTCAACACAGGCGCACCGCCCAGCAGCATGCAGGCCAGCCAAACCGTTAGCCAAACATGGCCGGGCAAACTCGCTGGAGGAATTGGATTATGGCTTGGATAGGGCATGCCGGAAGCTAGCGTAAGCCAATTTGTTGTCAAATTTTTCTGGAACATACGCCCCCGTGGGGGTAACAACCTCTTTTAAATGAGGAGGGGTATTTCGATCATCGATGTTGATTACTCAAGCTACGCATTTAAAGGTGGAGACAACTCACCCCAGTGTGTGATTTGTTTGACGGTACCTCTCTCCGTAATCACGGGCCGCAGCTTGGCGGCTGCTACGGTTCCATATCTAAGAACCATTCGTGTTACACCATGAAACGCTCCCTCGTTTATCATGCACGCGCTAAAAAGCGCTATCTATAAACTTGGTGCGGCAGGTTTGGCGATTGAAGCGGCAGCCGGGTGCGCATACCACTCGCGGTAATCCCGTGGCGTGCATCCGGAATAACGATGAAACTCCCGCGTAAAATGGCTTTGGTCAGCGAAGCCGCAGGTCAGAGCCACTTCGACGATGCTTTGCTGCGTGAACACGAGGGCTTGGCTGGCCTTGCGCAGACGTAGTTTTCGCAGATAAGCTTGGGGCGACAGGTGAAACGTGCCGTGGAATTTACGCTCAAAGGCGCGCACCGACAGGCCAGCCTGTTGGGCAAGCTGATCGTTGGTGATGGTCTCGTGAAAATGGTCACGAAGGAAGTCCAGCATCCTGCCAAAGTTGATCCCTGGAGCCACGGCAGTATCTCCTTGTTCCAGTCTCCTGGTTAGGCCGGCGCTGGCTACGATGGAGCCGTTTGCCGCCCGGAGAGGGATTTTGTTCGTCACGTTCCATGCCGTCAGACCATCGTCTGCCCCAAGTTCGATCCGGTCAATGACACAATGACCGGCCAAGACGTGCTCGTCATCGGCCCGGTATTGGTCGGCGAGGTAAGCGGCGCAAAGATCGTAGTCGGTCTTGCCGAGAACCAAGTCTAGCGTGGCGCGCGGAACCGCTTTGTAGGCGGAGTAGTGCATCAGAAAGGCGCGATTCACCCAGAGGTACTGCCCTTGCCGGTTCTTGATCCAAACCTGGACCGTTTCGATACAATCAAACAACCTGATTAACTGGTTGCCTTGTGTCCCGATTAAGCGCACGAGGGTTCCCCTTGGCCGGGAGTCAGACGCCGGGTCCTGGACGGTCGCACTCTTGCTAGTCATTTCTTGGTGCTAGCGTATTCGTTTTGGCTTAAATCGCAACCGGTAAAGGCCGCTGCTTCAACTTCTTTCTGTGGTGAATCGGCGATGGGTGGACGAACGGCGCGACGCCTTGGCCGGTGCAGATGGCACGAAAAGCGGCAGGCCACAGCGGGGGTGGGGGCAACGAAAAATCTTGTGCCGATGGACCTTGGGCGGGGCGCGATAAACGCAACCTCGAGGCTTGCATGCAGAGCTATTCGTTTCGGGGGCCACCCCGACCAAGCCAGCAAAGGCTGTCAATGATCAGTCTATTCTGAGTTGGATTGCTGAAGGTCTGTGACAGTTCTTTGCCGGTCTTGTGTTCGTAATCAATGTCGTTGTGTCCCATATTAAAGTAAATCATTTTGTAACGCTTATTCGTCCAAACCACCGGGTAATCGCCGCTGTGCCACGTTTCATTGGGCTTGAGGCTTTTTCCCAATGGAAAACTGGCCGGATCAATGGACAAGAGCACTTTGATGTCCGGGTTGGTGCGCAAATCATTCTTCCACCGGTACCATTCGCTGGGAGCCGAGTTGAAGGTGGCCGGCAGGTTCCTGGTGGCCGGATGTTGGGGGTCCTCCACCCGCAAGACCGCCGGGACAGGCGGCCAGGTGTTGCCGGAGTACTCGCCTGAGCCCAGAAATTTCTGGTGATACCAATCCCAGTTTTGTGGGAATTCGGAAGGGGTCAAGGCAAACCCGGCAAAGTGGAATCCCATCCACGCCCCGCCATGTTCCATGTATTGCCGGAAAGCGGCTCGCTGGGCGGGGTCTTCCGGCCGGGTATCCAAGAAGACCACGACTTGAAACCGGGCGAGGAAATCGGCCCTGAGTTGGCTCCAGTCGTTGGTGAAATCGTAAGTAAAACCGTTTTCTCGGCCGGCCTCCGGAAACCATTTGTTGGCCTCATGCACGAAACTGATATGGGCTTGATCGTGCAGGGCCGTGTAGAAGGCGATCACTTTAAATGGACGCTCTGGCAGGGCGGTGGCCGCCCCAGAGTTGGGAACCTTGGACTGGGCGTGGGCCGCGGACGAAAACAAAAGCAACGCGAATACAGCGACGATACTGTGAATCTCGGAAATTCCAGTGTTAAAATGGAGGATGCGCATGTGAAGTGGTTGACGTGGGATGGCGGTGATGGTTGCAGAAAATCCCAGCCGGCACGATAGGATTCCTTGAGGAAGCGATCGGTTTTCAAAACCGTTGGGTTGAGTGTAACAGTGTGCCGGACTGGCGCCCCTTGGCGGGAGTTGGTTTTGTGGCGTATTCAGCTTTGATAATCTCGCGCATAAATTCGGCGGCAAGGCGGGCGTTTTTGTGAGCGAATTCAATTCCGACTGTCTCGCCGTTGACGACCGGCAGTTGGTGACAGAGTTCGTAGCTGGTGTAGCCATGGTAGCCAATCTGGCGCATGGCACGCGCGAAGTCCCGGTAGTACTGCGCGGTTTCACCCGTGATAACCCCGTCAATCCGATCCACCCCGGTGATGCTGCCGTCCGGATTGCGGTCGAACTCTCCGCCAAAATGTGACATCACCTGCAGGGAGCCGACCGCGCGGGCGGCCGCCAGCATTGCTTCGGCGCTCTTGTCGGGCATCAGCGGCGCGTCGAGGCAGACCTTCAGATGAGGCGAGTTTACCTCGCGCACCATCCGCAAGACGTCCTCGTGATCTTTGATGAGCGGTTTATGATTTTGCAGTGCGAGCGTTACGCCCATTTCACGCGCGTAGCGCGCGCATTCGATCAACGCCTCGCGACACCAGCCCCAGATCTCCTCTTCGGCGAACTTCGCATGAACGACCGGCCAGAAGCCCTCGGCAATGTCGTAGCTGGCCAACCGGGGATGCCGCGTAATTCCCCACCACGCAAGAAATACCCGCAGCCGGTTCGCCCCAAGATCCGCCGTCATGCGGATTAACTCGCGCAGGTAGCAGATCTGAGCTTCGCGCACCTCCGGGACGGGATTGCTGAAGTCGTTGTTGGCCGCCACACCGAGAATTTCGATGCCCGAGTCGTCGGCCGTTCGTTTCAATTCCTGGCAACGATCTGCCGGCCAATCCAACGGATTGCCGTGCGGGCGTTTGCCGTCAATTTCCACGCCGTCGTAGCCCAACAGTTTGGCGGTGCGGATGAAGTCGGGCAACGTCAATGCCTCCCCGCGATACCAGCAGCCGAGGTAAGTGATGCTATAAAGACCTATTTTCATAAATTCAGTTTGGATTCCTAACTAGCAGAGGCAACCCGCTACCACCTGGTGCGGTTTGCGAAAACCGTGGATTACGCTTGGTAATTGATTCCGGTAGCGTACAGGCAAAGCCAACCAGACTTCTTGTTTGTGAACGTCAATTCTTGTTCCAGAAACGGCGTTAACGTTGAATTGGGGATTTTGGGTAAAAAGGTTTTAACCAAAATTTACCGTCGCTGGCGGCAAAAAAGCGGGTTACTTCGCCAAATAATAAAATATCTGCTGACCGCTGATGGCATTAGTCACCGTATTTAGTCCGTTCACGACGACCGGAATATTGGTGACCACGCTCCATCCGCCGGGCGAGGTCAGGCTCGTGGCCGACATCAGGCTGTAGCCCGTGGCCGACGACGGCCAGGCGATGATCAACGCATTGGCGATGAAGTGGAGCGTGAGAGTCGGCGGTGGCAGCGGTGCCGGCAGGGTGAGACGGAAGATCGTGCCGTCGCTGTTCGTCCCGCCGTGCTGCGTCGTGCTGTAAAGAACGTTGCTGATTAAAAGCAATCCCGCTTCCGGCGCGCCTCCGTCGGCACCCCCGGTAAAGTCGTAAACGTTGGTGAACCCGGTGCTATCCGTGTTGATGGCGTAGATCGTTCCCCAATTATTCGACCCGCCGGCGGATGCCGTTCCATACAAGGTGTGGCCGTAGACCACCAGGCCCGCTGGCGGATTCCCCCCGTCTTGTTTTCCGGTAAAGGTGTACATGTTGGTGAAGCCCGTTCCATCCGTGCGGAGGCCGAAAACATTCCCCGAATCAAAGATACCGCCCTGAAGTGTGGCGCCAAAGAGCATGCTGCCAGACAACACCAGGCTGCCTTCCGGCCAATATCCGTCGTAACCGTGGAAACTGTACAGGTTGGTGAAACGGTCGCCGTCGGTCTGGATGGAAAAAACTGTCCCATCCCCGTCAGTGCCGCCGCCATACGTGACGCCGTAGATCGTGCTGCCGGACACAATCAGACCCCCTCGCGGGCCTCCTCCGTCAGGACCGCTGAATTGGTGGAGGGTGGAGAATTTGGTGCCGTCAGTATTGATGGCAAACACCGTGCCCAGGCCGTTTGATCCACCACCGAGGGTGGTGCCATAGAGCGTGTTGCCGGACAATGCCAGGTTAGCTTCCGGCAGAGAGCCGTCGGGGCCGCTGAAATTATAGAGGTTAGTGAATCCCGTGCTATCTGTATCGATGGCGAACACGGTGCCGATGCCGTTTGAACCGCCTTGCTCGACCGTGCCGTACAGCGTGTTGCCGGACAGAGTCACTCCTCCCAGCGGAAACGCGCCATCATTGTCGTTGAAACTAAACAGATTGGTGAAACCCGTACCATCCGTCTTGATCGCGAATACCGTGCCAAAACTGTTGCCGCGACCATTAAAAGTTTCGCCATAGAGCAGGTTGCCGGGCCCTTCCACCAACTGCGTATAGGGAGATACGCCGACGGTATCAGCACTAAAATCAAAGAGGCTCTCAAGCGTTTGTGTCCGGGCGCAGCACGTCAAAAGCACTAGGAGGATGATCGTTGGCAGTGATTTCATGGCGGATGATCAAATAAACCGGCGGTTCATTTTTGGGTTATCCCCTCGTTGAGAATTTAGCGGACAATACTCGAAATGGGACTTCCCGTTTGGCTCCTGTCCCACGACCAGCGTGGGCCTCTTTTGTGACTTTCCTCTTGATCCATAGATTTGCAAGTTCTTTTTCCAATCCGATATCGGTGTTTCTCGGGCACCGGGAGCATTTTGTTATCTTTTTGAGCCGCAACGCCCTTTTTCTCCCGGTTGAGGTCGGGGGGCCGACGTGGCTGGCCGTTCAGTGCCGGTTGAGCAGCCCATCCAAGGGGCCGGGCGATAATCCCGGGCCACTTCTCCAGAACGCCGATTTGGCAACGCCGTTTCCAGAACAAAGGTTGCCGTTTTCAGGCAAGATATCCTTTCCGGCTTTGATCATAGTAAGATCAATACCCCAAGACACATGACTTCGCCATTACACTTTGCCCGCCTGCGGCCCGGCTGCCGCACGGTGTTCGCTTTCACGTTGATTGAACTATTGGTCGTCATTGCCATCATTGCCATCCTCGCCGCCATGCTGCTGCCTGCCCTGGCGAAGGCCAAGGACAAGGCCAAGTCCATCTATTGCAACAACAACCTGCGCGAGTTAATCGTCGCGGCCACCATCTACGAAGACGATCAAAAGGCGCTGCCCGTCGGCTGGCCGCCCGACCTCGGTCTTCCGGCGAACACCATTTGGTACCAGGCTCTTCAACCCTACTTGGGGCGGAAGCTCACCGCCACGACCCAGACCAATAACGTATTCATTTGCCCGGCCAGCCCCAGCGGTGGCTACTTCGGCATGCTTACCTACGGCGAAAACTCCTATATCAACGGCGACGGCAACACTCTGATGTCCATGCGCAACATCCCGCATCCCAGTTGGACGATCCTGTACGGGGAGACTGACGGTTATGACACGTGTGTCTATTCTGATACCGACCCCTACGGGGGCAACGTCTGCTATCGCCATAGCGGCGGGAACGAACATAGTGTGTATTCTACGGAAACGGTCGAAGGCGGCGCGCCCGGCTCGCATCCGAAGATTGGCCGGGCCAATCTGGTCTTCTTGGATAGCCACGTCCAAATGAGGAATAGTGCGCCGACGAACATCTTCGACCCGCTTGCGCCGTCTCCTGCTCCCTAGCCGGCGGGGAAATGATCGATTACCATGATTTTTATACTTCTTCTCCTGGCTTTGGTCTTGTGTGGGTTGGGCGCCTGGATGAGTCGTCGGTGGCGGGTGTCAGGTCATGTCTTAATGGTTGTGGGCGGCGTGGGCTTGCTAACCACCGTGGGCATCCAGGTCCGGGGGAATTTCATCCGGCCGCGGTCGGAAACTCCCGCCCGATGTAAATTGGCCGTGGCCGTTTGCCTGGGCAATTGTGTCTTGGGCGATTTGGCCGGCCAGAGTGGAACGGTCATTCTGCTCTTCCCGCCACGATCGCTCATGGACGCAAACGAAGAGCGGAGCTATGAAGATGGTTTTGCGCTGCCGATGCGCCACGGGCACGGGATGTTGCACCTGAAGGCGCTCCACCTCGAAGCGGAAAAAGGCGAGAGGGTTTGCGGTCTTGCCGCCTTCAGGAAGGCGCTGGGGCAGGCTCCGGACGCCCTGGCATATGTTTCATATGCGGGCGCGCCGGCGGGCTTTGACACCCTCTTTTCTGTGGCGCAACCGAAAACAGCGCCTTTCTACGTCTTTGATGCGCAAGGGACGACCAATTGGCTTGGCCCGCTGAAGGGTGGCCAGGTGCGGGTCGTAGTCCTGCCAAGGCCGGGAGTGGACCTGAGTGCAAGGGAGGCAGCCACCGGCAGGCCGGATGCAATCCTCGAACAGTTTTATCTCCTGGCCCTGCCGGCGACCGCTGATCAAATCGTCGCCCAGCTAGGCAAAGGTTAGCTAGCATTCGATTTGATCCGGCGGTTGACAGGTCCGATGACACCTTAGCCGTTTCTGGAATAAAATCTGCCGGTCGGAGACAGTGACAAGAATCGCAGCTTGTGTCAGAATCGCCTGCATGAATTCCTCCGATAGACAGCCTTTAAGCAACGGATATCTGGCTGGGGGGGATCGAATTTGCGCAAGAAGGGCCGGCCATGCGGCAAACTTTGCGCACTGCATCATCAAAGAACGTTCAACCTGAGATGAAACAACAGTTCGCAATGATTTGGGCGGCAGTGGCGTTCGGCCTGTGGGCATGCACGGCCAACGCGGATCCGACGACGACAGCGGATGGTTTTCCCAAGACGTTGGAGCTTGGGGCGGCGGCGCCCGATTTTGATTTGCCGGGCATTGATGGGAATCGCCATTCACTGAAAGACTATGCGGCGGCCAAAATCCTGATGGTCGTGTTCACGGCCAACCATTGCAAAACGGCGCAAGCCTACGAGGAGCGGCTCAAACAGATCGTGGTGGATTACAAGGACAAAGGCTTGGCGGTGGTGGCAATCGCCGCCAATGATCCCGAGGCGCTCGCCCTCAGCGAAATGGTGTACTCGGACCGTGGTGATTCATTTGAGGAGATCAAAGTCCGGGCGAAGGAACGAGCCTTCAATTTCCCCTATCTCTACGACGGCGACACGCAGGCCACGGCGCGCGTCTACGGGCCGGTTTCCACGCCGCACGTATTCATTTTCGATGAAGCCCGCAAACTGCGATATGTGGGCCGGGTGGACAACGCCGAGAATCCAGCCGAGGTCAAACGCCGGGACGCCCGGGAGGCGCTGGATGAATTGCTGGCCAACAAACCTGTGACCGTGCCAAAGACGCGCACTTTCGGCTGCTCGATCAAGTGGTCGGAAAAACGGAGCTTCGCGCGACGCGAATTGGAGCAAATGGAGCAGGAACCCGTCACCTTGGAACTGGCGGACGCGGCGGCCATCAGAGCGCTGGTCAAAAACGACAGCCCCAAGCTGCGTCTGATTGACGTCTGGTCGAAAAGCTGCGGCCCCTGCCTGCAGGAATTGCCTGAACTCGTGACGATGAACCGGATGTATCGGAATGGAAGCTTCGAGGTCGTCACCATCAACGCTGATGAGCTGTCGCGGACCAACCAGGTCCTTGCGGTTTTGACTGCGAAAAAGGTGGCGTGCCGGAATTATCAATTTAGCGGAGGCGACCTGGACGCCTTGGCGGCGGCCATTGATCCCGAATGGCCGGGTGGATTTCCCTTCACCATATTGGTCGCGCCCGGGGGGAAATTAGTCGGGCGGCAAATGGGCGAACTCGATGTGATGAAATTCAAGAAGGCGATTGCCTATTTTCCCGGACGATAAATATTCATGTTCGCCAAACTGACATGGGCCGCGCGAATCGCGGTTTTCGGGCTGGCACTCGTGGCCGGCGCGAGAGCGGCGGATGAGCTTCCCGCTGACAGCTTGAGCAGCGGATACGCGCTGGGCTGCCAGGCTTATATGTTTCATCGGTTCACCACCTTTGAAGCCATTGAAAAGACCGCTGCCGCCGGCGGGAAAATCATTGAATTATATCCGGGGCAATTCTTGAGTAAAGATGAGCCGGGCATTCGTCTGACGCAGGATATAGCTGACGCGGCGATTGAAAAACTCAAAGCCAAGTTGCAGGCCTGCGACGTGTTGGCGGTGAGTTTTGGCGTGGTGGAAATCCCCCAAAACGAGGCCGACGCGAGGAAAATCTTCGTTTTTGCGAGGAAACTGGGACTGCGCTGCATCACGGCCGAGCCGGCAATGGAGCAAATGGACATGCTGGAGAAACTGGTGCAGGAATTCGACATCAAGCTGGCCATTCACAATCACCCCAAACGGGCGAGCGAACCCGATTACAAGGTTTGGGACCCCGCCTATGTAGCCAAACTGGTGGCTGGCCGCGATCCGCGCCTGGGGGCCATGGCCGATGTGGGACATTGGACGCGCTCAGGCATTCGCGCGGTTGACGCGCTGAAGATTTTGAATGGGCGCATTATCGGCTGCCATTTGAAAGACGTGGTCAAATCAGGCGATCCAGACTCACCCGACGTGCCGCTGGGCATGGGAGTGTCGAACGTGCCATCCATTTTATCGGAGTTACGACGCCAGCAGTTTCACGGCTTTGTTTTTATCGAATACGAGCGGGATTGGGAGAATTCCCTGCCCGATATTGCCCAATGCATCGGATACGTTCGCGGCTACGGCGACGCGCCAAAGGATTCCAACCCCCCGTCCAATTGAGTCTTGGCCTATGAGAAAAGATCAAACCTGGAGCCGGCGAGAGTTTCTTGGTACCGCGTTTGCAGCGGCGGCCTTCACGATCGTGCCTCGCCATGTTTTGGGAGGGCCGGGATTCGTGCCCCCTAGTGAAAAAGTCAACATCGCGGTGGTTGGCTGCGGCGGGCAGGGGCGAACGAATCTGGAGGCGCTATTCGCTGAACCGGATGCACAGATTGTGGCTGTGGCTGACCCCATAGAACATAGCAATCTGAACGAATTCTACTTCAAAGGTGAAGCGGGGCGGCTGCCCATCAAAGCGATGGCCCAGAAACATGCCGAGGAGACAGGGCGGAATTTTAAAATCGCCGATTACGAAGATTTTCGGGTCATGCTGGACAAGGAGAAGGGGATTGACGCCATCCTTTGCGCTACGCCGGACCACTTGCACGCTTATGTGAGCATTACGGCGATGCGCCGCAACAAGCACGTGTATTGCGAGAAGCCTTTGGGGCACAATGTCTGGGAAGTGCGTGAGATGGCCCGGGTGGCGCGGGAAACGGGGGTGGCCACCCAGATGGGCAACCAAGGGCATTCCCGCGAAGGCATCCGCCGGACCTGCGAATACCTTTGGGACGGCGCCATTGGACTGGTGCGAGAAGTGCATGCGTGGACCTCGGCAACACGCTGGAATCAACATCACGCTGGCGGACGCCCCCAACCGGAAGCGACACCTCCGGGGGTAAACTGGGATTTGTGGCTGGGACCGCGCGAACTGCGCCCCTATAGCTCGCTTTATTCACCGGTCAGATGGCGCGACTTCTGGGATTTCGGCACGGCGCCAATTGGTGATTTTTTTTGTCACAACTTTGACGCGGCATTTTGGGCGCTGAACCTGCGGGAGCCGGCCACGGTCGAGGCTTGCGGAGCGGAGGGCGTGGATGATTACATGGCACCGCCCGGCGGCATCTACCTGTATCATTTTGGTCCGCGCGGAGACAAGCCGGCGGTGAAGTTCACCTGGTATGACGGCGGGTTGCGTCCGCCGATTCCAGAGCAATTTGACACCGGCGACGTCCTGATAGGCGATGGCAACGGCATTTATTTTTTGGGGGACAAAGGGGTGATTATGTGTTCCGGCTGGGGTGGCGCTCCGGTGCTGCTGCCGGACTCGCTGAAAGCGGGTTACCAACCGCCGGCAAAGACATTGCCACGCTCAAACGGGCACCACCGCGATTGGCTGGATGCGTGCAAAGGCGGTGCT
>CAYTJG010000186.1:0-12722 GCA_964437865.1 uncultured Bifidobacteriaceae bacterium | reverse complement strand
TCGCCGAGTGGGGCCGCAAGACCATCCAAGTGTCCGAGCATGAAATGCCCGGCCTCATGGCCATTCGCAAAAAGTACGGCCCGCTCAAGCCTCTCAAGGGCGTGCGTGTCACCGGCTCGTTGCACATGACCATCGAGACCGCCATCCTCATCGAGACCCTCGTGGAGCTGGGCGCCTCGGTGCGCTGGGCGAGCTGTAATATTTTTTCCACGCAGGACCACGCCGCCGCGGCCATCGCCGAGGCGGGCGTCCCCGTCTTTGCCCACAAGGGCGAGTCGCTGGAGGAATACTGGGAATTTACCCTGGCCGCGCTCACCCACCCGGGCAACCTGGGTCCGCAACTGATTGTGGACGACGGCGGCGACGCCACCTTGCTCATTCACAAGGGCTACGAACTTGAAAACGGCAGTGACTGGGTGAATTCCCCCAGCGACAACCATGAAGTGGGCGTCATCAAGGCCCTCCTGAAGCGCGTGGCCAAGGAACGGCCCGGTTTCTGGCATGCGGTCGTCAAGGATTGGAAGGGCGTTTCCGAGGAAACCACCACCGGGGTGCACCGGCTTTACCAGATGCTTGAACAGGGCAAACTGCTGGTGCCCGCCATCAACGTCAACGACTCCGTCACCAAGTCCAAGTTCGATAACCTCTACGGCTGCCGCGAATCGCTGGCCGACGGCATCAAGCGCGCCACCGACGTCATGGTCGCGGGCAAGGTCGCCTGCGTCTGCGGTTATGGCGATGTGGGCAAGGGCTGCGCGCATTCGCTGCGCGGCTTTGGCGCCCGCGTGATCGTGACCGAAGTGGACCCCATCAACGCGCTGCAGGCCGCCATGGAAGGCTTTGAAGTGACCACGGTGGAAGACACCTTGGGCACGGCCGACCTCTACGTGACCACCACGGGCAACTGCGATATCATCACCCTCGAGCACATGGCCAAAATGAAGGACCAGGCCATCGTCTGCAACATCGGCCACTTCGATAATGAAATCCAAGTGGACCGGCTGAACGAGGCCAAGGGCGTGAAGCGGCTGAACATCAAGCCGCAGGTGGACAAATACACGTTCCCGGCCGGGAACAGCATTTATCTGCTCGCCGAAGGCCGCCTGGTAAACTTGGGCTGCGCCACCGGTCATCCCAGCTTCGTCATGTCCAACAGCTTCACCAACCAGTGCCTGGCGCAATTGGATTTGTGGAAGAACCGCGCCACCAACAAGGTGGGAGTTTACCGCCTGCCGAAGATCCTCGACGAGGAAGTCGCCCGCCTGCACCTGGAAAAGATCGGCGTCAAGCTGACCCGGCTCTCCAAGAAACAGGCCGATTATCTCGGCGTGCCGGTGGACGGCCCCTACAAGGCCGAGCATTACCGGTACTGACAGCCATTTCGCCGCATCCCCTCCGGGACGCGGCCACCGTGATCGAAACGGCGAACGGAGCAATCCGTTCGCCGTTTTTATCCGGTGTTTTAAATACATTCATATCATTGTATCCGGATGCGTTGATTTTAGTCTTGCATCCGGAGTTGGTTGCGGTAGTCTGGGGGCCGACAACCGGAACCTATGCGATCCATCCGCGAAATTTACGCCGAGAAAATGGCGGCTCGAAAGCCGGTCATCTCCTTTGAATTCTTTCCGCCCAAGACCGGGGAGGGTGACGCGGCGCTGCTGGAGAAGCAGGTGCCGGCCCTGCTGGCGGCCCGCCCGGATTTCTGCTCCGTCACCTATGGGGCCGGCGGCAGCACTCGCGCGAAGACGCTGCGGATCGTGGACGAGATCCAGCGGCGGCACGGGTTGCCGGCCCTCGCCCATCTGACTTGCGTCAACCATACCCAGGTGGAGGTGGATGCGTTGCTGGAGAGCATTCGCGGTCTCGATTGCCGGAACATTCTCGCCTTGCGCGGCGATCCGCCCGGCGGCGGCGCGTTTCAGGCCACCCCCGGCGGATTCCGGTATTCCGCGGAATTGGTTCGCTTCATTCGCCGGCACGGGGATTTTTCCATCGGCGTCGCCGGTTTTCCGGAGGGGCATATGGCCTGCGCCGGCGACAAGCACGCCGATTGGCAGCACCTCAAGGAAAAGGTGGATGCCGGCGCGGATTTCGTGATGACGCAGTTGTTTTTCGACAACGCGGACTATTTCGCGTTTCGCGATCATGTGGCCGGCCGGTTGGGCGTGGCCGTGCCGCTGGTGCCCGGGATTATTCCCATCGTCAGCGCGGCGCAGATCACCCGGATCACGCAGCTTTGCGGCGCCAAAATCCCCGCCGCCATACGGTCGCAACTCAACGCGCTGGGTGATGACGATGAGGCGGTGACAAAATTTGGGATTGAATATGCCACGCGCCAGTGCGGGGAATTGCTGCGCGCGGGCGTGCCCGGCCTCCATTTCTACACGCTTAACAAAGCCCACTCCACTGTCGAGGTCCTCCGCCAGCTCCAGGTGTCTTGAGCCGAGGCGCCGCCAAACACACGGCGCGCGGGCGGTCGCATCGCCAGCGCGCGCCGGGTTGATATCTATTCCCTTTGTTCTACTGGGGTCTTACGGTGTCACCAATCGGAAGAAACAATGGCTGGAACCCGTGGTGCTCACGGTCTGAGTGATGTTTGTGGCGACGGCCACGGGACCGTTGGTGCTCAGGTCCGTCCAAGTGGTCAAGTTCGTGGACCATTGCAGCCGGTATTGCGTGGTGGGCGCCGCCGAAAACGACAAGACCAGATTACGGCTGCTTTTCCCGGCCGCTGTGGCGGAACTTCAGCTTGACCGTGTCCTGCAAAAAGCCCAGAAAACCCTTCTTCTTCCGTTCCTGCATGACTTCGATGCGTTCGCACTTGTGGCTGCACACCCGGCAGAGATAAAGCGGCTGGCCGCCCTGGCGTTTCATGACATGCACACAGGCGTTGCACATGACCTCCGTGCAGTTCGTGCATTTGAAGGTGATTTTCCGGTCGGGATGCCGTGAGCAGTAGAGTTGGCCCTCCTGCTGGATCACTTTGGGCGGCGGGGCCTCCACCTTGATTTCCGGGATGGCGATGGCGGCGTCCACGGATTCCACGTAGAGTTCCACATCGCCCAGCCGCAATTCCTGGCCGGGACGGAGCCACGCTTCCTTCACCGGTTCACCGTCCAAAAAGGTCCCGTTGGTGGAGTTGCAGTCGCGCAGATACACGCCGTCGTGGGTCAACGACAGTTCGCAATGCAAAGCGGAAATGGTGTGGTGACTAAGGTGCTGCTCACAATCGGGATTCCGCCCGACGTGATTCACCCCCATTTGCAACTCCAGCGCCTGGACGCCAAGTCCCTTTGTTCTAATCAATAATCTCGCCATAAAAGCACCAGCATAGGCTAGCTTTCGCCCAGCAAAAAAACTGGCCCGAGGTCGGGCTAATGTCCAGTGAAAAATGAAAAATATTAAGATGCTTGAAAACAGGAACTTCTAATGCCGCCCGGGCCACCGCCCCTGGCGGGCTAGCGTAGCGGGTTCGTGGCGAAACAGTACTCGGCCACCACCCGGCCGTGGACCAGATGTTCCTGAATAATCTGCTCCAGCACCGCCGGCGTACAACTGTGGTACCAAACGCCTTCCGGATAGACCACCGCAATCGGGCCGCGCGCGCACACGCGCAGGCAGTTGGCCTTGGTCCGGTACACCAGCGGTTCGGGCCCGGCCAGCCCCAGTTCCTTGAGCCGCGTCTTCAGAAACTCCCAAGCCTGCGCCCCGTCGGCCGCACTGCAGCATTTCGGCTTGGCCGGTTCCGCGCACAAAAAGATATGCCGCCGGAACTTCTCCAGTCCCAACGACGCCACTGCATTTGACAGTTCATCCTGCATGATCGTTCAGTTTCCCGCGACAGCGCTCCTGCCCGGGCCGCCTGCCGGCCCGGAACCACCCCGCCCGCCGCGAAGAGCAAAGGCCCTTACCGCGCAAAAGTCAAACCAATCACGCCGCCCACCGCCACCAACACGCCCACCACCGAGCGCAGGCCGATCTTCTCGCCTTCCACAATGCGGGTCATGGGCAGGAGCACAATGGGCGAGGTGGCAATGATGGCCTGGACCACGGCCGACGGATTGTTTTTCAGCGCCCATTGCATGCAGGTGACGCCAAGCGTCTGTCCGGCCAGGGCGTTGACCAGCACCCAGGGCCAGATCAGCCGCCATTTTTCGAGCGAAACGCGCCAGGTGCGCGCTTCGGAAATGGACCCATGCGCTTGGGCGGACCGCCACTTGAGAACGAGCAGGGCGATGGTGGGAATCAGGATGCCGCCGACCACCCGTTGATAGCCAGTGGTGCCGGCGTCCACGGTGAGTCCCGCGGCCGCCACCGCCGCATAGCCGCGGCGGATGACCACCAGGCCCAACGCGCCACCGAGGGCGGCGAAGACGGCTGCGCCCAGACCGATCTTCCAATCGCGCGGGGAGATTTTCATGTGATCATCCGGCGCGAGCGCAATGGCGACGCCGGTGAGAATGACGATCACGCAGACCAGCTCGGCCAGGTTCAGCCGGGTGCCGAGCCACAGCCATTCGATCAAGGCGGCAAACAGGGCGGTGAGACATTGGGTGAGCAACACGGTGCGCCGGCTGCCCAACCGCGGCAGCGCCTGGAAATAGCCCGAGTCACCCAGGCCAATCCCCAGGAAACCGCTCAGGATGAACCAGCCGGGGGCGCCGGCAAATTCATCGCCAAAGGTGAACGCCCAGGCCGTGAGAAAAATGGTCGCCAGCGCGATCCGCCAGAAATTGGCCTCCACGCCGCCAATCTGCCGGGCGGTGCGATAACCGCAGACGGCTGACGTGGCGAACAGGATCGTGGTCAGCAGGGCCGCAACCATCAGCGTGGCCCGGTGGGCTGGCCAGGGCCGGCCCCAGTCTGCCCGGCAGCCGACGGATTATCGCCTTCCGGCGGGTCCTGCTCGAGATCGGTCGCCGCCGGTGCCGCTTCTTCGTCCCCTTCGCGCACGCGAATGCGGTAACGCCGGAGCATGTCGCTTTCGAGTATCTGCGATCCCTTCATCCGATCGAGCACGGGGAGGGCCCAAAGTCGGTCCTCATTAAAGCGGCGCTTGCCGCCGGCGCGCCGGCAGATTTCCTTGGCGTTGACCCATTCCTCGCCATAGGAACTCAAGAAATCATAAATTTCGCGCTCGTCCGAGTCCATGGCCCATGATCTTGCGCCACGAACCCCCCTCCGTCGAGCAATTAGCGGGCAGGCGGGATAAACTTGACTGCCTGGGCTTTTGTTTGTCGGATTTCGGCTGGTGGCGGTTTCTTACCATTGAAATGAATCTGACCGACAGCCTCAAACTGCTCCGCGCTTACGCCGACCGGGGCGACGAAGCGGCTTTTCGCCAACTGGTCGAAAGCTATCTGGACCTGGTCTATTCCACAGCCGTCCGCCGCGTCGGCGGGGACGCCAAGCTGGCCGAAGACGTCACCCAAACCGTCTTTGCCGATCTGGCCCGCAAGGCCCGCGCGCTCCGCGAGGTCGAATTGTTGGGCGGCTGGCTGCACCGTCACACCGGTTTCGTGGCCGCCAATTTGGTTCGGAGCGAACAACGACGCCGGGTTCGCGAACAGGAAGTCGTCCAAATGAACGCCCTTAATGATCCCCCTGATTCCGGGTGGCAACACCTGGCCGCCGAGCTGGATGAGACGATCGAGTCCCTTGAAACTCCCGAACGGCAAGTCATCTTGTTGCGGTTCTTCGAGCGACGAGATTTCCGCGCCATTGGCCAAATGCTGGGGGTGAGCGATGACGCCGCCCAAAAGCGGGTCAGCCGCGCGCTGGAAAAGCTCCGCGAACTCCTCGCCCACCGCGGCGTCACCCTCGAAGTGGCCTTGTTGGGCGCGTTGCTGTCCGGCAAAGCGATCAAGGCCGCTCCCGCTGGCTTGGCGGCCAAAGTCGCCAGCCTGGCCCTGGCCAGTGCTGCGGCCGGCAGCGGCTTGACCTTGGCGGTCAATACGCTCACGCATTCGCTCTGGCTCAAAACCGCGGTGGTCGGGGTGGTCGTGGTCGCGACCGTGTGGCTGCTGCTCGCCAATCATGCGACCCGGCGCCATCCAGCCGCGTCGCCCAACCCCGTTCTGACTTTGGCGAGTGCGGCCGAAACTGCCGAATCGCCGCGGGCCGCCACGCCGGTCGCCGCCACCGCGGCGGCCGGCAAGGCAGGGGCGGTGAGCAATGAATTGGTGCTTACCGTGGTGGCCGACGATGTCGGCCAGGCGGTGCCCAATGTGATTTTTGATTATTGGCTCTGGACCAAAGGTGGTGTCAAGCATGCCCAGCCACTCTACGCGACGCGTTTTGGCCGGTGTGAAGTGCCCGTGCCGGCAGACACCACGGAATTGTTGCTGGTTTCAGAATGCGATGGCTTCGCGAGCACGCGCCTGGACTGGCGCCCCGACCGCGGTGAAAAAATCCCCGGCCAATACACGTTGCGCCTGGCGCGCGCCGTGTCCATCGGCGGCCTGGTCGTGGACTCGGACGGTAATCCGGTTGCCGGCGCGCAGGTGGGGTTCAACAACCAGACGGATGCCGGTTCGGAAACCCGTCCGCAGAGCGACGAGTTTGGCTGGCCCTTTTGGGTGACCGCCACGACCGATGCGCAAGGTCGCTGGCAGATTGAACGCATTGGCCGGGCGGCGATCCGCACTCTTTACGGCTCCGCCAGTCATCCGGATTTTGTGGCCAGCCCGCTCGTCTTTGCCGGCCGCAACCCGAACTTCGTGGAACAATTGATGGCGAAAACGAACGTGTTCGTGCTCGGCCGGGCGGTGAGCGTTCGCGGCGTGGTGAAAGATCCCAACGGCCAGCCGGTGCCGGCCGCCGAAGTCCGGGTGGGGCAGGTGGGTGAAGGCGGGGCCCGGGAATCGACCACCATGCGAGACGGAACATTTGCGGTGGCCGGGTGCAGGCCCGGCACCAACTTGATTACCGCCCAAGCCCAAGGGTATGCTCCGGTCACGCTCACGGCAGATTTGACCGATCAGGCTGAACCCATTCAACTCACGCTTCGGCCTGGCCAGCTGCTAAAATTGCGGGTGGTGGACCCGGCGGGAAATCCCTTGCCCGACGCGACGGTTTGGCTCAACCCGTTTGATTACGCGGATCCGGCGAAGGCGGCGACGCCGACCGTTCAAATCGACTTTAACCAGCGAACTGACGCAAGTGGGCGTCTGGAATGGAACACCGCACCGGACCAGGAACTCCCCTTGGAGATCTCGGCGGCCGGATATATGAAGTCGGGGGCAGTCAATGTCCGGCCGGATGGCGTGGAACATGTGATTACCCTCCAGCCGGCACTGAGCATTTCGGGCACGGTCCGTGACGCCACCACCGGCCGGCCGGTGCCGCATTTCCGGATCATCACGGGCTGGCCGACGTTAGACCCGATTGACCACTCGACCAACGCTCATTGGAGCTCGCTCGACCGGTTCTGGATGACCTTTGGCGACGGCATATTTCAGCACAACTATGAGGAACCGGTGGTTGGCGGAACCGCGCATCCCGAATTTATCTTCAAGTTCGAAGCCGAGGGCTACGCGCCCTTCATCACGCGCTCCGTATCGGCGGCGGACCGTCACGTTCGCTTTGACGTGGACCTTACGCCCGCGCCGGCCAGGACCGTAACAGTTACCTTGCCCGATGGAACGCCGGCCGCGGCAGTGGACGTTGGCCTGGTTACCCCGGGCGCTGCTTTGAGGCTCCTTCCGGGCGGCATCTCCTCCGAGAATGCTGCCGGCGGCAGCCGGTTGGTGACCGATGAGCATGGCCGGTTTAAACTGCCGCCGGATTCGACCATCCAGCGGGTGGTGGCCGCCAACGCTCAAGGTTTCGCCGAAGCAACCCCGGCCGAACTGGCCGTCCAACCTGTCATCTGCTTACAGCCGTGGGGTCGGCTCGAAGGCACTCTGTCTTCCAATGGCCAGCCGCTGGTCGATGCCGTCATTCATTTTGAATACAGCCAAGCCAGCCGGGGCAGCCTATCCTGCGATTCCTCCATGTTCCGATTCAAGACCGACACCGCCGGTCGATTTACCTTCGGCAAAGTGCCGGCTGGCACCCATCATTTGGAACGGGTGGTGCCTGTTGACGGGAGCCAACAGGTCTGGACGGTGCGCCCCTTGCAAGCCGTCACGATTCAGGCGGGTGAAACGACCGTCGTTACCGTTGAGGACGATGGCGACAGCCATTGACTGCGCTCGAATCAAGGTCGGCCCCCAAGACTTGATTCGCATCTCCATCGTTGGGTAAAGCCATTCAGTTCGCGCTTCCCAACCTCCAGCGAAATAGCGGTCGCGAGCACCAGCATGACCTTGGTTTCCGGTGCGTACGGGGAAGCGGTTCTTGACCGGTCCAAAACGGCTGTTCCACGGTTTCCCCCTCATTTCAAAAGCCAATTTCCGGCCAAGGGCAGGCTCCGGGCCGGGCCGCTCCGAGGGGGCAATCCGGGAATTGGTCATCTGGACCGGGGAATAAAGCCCGGCACGCCGGTGCCCACCACGGAATTGAACCGGACGCTCGTCTTGATGTGGTTCCGAATCTCCTGCATGGCGTCTTCCGGGAGGGCCGAAATTTCGAAATTCTCCCGGATATGGGGCCGGGTGGTCGAAGTGGTCAGGAAAGCGGTTCCACGCTGTACGGCCCACGCCAGCGCCACCTGGGCAGGCGTCTTGTGAATGCGTTGGGCAATGCTCGTGATTACCGGGTCGTCCAATACTCTGGGTTCCATCGCGTGTCCCAGCGGCGCAAACGCCTGCACGATGATCCCATGCTCCCGACAGAAATCGACCAGCTCCCATTCGGGGAGATAGGGATGAGACTCGACTTGTACCGCCGCGGGCTTGATGCGCGAAACCGCCACGATTTCCTGCAACTTCTCCAAAGTTATATCGGACAAGCCGATGGACTTGCACTGGCCGCTTTCCACGAGGTCCTCCAGAGCCTGCCAAGTCTCGGCAAGCGCCACCCCGGAGTCATAAATGACCTGACCGTGCTCGTCCCTCGGGTCTTGCTCGTCGCCGGGGTGAAACGCAAAAGGAGTGTGGATTATATAGCAATCGACATAGTCGATCTGCAGCCGCCGGCAACTCGCCTCGAAGGCGGGTCTGACCCGCTCAGGACGATGATTGGTATTCCACAGCTTCGTGGTAATGAAGACGTCCTCCCGCTTGATCGCCCCCGCTTGGAACACCTCCTGCATCGCCTGGCCAATGGCGGCTTCATTCCGGTAGCGCTCCGCACAATCGAAGTGCCTAAACCCCACCTCCAACGCAGTCTTGACCGCTTGCTTGGTCACGACCGCATCGGGGATCAGCGTGCCAAACCCCACCGCCGGCAGCGCCCCGGATCCGTGGCAAATGGGAATCCTCGCATATCGGATTGCGTCATCGGTCATCATGTTCATGCTCCTTGGTTGGTGGACGGCTCCCGCCTAAGTGGTGGCCAGCCTCACCCTAACTTGTCTCCGTGGCGGAATCAACCAATGTCTTGGCCCGCGATGATATCGGCAGCAGTTAGTTTTACTGTTGCGCGAGAGCCGCCGGGTGGCGGCCGGCATTCTCCCAGCCCCCGCCGAGCGACTTGTAAAGCGCCACCACGTCCACGGAAACATCCCGGTCACTTTGCACCAGCGCGGCCTGCGCCTCGTAGAGCGAACGTTCCGCCTCCAGCACATTTACGAAACTGGTCAGACCGTTGGCATACAACCGCTGGGAGAGAACGAGGCTCTTTTGGCTCGCCGCCACCGCCTCGGTCAGCGATTGCCGCCGCGTCTGTTCCTGGGCGTACGCCACGAGGGAATTCTCCACTTCTTCAAACGCCCGCAGGGTGGTCGCTTCGTAGTTCGCGAGCGTTTGCTCCTGCCGCGCATCCTGCACCCGGATGTTCGCGCGGATGCGCCCGGCATCAAATGCGCGCCAGGTCACCGTGGGCCCCACCGACCAGAACCGGCTCCCGCCGGAAAACCAGTCGCTCGCGCTGATGCTCTCCACCCCTGCCAACCCCGTCAGCGAAAACTTCGGATACAGATCGGCCTTCGCCACGCCGATGTTCGCCGTGGCCGCCGCCAATTGCTGTTCCGCCTGGCGCACATCCGGACGCCGCAACAATAATTCCGAGGGCAAACCCGCCGGCACGGTTGGCGGTGCGGCCGGTATTGCGGCCGGCTGGGATAACTCCGCCATCAATGCTTCCGGCTCCCGCCCGAGCAACACCCCGATCCGGTGAATGGAGGTTTCGATGGCGGTTTCCAACACTGGCACTTGCGCGCGCGTGGTCTTGAGCACGGTCGTGGCCTGCTCCACATCCAAGTCGCTCGTGAGGCCGTGCGCAAAGCGGTCGTGCGTGATCGCCAGCGTTTCGGCCTGCGCCTTGAGGTTGTCCTGCGCGATGGCCAGCTCGCGTTGCGCCCCGCGCAGTTCGATATAATTCCGCGCCACGTCCCCGAGGAGCGTCACCAACACATCCTCCCGCCCGTACTCGGTGGCGGCAAGTTGGGCCGCGGAGGCCTGCACCGCCCGGCGTTGTCCGCCGAAGACGTCTATTTCCCAATTCGCATCAAACCCCGCCTGGTACACATTGTTTTCAAAAGGCACCGTCGCCGGCACCGGCAGGGAGCCCAGCACGGGCTGATGGCGGCTTTCCTGCGCGCGGGCATACGAACCGGAACTGTCCACCGTCGGCCACAAATTGGCGAATGTCGCCTGCGCTTGCGCCCGGCCTTCGCGCACCCGGGCCTGCGCGATCCGCAAGTCCAGGTTCGAGTGGACCGCCCGCTCGATCAACGAGTCCAGCTCCGCATCGTGGAAGTTTTTCCACCACGCGGCGGCCACCACCGGCGCGTTGGTTTCGCCTCCGTTCAGGGGCTCGCCCCATTGCGCCGGTGTGTTCGCCGGCGGACGCTGGTAATCGGGGCCCACCAGGCAACCTCCAGCCAGGGTGGCCAGGATTGATAACGAGGCTGATAACACGAATGATTTTTTCATAATATTTCTCCTTTCAATGAGCCATCACCGGCCCGCTGACTTTGGTGTTTTTCATGAACAACGCGCCAACCACGCACACCACGCAGAGGCTCGCAAAAATGATAAATGTGTCGAGATACGCCAGCATGCCGGCCTGCGCGCCGAGGACCTTGTCCATTGCTCCGAGCGCCTGCTGGCCGCCCGTGAAACTGCCGTTTTGCTGCGCAAACCTCGCGCTCAAACCGGCGAATTGGCTCTGGAACACGCCGCTGTACGAATTGATGTCCCCCGCCAAAAACGCCTGATGTACCTGCGCGCGCCGCTCCACCAGCGTGGTCACCAGTGAGATGCCCACGCTGCCGCCCAGGTTCCGCATCAGGTTGAAAATGCCGCTCGCATTGTTCATTTGCTCCGGCTTCACCGATCCCAGTGCCAGCGTATTAAGCGGCACAAACAGGAACGCGATCGAAACGCCGCTGAAGAAAAGCGGCCAGGTCAGCAGCCACGGCGAAACGTCGAGCGTCATGCGCGAGAGCCACAGCGCCGAAAAGGCGAACGTCAGAAAGCCGCCCGCCACCAGGTAGCGGCCCGGCACCTTGGTCACCAACCGCCCCGCCAGCGGCATGCCCACCAACGCGCCGAAGCCGCGCGGTATCATCGCCAGGCCGCTCGTCAGGGCCGTGTACCCCATCAACGTTTGCATCAACAAGGGCAGCAGGGCCGTCAACCCGTAGAGGGTGATCCCCTGGAAGAACATGAGCCCCGTGCCCAGGCTGAAATTGTAATTCTTCAGCACCCGCAAATTCACGAACGGCTGGGCCGCGCGCAATTCCCGGATGAGGAACACCACGAACCCGATCGCCGCCAGCACCGCCAGCACGATGATGAAGTTGGAACCGAACCAATCGTCCTCCTGCCCTTTATCCAGCAGAACTTCCTGGCAACCGAGCCACAGCGACATGAACCCGAAACCGATGATGTCCAACCGCGGGGCCTTGGCCTCGCCGTGTCCTGGTGGATCGGAAATAAACCGCTGCATCAACACCAGCGCCAGCAACCCGACCGGCACATTGATGAAGAAGATCCAGCGCCAGTTGTACGAGTCCGTGATCCAGCCGCCGAGCACCGGTCCGAGAATCGGCGCCGTGACCACGCCCACGCCGTAAACCGCCATGGCGACACCGTGTTTTTCCTTCGGAAAACTCTCGAGCAAGATCGATTGCGCAATCGGCTGCAACGCCCCGCCACCGGCGCCTTGAATCGCCCGCATCAGGAGCAACATCGGCAAGCTGGTCGACAGCCCGCACAGCAGGGAAGCCGCGGTGAACACCCCCACGCAGAACATCAGGAAGCGTTTGCGCCCAAACCGCTGTCCAAACCAGGCCGTGCTCGGGATCACGATCGCATTCGCAATCAAATAGGTGGTCAGCACCCACGTGGATTCGTCCGTGGAAACCGAGAGGCTGCCCGCGATGTACTGAAGCGCCACGTTTGCAATGGAGGTGTCGAGCACTTCCATGAACGTGGCCAGCATCACCGCCGCCGCAATCAACCAGGGATTCACTTTTGCATTCGTATTCATGGCGCAGTTGGGTTTGAAGGTTGGGTTGGTTTTCCCGCGCTGGCGGCTCAGTTCACCCGCACTTTCGGTTCTGCTGACATTCCCGCGCCGAGCACGTAGGCCGGGCCGGGGACTTCATCCAGCTCGATTTTCACCGGCACGCGTTGCACCACTTTCACGTAATTGCCCGTGGCGTTTTC
>CAYTJG010000185.1:2924-12775 GCA_964437865.1 uncultured Bifidobacteriaceae bacterium | reverse complement strand
AGGTCCCGCTCCACCGGGTCAATTTGCGCGGACGCGACCAGCGGAACGAGCAAACTGAGCGCGGAGCAGACCCGCAAAAACCAACTCATCGCCGTTGTTCTTAATGCAAATACGTGGTGACTTCAAGCGGGAATGGGCCATGCCGGCTAACCCATTGCCGCTACGGCCCCGTCAGGATCGGCAGGTAATGGCGGGCCAGGGAGATCGTCAGGGTCAGGGTGAGCACAATGGCTGCGCCGATCAGCAGGATCCACAGCCACCAGCGCCCCGGCACCGCCAGCGGCGCCGCCGGGTAGCCGACTTCCTTGCGCTGGTAGGCCAGGTAACCACCCCCGAGCACCGCAGCCGACAACAACAGCAGCACCGGACAGGAGAAGCGACCGTTCAAACCGCCCCAAACCAGTTCTTCATACCAGAAACAGAGCCGAAGCGCGCTGAGCGAAATGAGGATGGACCAGAGCGGGGCGGAGAGCAGGAGCCCCCGTGAGCGCGTGACCGCCGAGATGACAAAGGCAAAGCTAAAGACCGTCAGCGGCAGAGCGAGCACCAGCCCGAAGAGCAGGCCGGACCGGAAAACGGGCGACGGCCGGATGAGTCCAGAATCCACGTAGAGCTTGGCCAGAATCTGGGACAAATCAAGGCCAAGTGCCGCCAGATCCATGGCGGTGAAGACCAGGAGCGCGCCGGCGCTCATGACCAATCGGGCCAGATAGCGTTCGCCCCGGGTCGGCGGCAGGCTGAAGCTGAATTCCTCACAGCCCTCGGTGGTGTCGCTGCCGCCATACACGGGCCCCGCAATCAGGGCGAACAGGCCGCCAAAGGCCAGGATCCACGCCGGGTTGGTGTAGAGCGGCAGAATCCAAACCGCGGCCAGCCACACCGCTAGAAGAAAGAGCAGCAATTTGCCATGGGCATACCATTCGCTCCAAATCAAGCCGCCAAAGGCCTGCCCGCCGCTCCAACCCGCCTCCCCGGCCGGGATGGCTGGCGGCTGCGGACCGGCCTGGCGATTGGTTTGGTTGGCTGTTTCCAGAGACATGTTCCCGGTGGACGCCTTGGTTTATTGAAAGCCCTGCCAGTTGGCCGGGTCGTCGTAGTAAATCTGCAATGGATAAAATGCCGCTTCTGGATCGTCCCCCACCCCCGTGGGCATGGTGGATCCCGGCGGGGGGGCCGTCAGGGGCGTCCAGAAAAACTGCCGCTGGAGGACCGAACCGTCCAATTGGGCGCGGAGCAGGAGCCCGGAATAATTCAGGACGTTGGGCGTGGCTTGATTGCCCAACCCGTGCAACTGGCAGGCCGCCACCCCCGCGCGGCTGCCCGAATGGACCAGCAGTTTCCATTCGGCCTCGCTCCAGCTCAAGGGATGGAGGAGGTAGGAGTAATTGACCGGCTGGGGCCCATTCGTCGGCGGAATTGAAATAAACCCGTGCCACAACACCCACTCCCCCCAATCCCCGGTTTTGTCTTCGGGGCAAATCAAAGTGGACGGCGAAGCGAGGTTCCGGCTGGTGACCAAGTCACTCAGCGTCGGCCGCTGGCCGCCGGAATCTTCCAGGTACAGGTTCAGGGCCAGGGTGAATTGATGGAGATTGGACGTGCAGGTGACCAGCCGCGACTTTTTCCGGGCCGCGCCCACGGCGGTCAGCAACAGCGACGCCAGCACCGCGATGAGCGCGATCACCGTCAACAGCTCCACGAGCGTAAAGCCGCAGGCCGGCCGCAAGCGATGGCGTTCAACTGTATCCATGGAAAGAGCAAGCCGCTTCCAGCGGGTCTGCGTCCCGGTTTTCATGGCCAAAAAGCTCCATGAACATTTCTTCCAAACCCACCGGGAAAACCTGGATGCGCGCGGTCGTGGAGGCTTGGAGCACCTCGAGTTCGTTGCCGTTGACCCAGCGCACCAGGGCGCTCAGCACGGCGCCTTCGCGGCGCACCCGGAGTGTGCCTGGAATCGCAAACCCGGGCGGCGCTTCAGCCGCATCAAAAATGAGCTGCACGCGCCGGATCTGGTTCAACAGGCTTTCCAGCGGCGCCGCCAGCGCCAGCCGGCCGCGGTCGATGACGCCAATGTGGTCCGCGATCCGCTCGAGATCGCCAATGAGATGCGTGCTGAGCAGGACGGTGCAGCCGTCGCTTTCGGTGATGGCCTCCAAGATCTGGGCGATCATGTCGCGCCGCGCCACCGGATCAAAGCCGGCCGCCGGCTCATCCAGCACGAGCACTTCCGGCCGGGTGGAAAAGGCGAGCAGCAATGCGGCCCGGCATTGTTCGCCGTGCGAAAAACCACTCACCGGCCGATGCCGCGGCAGCTCCCAGAGGCGGGCCAGCCGGTTGGCGCGAGCCTGGTCCCAGCGCTCGTTTAGCCGGCCCAGGCAGCGACCCAGTTCGTCCAGGGTCAGACCACCCGGCAATCGCCGGGCTTGGGAAACATACGCCACACGCTGCCGCACCCGGCGCGGCGCCTGCCAGAAACTCCAGCCCAAAATCTCCGCCCGGCCGCGATCCGGCTGCAGCAGCCCCATCAGCAAACGCAGCAGCGTCGTCTTGCCCGACCCGTTCCGGCCGATCAGCCCGTAAACGGCGCCGCGCTTCACCGCCAGGTCCAGCTCATTGATGGCCACCGTTCCAGCGGCGAACGATTTGCTCAAGTGCCGCGCTTCGATGACGAACTCGTTCATGATTCATCGCCGGCTCGGCGCGGGGATGGCCGCGGGCAGTTCCGCTTCCTCGGCCGGCTGCAACTCGGCCAGCTCTTCCCAGACCACTTTCAGCACCACGCCGGCCGGCACGCCCAGTTGCGTGGCCTCCACCGCCAACTGCCGCGCCAATTGCCGCACCGTCTGTTTCCGCTCCGCCGCGTTCACCCGCCGGCCGGCGGCGGTTACAAAAGCGCCCTTGCCGTGCCGCAGCTCAAGGATCCCCTCGTGCGCGAGATCATTGTAAACCCGCACCACCGTCGTCGGATTCACCGCTAGCTGCTGCGCCAGTTCCCGGATGGACGGCAACTGATCGCCCGGCTTCAGAGTCTCCGAGGCAACATAGTATTTTACCTGGTCGACCATCTGCCGGTACACCGGCACGCCGGAATGCGGATTGATTTGAAAATGCAGCATGTTTCGCTTCGCCGCCGGTTTTAGCCGATGCGGCCGCTCAAGGCAATCCCGTAACCACCGACGTCGGGCATTGGATCATGGCGGCGCATGGCTGGATTTAGATCCTGATCGCCACGGCCCCGTCGCTTTTGGAAAGGCGCGGACAGGTCCGCGCTTTCCCGCCTTGCCGACCGCGTCACGGGTGGACGGGCCGGTTGGTGCTTGCCGAGGCCGTGAGCGGCCGGGCCTTGATCGCCGTATTGGGTTCCGTCTCATAGGCCCACCCCTCAATCACGCCGCCGGTGCTGCCCAACGACGAGGGCTGCGTGGCCCGAAAATCAAACTGAATATAGCCATAGTGCGGCTGGCCTTGGAGGTAGAATTTGATGCCCATCACGCCGGCTTTACCCACCACCTCGCTTTCCACCAACGGATACCGCGGCGGCGGCGCCGTCCCCAGCAACCCCAGGGCTTCGCCCGTCGGTGCGACATTCGGCACCTCCACCACCACCAAGGCGTGGTCTCCCAGGACCGCGGTTGGCTCATCGGTATTGGTGTAGCCGCCGAACCACCGGTAGCCTTTCGGCAACGTCTCGTTGGGACCAATGACCGTGTTCAACGGCAGCGCCTCGGTGTCCAGGGAGAGCTGCTTGGCCACCACCTCGGCCGGCGCGTTCAGAAACAGGATAATCCCGCCAAAGCCGAAGCTGTCGACGCCATACGCCAGGCAGCATTCGGGGGTGCCGTCGAGATTGAAATCCAGCGGCCGCAGGTCGTACCACTGGTTGGAAACCGTGATATCCGAGAACGCGTCGACCGACAGCGGCGGGTTGAAGGCGGTGATTTGCACGCTGGCCGCGGCGGGTAACGCCACGGCGGCCAGGGCCAGGAGGATGAATTTTGTGCGCATAAGTTCTTTTGTTTGTATTTGAGTTATGGGATACCGCTCCTGCGAGCACGTATGGCTGTATGATAACATCAGTACAGTTGGGTGTCAACGGAAATTGAACTGGCCGACCGGAAGTGTGCGGCAAAATTCTGCTCGTCTCCCCAGAGCGCCGATAAAATGGCGGCGGCGCGGTGGCACGTCTGTCTGTGCCAAGGGCTGGCAATTATATCAGCGCGGGTGGGGCGCGTCTCTCCGAGCGCGCCGCGAACGTGGCGTGACGTTTCGCAGACCTTGGCGACCCCGGGCGAAAGGCGGCGCTGCTGACGCGGAGCAGAGCGGGCTGAGCGTGATTTCAGGGCGAAGCATTGGGTGGGCTGGCGCATGTTGGTTGGCAGGCGCGGCGCGCTCGGAGGCCGAACGTCGGCTGCGCACGCGCCCGGCCAGCCGCGAATCCATCTTTCATCCTCAATTTTTCATCCTCGTTCCGTTCGCCCGGGCGCAGAATCGGGTTGGCGGTCAAATGGCCGGCGTGGTAACTTTGGGTGGTAATCCTTCACCCCATCGGGAAGGGCATTTGTTCGAAGCAATGAAAAAACAATTCAAAGAAATTGGCGGTTGCATTGTCGCGCCGGTCGGCTTCATGGCCGGCGGCGTCTTCTGCGATATCAAGAAGCTGGGCACGGGCAAGGGTTCTGACAAGGGCAACAAGCGCGATCTGGCGCTGATCGTGTCCGAGGCGCCCGCGACGGTGGCGGGCCTGTTCACCACCAACCAGGTGTGCGCCGCGCCGGTGAAGCTGTGCGTGGAACGCGTGAAAAAGGGAACCGCCCAGGTGGTGGTGGTGAACTCCGGCAACGCCAACGCCTGCACGGGCCGCCAAGGCCTGGCCGACGCCCGCGAAATGGCCGCCTTTGCCGAACACACCCTGAAACTTTCCCCGGGCCGCGCCCTGGTGGGCTCCACCGGACGGATCGGCGTCACCCTGCCCATGGAGAATGTGCGGACCGGCATCACCGCGGCGGCGGAGTCGCTGGGCACCACGCCCGCCCATGCCGACCAGGCCACCGAGGCCATCATGACCAGCGACACCCGGCCCAAGCAGGTGGCCGTGGAATTCAAGCTGGGCGGACGGCTGGTGCGCATCGGCGGCATTTGCAAGGGCGCGGGCATGATCCAGCCCGGCATGAGCGCCACGGGCCGGCGTCCGGCCGTGCTGCCCAACGGCGGCTTGCACGCCACCATGCTCTGCTTCATCACCACGGACGCCGCGGTGGCGCGCCCGGTGTTGCAGCCGGCCTTGGCAGAGGCCGTGGCCAACAGCTTTAATCGCATCACGGTGGATGGCGACATGAGCACGAACGACACCGTGCTGGTGCTGGCCAACGGCCTGGCCGGCAACAAGGAATTCAAACTGCGCAGCCCGGCTGGCGCCCTCTTCCAGGCGGCCCTCAATCATGTCTGCCTGGAGCTGGCCAAGAAGATTGTGCGCGATGGCGAAGGCGTGCACCGCGTGGTCACGGTGCGGGTCAGTGGCGCCAAAACAATTCGGGACGCCGATGCCGCGGCCCGGGCGGTGGCGAACAGCCCCCTGGTAAAAACGAGCTGGCACGGCGGCGACCCGAACTGGGGCCGCATCATCGACGCCGTGGGGTATTCGGCGGCCACCGTGGTGGAGGACAAGGTGGACATTGGCTATTCGGCGCCCGGCGACAAAAAGATTTTGTGGAGCCTCAAGCGTGGCCAGCCCACCGCGGCCACGTTCTCGCAATTATGTACGGCGGTGGCGCCCGCGGAGTTTGATTTGCATATCAACCTGAATCTCGGCCCGGCCGGCGCGGTGATGTACGCCGCCGATCTGACGGAAGCCTACGTGGATTTCAACAAAGGCGACGTGGGCGATCCCACCAAGCTGGGCGGGTAGAGGAGGCAGAGGCACAAATTCAAATTAACACGAAGGGGAATCTTCAACGCCAGGGTGGGTAGGGCGCGCCTCTCCGAGCGCGCCGCGAGCGTCGCGTGACATTTCGCAGGCCTGGGCGGTCATGAGCGAAAGGCGGCGTTTATGAAGCGCAGCGTATTGGCGGAGGATGATTTCAAGACGGCGCGTTGGGTTTGGCTTGAGTACGTTGGTTAGCAGGCGCGGCGCGCGCGGAGCGACGCGCCCCACCGCCTGGTTTCGTATCCGTGTCCATCTGAGTCCATCTGTGGTTTAAAACTTTGTCGAATTTGACTCGGCCGGATCGGGCCGCCGGCCGATTTCCGTGGCTGAAGGTCAGGCTTTCCGGCTAGATTGGAACCGCCGCGGATGGTGTTGCGCGGCCATGATACGGCATCCATGAAACTCGGCATTTACGGCGGCTCGTTCGACCCGGTGCATCTCGGCCATCTGCTCGTGGCGCAGGCGGCGGTGGAGGAACTGGGGCTGGACCGGCTGTTTTTTGTGCCGGTGGCGCAATCGCCCTTCAAGCCGGCCAATCATTCCGCGCCCGGCGCGGCGCGCCTGCAACTGCTGCGGCTCGCGCTCGCCGGCCAGACCCACTGCGAGGTGGACGACCAGGAGGTTCGCCGCGGCGGCATCTCGTACACCGTGGATACGCTGCGCGACTACGCCGAAAAATTTCCCGGCGCGAAGCTGTATTATCTGATTGGGGCCGACAACCTCGCCAAGCTCAACGCCTGGCGCGAGGCCGCGGAGCTGGCCCGGCTGGCCGAGTTCGTGGCCGTGCCCCGGCCCGGCGGGGCTGACGCCGTTTTCCCGCCGCGGTTTCGCGGTCATGTGCTCAAAGGCTTTCCCTTTGGCGTGTCGTCCTCCGAGCTTCGCGCCCGCGTCCAGGCCGGCCGAACCATCGAGCATTTGGTGCCGGCCGCCGTGGCGTCGGCCATCGCCGGCGCCGGGCTTTACCGCTGAAGCGGCCGCCGGGCCGAACCCGGACATTTTTCCCGGCCTCCTCGGCGGTTGATCATTGCGGCCGTTTCTGATTAAATTATCGAACTATGGGACGCCAATGGCTACATGCCAAACGATTGGTCGCCGGCCTTAAGAAGGGCCGGACGACAAGCAAACTGGTCCGCGAAATCTCGGTCGCCGCCAAAATGGGCGGGCCGGATCTCGACGGCAACCCGCATCTTTTTGCCGCGGTGGAAAAGGCCAAGAAGGAGAGCGTGACCAAGGACGCCATCCAGCGCGCCATCAACAAGGGCGCCGGCATCGGCGGGGACAAGCTGGTCATGGATCACGTCGTTTACGAGGGCCGCGCCCCGCATAACGTGCCGGTGATCGTGGAAGTCTATACCGACAACGTGAACCGCACGGCGCCGGAAATCCGGGTGCTGTTCAAGCGGGGCCAACTGGCCACCACCGGCGCCAACAAGTTTTTGTTCGACCACGTGGGCCTCGTCGAGGCGCACCATCCGGACGCCGACATCGACCGCGAAGCCGCCGCCATTGAGGCGGGCGCCAACGAGGTGGAGACATTGTCAGCGGAGGAAAACGACGACATTCCGGAAGGCGCCGCCGGCGCCAAGTTCATTTGCGACCGCACGGTGGTGTCGGAGGTGTCCAAATGGCTCTCCGGGCATGGCTGGAAGGTGGTCACCAGCGAAATTGGTTATGTGCCCAAGCAGTTCCCGGAACTGACCGAAGCCCAGCGCAGCGAAGTGGGCGAGTTCCTGCACGCCTTGGACGAGCACGATGATGTCCACCGCGTCTGGGCGGCGCTGAAGTGATTTTTCCCTCCCGGCTCGGGTTGGGTGGAGCGTTTCCGGCTTAGCTTCACCGCGAGCTCAGGATTCAGCGAAACCTTCAATCGCCCAGGCATTTGGAGAGGAATAGGCGGGCGGGACGTGATTAACGAAGTCCGCCCTCACCCCATTTCCCCGGAGAATGACATGGTCCCCGCGGCCGGGTGTTCTATTGGCCGCGGCCGGTTGACGGTTCAGAGGTTCGCAGAGTGAACCCAGCGGGAATTCTCATCTCCCCCCCGTTTGCCCAGGCCGTTGACCGGGCACGGGCTTTCGTTGAACCCGGGATTTTATCGAGGATTGGATTGGATACCGGCTCTGCCGACCGGGCAGGCCCGTATTTTTACGAAAAAGGTTTTGCAATTTGTCGGTGGTGTGTTGATACTTGTGGTGGCGGACAAAAGCTCGGAGTCCGCTACTTGGTCCTAAAAATGGTTCCTCACCACCAAGTGTAGATTTTTTTATGAGCGGGTTACCCCTTGCACTGATCGGAGCCTCCACCAACCAGATGGAGCTCATTTATGTTTGGCACCAGGCACGTCCTGAAGCCAAAGTCATTATTGTCCTTTTGTTTCTGTCTTCGATCGCCGTTTGGTGGATGATGATTTACAAAGTCGTCCAAATGCGGCGGGCGCGGAAGCTCAATGGCTTGTTTGGCCAGGAGTTCACCTCGCAGAAGGCCGTGCTGGAGATGTTTGACCGCAAACTGGAGGTGGAAGGCTGCCCCCTGTATGCGGTCTATCTGGCCGGCTGTTCGCATCTGGACCAGCGCTTGCGCGGCCCGGCCGGTGAACGCACCAAGCAGCGCATCAGTCTCAAAAACATGGAGCATATCAAGCGCGCCATCGAGAACGTGGTCGCCCAGGAATCGCTCCGGCTGGAGTCCGGCCTGATCCTGCTGGCGATTGCGGTGAGCGGGGCGCCGTTCATGGGCCTGCTGGGCACCGTGTGGGGCGTCATGAGCACGTTCGCGGCCATTGCGCAGTCGCCCACCGGCGCCAACCTGGGCGTGATGGCGCCGGGTGTTTCCGCGGCGCTGGTCACCACCGTGGCCGGCCTGCTGGTGGCCATTCCCTCCATGTTTGGCTACAACTGGCTGGTGCATAACCTCCGCGCCTTTACCGTGGAACTGGATAATTTTGCGCAGGAATTCGTGTCCAAGATGGAAACCGAATTCCTGGATGAACAATGACCGTGAGGCCGCCCGCCCGGAACATGAATTGATTGACCCAAAGCAATGCGCCGTTTTTCCCAACGCAGTCACCTGGTGACGCTGAGTGAGATCAACATCACTCCGCTGCTGGACTTGGCGTTTGTGTTGCTGATCATCTTCATCATCACCACACCACTGCTCACGCAGAGCGTGGATCTCAAACTGCCCAATGGCGGCAAGCCGGATATGCCGCTGACGAAGCGCGACATCCGCACGGTGGAGATCACCAGCGCGGGCCAGTATCGCTTTGAGGGCGGCGAAATGCGGTTGCGCGATATCATCACGGACATCGCGCGCGATTTTCGGTCGAATCCGCGCCTCGTGGTTTATATCCGCGCCGATAAGGCCTGCCGCTACGAGCAGGTGGCCAACTTGCTCGACGGCTGCCAAAAATACAAAATCTCGCGCTATTCGTTGCGCATGGATCCCACCCCACCCAAATGACCCGCCTGCAAAAAAAATGTCTGGTCGCCGCCGCCGGCACGCATTTCCTGCTGGTCGTGGCCCTGCTCTGTTCCGCCTTTATCCGTCCCGCGCCCAAAGTGGACGATTCGCCGGTGCTGGATGTGATACCGGACAACATTGTCGAGAACGCACTCGCCACGGGCGTGAAAGATGCGCCCCCGCCGCCCAAGCCTACCCAAACCCCGGCGGTGACCCAGCCGACGCCCCCACCACAAAACACGCCGCCCCCCACGCCGGAACCGCAACCGCAGCCAGTGGTGAAGCCCGTGGAGCCCACGCCGGAGGCGGAGCCCGACAAGCCGAAAGACCCGGATGCACCTTCGCTCGAACTTAAGAAGGAAACCAAGCCCAAACCGCCGACACCGCCGCATAAGATTGAGGTCAGCCTCAAACCGGTGAAAACCAAGCCGAAGATTGATAATCACAAGGCCGAGGAGGAGGCGGAGGC
>CAYTJG010000185.1:0-2824 GCA_964437865.1 uncultured Bifidobacteriaceae bacterium | reverse complement strand
TTGAAATTCGACCTTTACGTGCAAGGCTTCAGTTTTGTGGGGCCGGACGCCGCGCAATACCTCATCAAAGGCAGCGACGCGGGCAACATCACCGGCAGTCTGGCGGACAAATACGCCAAGAGCACGGTGTTCTCCAAGAGCTATAACGGCGCTAGCCTGCGGCGGCAGGCCCATGCGTTCGCGGACGACATCGTGGCGGCCGTGCGGGGCACCAAATCTCCCATCGGCGGCACCAAGATTGCCTACAAGTCGCAGGCAGCGGGCGGCAACGGCGAGATTTTTGTGGCGGATTTTGACGGATCCAGCCCGCAGGCGGTGACCTCGGATGCCGCCATTGTGGCCAAGCCGGCGTGGGTGCCGGGGCGGATGGCGCTCTACTACACCAGCTATGCCCGGAGCAATCCGGACATTTTTTATCACAGCCTTTCGAGCGGTGAACGGCGGGTGATCGCCGGTTATTCCGGGCTGAACACCAGCGCGGCGGTTTCGCCGGACGGCTCCCGCGTGGCCATGATTTTGAGCAAAATGGGCAGCCCGAACGTCTGGGTCTGCAACGCGGACGGCTCGGACTTGCGGCGGGTGACCAAGGGCATCGAGGATTCCTCGCCCTGCTGGTCGGCGGATGGCCGGACGATTTGCTTCGCGGCCAAGTTGAATTCGCGCCGCGTGTTGGCCAGGGTCTCGGCCGGCGGGGGCGAGGTGGACCGCCTGCCCACCGTTGGCATGCCCAACCCCACGGAACCGGACTGGTCGCCAGACGGCAAATGGATCGCGTTCACCTCGCAGGCTGGTGATTTCAACATCTGCGTGATGTCGGCGGATGGCAAGGTGGGCCCGGTGGCGCTGGTCGCCGGACAAAACCCCTCGTGGTCGGCGAACTCGCGCACGCTGGTGTACAACCACGGCCCGGCCGGACATCAACGGCTGGCGGTGTTGGACGTGTTTACCAAGCAGACCCGGGATTGCCACGCGGCGTCCGGCAGCAATTCCGAGCCCGCCTGGAGCCGTTGACCGAATGTTTGTGACCCTTTGTTTAACCCTTAACTTTAACTATTGAATCCATGAAGCTTACCAAAATCGTTTTACCGCTCACCCTCGCCCTGATCACTGCCCTGGCCGCCACCGGCTGCAAACACAACCAAACGCCCAAGACGACCATGCTGAAACCGGCCCAAACCGGCGAAGTAAACAAGGGAGAGGACCTGAGCACCAAACCGATCAACCAAGGCGACAACACCCTGACCGCCACGCCCACTCCTACCCCCGCGCCGGCCTACACGGGCGGGCCCATCGGCACCACGACGAACTGGGATCCGCGGGACATGAACCAAGACCCGAGCAAGCTGGCCGCCTACACGGTGCATTTTGAGTTCGACAGCGCCGTGGTGAACACGGCCGAGCAGTCGAATGTGGCGGCGGTGGCCGCGGCGTTGAAGGCGGATCCCAATGCGAGACTGTTGATCGAAGGCCACTGCGACGAGCGCGGCACCGAGGAATATAACCGCGCGCTGGGCGAACGCCGCGCGCTGGCCCTCCGCGAGGAGCTGGCCAAGGACAGCGTGGATGCCGGACTCATCCGCACCATCAGCTACGGCAAAGACAAGCCTGTGGACCCCGGCCACGATGAGGCCGCCTGGACCAAGAACCGTCGCGGCGAGTTCATCTGGTGCACGCCCAAGACCACGACCCCGGCGCCCTAAGACCCCGATTTCGGCGCGGCCTCAACCAAGTTGTCCAGATTGTCTGGACTTGACGTTTTCGCCAAAGAATACAAGGATTATGGGCGAGCGACGGGAAGTATTCCCAGCCCGCTTGGGCGAGATGATTCAAATTTTCGCGAAAGCTCATCCGCACGGAAATTTTTATGGTCTCAAATTGATTTAACGCAGATTTAACGAACGCATAAATATGAAATTAAACAAGATTGTCCTGCCGCTCGCCCTGGTGCTGGTGGCGGCACTGGCAACGACGGGTTGCAAACACGGATTTAATGGCAAAGTGACGACCCTGCCGGGTCATCGGGAAACGGCGGTTGCTGAAAACGGCCCCGGTAATACGCTGCCGCCCGGGCCGGCGATCGATATGCCGCCCGCGCCAATCGCGAACCCCACGCCCTTGGCCAATCCGTTCGGGAACAAGGAACCGGGCACCACGCCCACGGCGGACTTTGACATCAATAACTACAACCAGGACCGCGCCGCGCTGGCCGCTTACACGGTGCATTTCAAGTTCGACAGCTCCGTGGTGCAGGACAATGAGCAGTCCAACATCTCGAGTGTGGCGCAGGCTTTGTCCGACCAGAGCTTGAAGCTCCTGATCGAGGGCCATTGCGATGAACGCGGCACCGAGGAATACAATCGCGCGCTGGGCGAACGCCGCGCGCTGGCTCTCCGCGAGGCGCTGGCCAAGGTCGGTGTGGATCCCGCGCGCGTGCGCACGATCAGCTACGGCAAGGACAAGCCGGCGGATGATGGCCATGATGAAGCCGCCTGGGCGAAGAACCGCCGGGGTGAATTCGTCCTGCTCCATCCCAAAGCGCCGGTGCAGTGAGCCGGGGAAGATTTGGTTGAGAGTTTTCAAGGCCGCGTGCAAACGCGGCCTTTTTTTATGCCGCACCGCGGCGCGACCGAGGGGGGCGGCCGGTTATCGCGCCAGCGTCTTGGGAGTGCGGCGGCCCTCCGCCGCTGTGCCCAGCGCCAATCTCGCCAGCCAGCGGGTGAATGGATTTTCCCCGGCCGTGGCTATGGGTGAACGTCTCACGGCTCGCGCAAGAACACGGCACGAGCGAACAAACCATGGTGGCTTTGGTTGGCCACCGAGGACG
>CAYTJG010000184.1:0-12781 GCA_964437865.1 uncultured Bifidobacteriaceae bacterium | reverse complement strand
CGCTTCCATGGCGTCAATTTGCGTCATGAAGCGTGCGGCCGCGAACTATTTTGAGTTCTGAGTTCGGAATGCGGAATGTCGGAATCTCGGAGCGCCGAGCATTGCTCGGCCCGTGCGCCCACTGGAAGACTATCGGCGGAAAAAGCGAGAAGGTCATTTTTCTAGGACCCTTGCGTAGAAGGCGGACCGAAGGGAAAACGGGAACTAGTCAGGGTAACGCCCGCCCTCACCCCGGCCCTCTCCCCCAAGGAGAGGGAGACGTTGTTCCCGCGTCTTTGAAGATGCTTGCGCGGGGATGGCGCGGACGATTTGAGGCAAGTGAATGCGGAATGCGGAACGCCGAAGGCTCCGACGCGGCGCTGCGCTGCGCGGTGCGGAATTCGGAATTGGGAATGCGGAGTTTTTGGTCCCTGTGGCCCGCGACTTCTGACGTCGTCGCCTACAAATGGGACTCCGGGCGGGCTGTGACGCGCTTACAGCGCTGCATCTCCGGAAGTGGGAACTGGCGACTGGAAAGTCACCTTTACCCGCAGACAGGATTGTCGGCACTACGGGGCCGTTTTTGCGCCGTTTGCGCCTTCTTGCGGCTGGTTAGTTTTGGGTTCCGTCTGGCCGAGCAATGGCGCCCCGGTCAGTCTCCGAAGGTCGGGCCGGCGATGGGTTTCTCGGGCAGGGGCGCGGCGGCCAGACGGTTCAGCGCGGCGGTGAGGAGATCGTCCCGATTACCCGTGAAGGCCTCCGGCGTGGTTGTAAACGGTACCTGCGGTTGGAAGCCGCGCTCGTCCAGGACCGTGCCGTCCGGCAGATAATCGATCCATTGCGGCACGCTCACGGTGAGGTCGAGCGGCAAATGGATGATGTCCGGGTTGCCGCTGGAGCCGCAGGTGTGATCGCCCATGGTGGTGAGGTCCGGATCGCCCGTCATCATGCCGATGAACGATTCGTTGCTGCTCATGCATTTCTGGCCGATGAGCAGGACGACCGGCCGGTCGTAACGCCACGGTCCGCGGGGGGCCACGGAGCGCTCGATGCGGGCGGTGAGATTGGTGTGGCTGGGGCCGTCGCGAAATTGGTCGAAGGCATAAATGAAATTATTCGTGAGGAACCGGCCGGCGACTTCTTCGGCGAGCGGTTCGCTGCCGCCGCCGTTGGCCCGCACATCCACGACCAGGCCGCGCGTGTTGCGCAGGTGTTCGAGCGCCTGGCCGCATTGGCGCGGAATGTCGTCGCTGCTCCAACTGTAGATGGCCAGGTAACCGATCTGGTTGCTGGTGACGCCCCAGGCCACGGCGCCGCGCCGGTCGACGTCGCCCACAATGGCGCCGGCGGCGCGCGGATTCACGTTGCTGGCGCGGGGCCGGTTGAACACCGGCACGCCCGTACCGGCCACGGTGAGCCAGACGTGGAGGTCGCGCAGGTTCCGCAGCATATCGGCGCAAACGCCGGCCAACTCGTACGTGGATTGGCTGGCGAGGGCCTGCGGCCGGTACTGGTCGCGCAATTTGGCCCAGTCCACCTCGGGGCGCAGGACGAACATGGCGTATTTCTCATCGAAGGCACTCCAGAGCTGGTCAAACGCGGCGGCGGCGAGGTCGCGGGTGAGGGCCGGCGGCAGTTTGACGGCGCGTGCTTCAAACGCGTCCACGTATTCGGCGGTGCGGGCCGCGGTATCCACGATGAAGAACCGGCGAGGGCCGCCCCGGGTATCGGCGTCCACGGTGAGGTCGTTTGGCCCGGGAATCATGGCCCAGCCGCCGGCCTGCCAACTGGAGTTCATTTTCGAGCCGGCGATGAGGCGCATTTGCGCGGCGGTATTGGTGGCACCGTCGCTGAACACGGTGACGGGCGGGAATAGCCGGTTGATTTCCCGGGGATGGAAGCGGAGCCAGACATGAGCCACGGCTTCCGGTTGGCCGGCGGCGGAGCTGGTCAAGGTGCCCTGATCCCGCGGCAGCACCACGGCCCACACCGCGCCATCGGCACAATGGCCAATGCCCACCTCCGCCGGGCCCACGGCGACGTGAAAGTTGGTGCCCACGGCGAACTGAAATTGCGTGAGGCGGAAAACGTCGGCCCCGGTGAATTCCCAGGTGCGGGCGCGACTGGGGTCGGCATCGCTCTCGGTGAGGCTGGTGGGGTAGCGCTGGAGCAGGTCAACGGTTTGGGCCGGCGTGGGCGCGGGGGGCGGATCGGCGGCGAGCAGGGGTGCCGCGAGCACGATAGCCAGCAGCCAGGAGAGGAGAATGGTGGTTTTCATAAGTGGGTGACTCTAACTATCTCAACGGTAAATTTGACCGGACGTTACTATTTTCATCACTGCTTGTTGCCGATAACTTGATTCAACTTGCAATTTCAGCAAAATTTGCTAATGGTTAATGGTATGGCCATTCGGGTGACCAACCGATGGGCGGGGTGCTGGTGGCTGGCGTGCGGGGTGGCGCTGCTGTCGGTAATTGGCGGGGCTGTTTCCTTGCTGGCTGGTGAATCCACGGTTTCTCCTGCTTCCGTTCCGGCTCCTGTGCCTGCTTTTTCCACTGCCATACCCACGGTTACGGTGCCCTTGCAATTTGTCCAGACTCCCTATGCCGTCAATAATGTGGGGCTGACCCTGACGAAACAGGCGGGGCCGTTTACCCATGAACCCAAGCTCATAGCCAGGGCATTCCGCGGGACGCTGAGTTTCGGTGGGGCGGACAACCAGTTTGCCTTCATCTGGTGCCGCGACGAGGGCAAACTCTATCTGGATTTGAACCAGAACCGGGATTTGACGGACGACCCGGCGGGAGTCTTTGCCCGGTCGGCCGGGAGTCCGAGCTATTATCAGACTTTCACGAACGTGCAGCTCACGCTGCGCTCGCCGGCGGGCACCTGCCGGTTGGTGACGGATTTGGAATTCTGGCAGTTTGGCAATAACTCGACGCCGACTTGCACGGCGGAGAGCCATTCGAGCTGGCAAGGCAAGGTCAACCTGGCGGGCGAGGATTGGCAGGTGGGCGTGGTGCCGAACCTGGCACACGGGGCCGAAGTGTGTGACGGCGATGGCCTGCTGTTGCGTCCGTGGGGCCGGCACGAGGAGGCGTTTAACACGTCGGGCAGTACGTTCGATGCGCCGGTGTTTTCCCGGAAGGTATTTTTCGGCGGGCACGCTTACCAATTGCGGTGGCAACCCGGGGCGGCCACGACGGCGATGAGACCCGCGCTGGAGTTTGCGGAACAGACGGTGCCGCTGGGCGAGGTGCGGATTACCGGCCAGTTCATCAAGCGGTTGGTGCTGGGGGGCGGCGATTACCTGGTGCTGGGGGATCGGCCGGCGGCCACGCTGAAGGTACCGGTGGGCAATTACTATCCGCCTGATGTGCTGCTGGAGCAAAACGGCGTGCAGGCGTATCGCGGCTCTGGACCGGTGGGGATGCCGAAGAGTGTTGCCGTGACCGGTAGGGCGCCGACGGTGCTGGCGGTGGGCGGTCCGCTCACGAATTCGGTGATCACGACCCGGCAGGGCGATGTCCTGCGGCTCAATTATCAGTTGATTGGCGCCGGCGGGGAGACTTATCAGTTGGCGGTGGTGGATCGGAGCAAGCCGCCGGAGTTTGCGATTTACAAGGGCCACCGGCAGGTTGCCTCGGGCAATTTTGAATTTGGCTGAGGCAGCACCTGCGCGCACTCATGGCGAGTGCCCTTTACCGCCGCCGGAAACCTCTCGATCGTGGCTTCGGCCGATCTGGGTGCGCTGGGGGCCCGGGCGGGCGCGGCGGTGCCGTACCATTGGGAAATGCCCAACCTGGCGCCGTATTTGTTGCCCTGGCTGGTCATTCTGGGTTTGCTGACGCTCAAACCCAATCGCAACCCGGCGACGTGGCTGGTCTGGCTGCCGGTGATGGTGGCTTACCTGATCTCGCAACTGCCCTTGGGGTTGCCGTCGCAAGGCGGGTATCTGCTGGACGCGGCGGGGGCGCTGGCTTTTGGGTTGGCGGCCGCCTGGTTGCTCTCGCCGTACTTGCGGCGCGCGCACCGGGTGACGACGGCGGTTTGCACCTTCCTGACGCTGGTCGCTTTCGGCCTGTTTTTCATCGCCACCAAACAGTTTTCGAATCTGTCGAGCTTGGAATGGATTTTTCAATTGATGGTGCTGGGGATGGGCGGGTTGGCCAGCACGGTGGGTTTGGGCTTGGGCGGCTGGCTTTGCCGGCGGCAGTTCCAGGCCATCCGGTTGTATCTGGGCGTGCTGGTGTGTCTGCTGGTGGTCTGGTTTGGCATCACGCTGCCGTTTTTCCTGACTGCCGTGGCCAGCTCCGGGAGCGAGTTGCCCTGGAGCGAATTCTTGGTGCCGATTCTGGGTGTGGCAGGCGTCAATTTCGCCTTGTTGCTGCCGTTCCTGATTCTCTCTTCGGCGAGTTCGTTTTACCGGGAGCGCCTGAAGTGGCTGTTGCACGTGTCCCCGCCCGCGCCGCCCACGTTGCCGATACCGGTGCCGGCCGAACCGGTCGCCGCCTTAGAGTAAGGTTTTTACCCTGAACCCGCGAAAATTTTGTCAGATTAACGGAACATCCCTATGAAGTTGAAATTGATTCTCGCCGGCGTGCTGCTGAGCGGTGTCGCTTGGGGTCAGCCGGAGCAGTGGCTGGAGTATCACACCGGCGACGACAACCTGGCTTACCAGTCGATTGCGATCACCACCAATCCGCCCTCCGGGATAACGGCGCCGCAGTGCAAGGCCACGCCTTATTTCGGGCTGTGGCACACGCCCATGGACGCGGCCGGCCGCTGGGTGTGCTTTGACCGCTCGCGCAAATCCGGTCCCTACGACTTGATGTACGTGGACAGCACCGGCTCGGGTCACCTCGAGAGCCAGACGCCGGTGAAGGGGCGGATGGACTCCTATAGCGCCGCTTTTCCGGCGGCGGCGATGACTTTCAAGGGCGAGGACGGCCCGATCACTTATCACCTGTCTTTCCGCTTTTACCAGTACGACAATAACCAGGTTCAATTGCTGGTATCCTCCGCCGGTTGGTACGAGGGCACGGTGGATTTTGGCGGCGTCAAAAAGCACATCCGGCTCATCGACGGCAACGTGAACGGGACGTTCAATGACTTGAGTGCCAACCCGTATGACAGCGACCGGGTGGCGATCGAGGGCGACAAGGTGGATGAGCGTTACCTGGGAAATCTGATCGAGGTGGACGGGAGGTTTTTTCACCTGGAAGTGGCCCGGGACGGCGCGTTTGTGAAGGTGGGGCCGGCCGAGAACGTGACCCTGGGCACGGTGCAGGTGCCCGACAACATTTCGCGGTGTTCGGTTTACGGGCCCACCGGCTATTTCGTGCGGCAGCCGACCAACGGAGAATTCACGGTGCCCGCAGGCAAATACAGCGTGGTGCGCTGGTCCATCGACCGCAAGGACGACAAGGGCAGTCCCTGGACGCTGGCCGGCTATAACTTCCCGGACGCCGCGCGGTTTGACGTGGCGGCGGATGCGCCGGCGACTTTGAAGATTGGCGAACCGGTGCAAGCCGAGTTGAAGGCGCGCGAGCAGGGCGACCGGCAGATCACGTTCAGCCTGAATTTTGTGGGCCAACAAAAGGAAGCCATCGAATTGCTGCACGATGGCCAGCGACCGCGGGGACCCAAGCTGATGCTGGCGGCCGCGGACGGCGCGATCTGTTACACCAACACCTTCGAGTTTGGCTGAGGTGGCACCTGTTCGCTCTCATGGCGGGAGCCCAAGAATTTGAAACGTCCGTTGACCGGTAATGTCAAAGTCTTCAGTCCCTTCCAGGTCTTGACGACTCCGTTAAGCATGGAGGCGAGGAAGGAATAAGTGCCGGCCAGCCCTCCATCCCGGGTGGAGGCGCCGCGTGGGCCAACGCGCGGCGTCCGTGCCACCGGGTGCGTCCAGGCAGGGGTATTTCGTGAACTGCGGACGCCAACAGACAAGAACAAAGATGAACACTAATAGACACTTTTTTTTATTCGGGACCCTCTCCGTTTTCCTCTGTGCTGGCGCGCCCACGGTGGCGCCCGCCGCGGAGGCCGCCGCGCCGACCAACCGGATTTCCGGCCAGGTGACCGATGCGGCCGGGCAGCCCGTGGCTGGGGCGGCGGTGGAGTATTGGGTCGCCCAGGACGACCTCAATCCGTTTGGCGCCGGGAAAGTGGAAAAGGCAGTGACCACGGGCGCGGACGGGGCCTTTGAATTTCAGGTGGCGTCAGGCGCCGGCACTCTGCTCGCACGGAAAACCGGTTTGGCTCCGGCCTGGAAGCAATGGGGTGTGCGGTACAACCAGCGCAACGAGGCCGGCTACAATCTGGGGTTGACCGCGCCCGGCACGCTGACGGGCGTGGTGGTGGACGAGTCGAACCGGCCGGCGGCCAATGTGGAGGTTTATGTTTCGGTGGCGCTCGGCCAGGCCGCCACCACGGGTGGGGGGCGGACCTTTAGTTATTTGGCGGGCCAGGCGGCCCGCGAGTTATTTTCGGCACGCACGGACGCCAACGGCCATTTCGCGATCGGGAATTTTCCCACCAACGCCGGGGCCAGTTTGGAAGCGGAGGTGCCGGGCAAAGTCGTTCGGGCTGAGGATGCGAACGTAGCGAATAATGGCACCGGAGGTTATCGCGCGGGCGACAGTGACATCAAACTTACCCTGGAGCCGGCGGGGAGGATTGAAGGCAAGGTCGTCTTCGCCGAAAACAACCAGCCGCTACCTTCCGTGCGCCTTTCATTGCTGGCGGCCCGACCGGGCCAGCCATTCTGGGCCGGGCAGCACGCCGTGGAACCCGGAGCGGATGGTTCGTTCCGTATCGAGGGGGTGCCCGCAGGCAGTTATGGGGTGACGGCGAGGTTTGGCACCAACGATTCGCCCGAGTGGGTGGCCGAGGCGGTGACCGTGGACGTGGAAGGCGGGCAGACGGTGCGCGGCGTGGAGGTGAAGGCCGTGCGGGGATTGCCGCTGGAGGTCACTGTGCGCGGGAGTGACAATCAGAAGCCGTTGGCCAACGTAACCGTTTCCGCGTTCCGCCAGAATGCTCGTGCCGCGGCCGTGACGGGGCAGGACGGCATTGCCCATCTGCGTCTGCTGCCCGGCGAATATCAGATCATGGCCAACCAGAACTCGTCGGTTTCACCCCAAAGTTCGGCCACGGTGGCGGCGGGAGTGACCAATCGGGCGGAGTTGGAAATGGAGTCGCCGAGGAAAATCGCCGGTGTGGTGCGCGGTCCGGATGGGCGGCCGGCGGCCGGCTGGCACGTGCAGACGATCGGCGGCTACGGAGGGGGTGCGGGGGAGCTCAAGACAGACGCTGACGGCAAGTTCGAACTGGAATGGAATCCAAGACAAAATCCCGGTCAAGGTGAACCCACGATGTGTGTGCTGGTGCGGGACGTGGACAAGGACCTGACGGCGGCGGCGGATGTGGACGAGGACACCAGTTCGGTGGATTTGAAACTGGCGCCGGGCTTGACGCTGGTGGGCAAGGCTGAGTGCGATGGCAAGCCGCTGACGAATGTGACCGCCACGCTGGTGTTTTGGAGCGGCAACCAGGGATCATGGATGCAGGACTTCACGCGCGCCAATACGCCCGGCCGGTACGAGATTCCGGCGCTGCCACCGGGCCGGAAATACGGTGTAATTGTGTCGGCGCCCGGTTATGGGCAGAAGCAGTTGTTCAATTTTGAGGTGCGGGCGGAGCCCGGCCGCCAGGAACTCGACACCGTGGAACTCAAGCTGGCCAACCTGAAACTCGCCGGCCAGGTGGTGGATGCGGACGAAAAGCCGGTGCGGGATTGCAACGTGAATCTCAATGGCGAAGACCAGCCGAACGCCAATACGCGGACGGATCACGAAGGACGGTTCACGTTTGACCATGTTTGCGACGGTCCCGTCCGCCTCTTTGCCAACGGGGGCGGCGGATTTGGCAATGTGGCGGCCACGGGCGGCGATACCAACGTGGTGTTACAATTAGGGCAGAACGCAGCGTATAATACGGCCGGGGCCAACGCGCATAAGTTAAGGGGCGTGGTGACGGATGCGGACGGCAAACCGGTGCCGGGGGCGGAACTGGCGGTGTTCCCACAATTCGGCGCCCGGCATTGGAGCAAAGCGAACGCCGACGGAAGTTACAGTCTGACGTGGTCCTTGCAGCCGTGGCAGGTGCAAAACAGCGGCGGTGGCCGGCTGGTCGCCCGGGACCTCGCACGCGGCCTGGCGATCGTGGTGGAGGACCTGCCCGAGGAGGCGACGAATCTGGACGTAAAACTGAAACCGGCGGTGACTTTGACTGGCCAGGTGAAGCATGTCGATGGTACCTCGATGCCCGGTGCGGAGATCAATTTGCTTTTCAAAGCCGGCAACATGTATGACCAGTTTGAAACCCGGACCCGACCGACCGACGCGGATGGCCATTATGAAATCAAAGGACTGCCGGCGGATGGCCAGTACATTGTTTCCGCCTCCGCCCACGGCTACGGCCAGAGCCAGCAAAACGTGACCACGGAAGCCGATCAGACCCGGGTGGACTTGGTGGCGATGGAATTGAAACCAGCCGACCGGGTGATTGCAGGCCAGGTGTTGAAGGAGGACGACAAGCCGGCCAGCGGCGTGAACGTGAATATGAATGGCGAGGGCCAGCCCAATGGTAATATGACCACGGACAGCAAAGGACGTTTTCATTTCCAAGTTTGTGCGGGGCAGGTGCGCCTGTATGCCTTTTCGCAATTTGGGGGCGGTAATGGCCAGGCTTCGGCGGAGGCGGGCGATACGAACATCGTCATCAACCTCACCGCGCAGCCGGGGATGATCCGGCAGGCCGCCCGACGCACCTCGATGAAGAGCAGTTCGCTGCCCGATTTGACCACGGTGAGTCTGGGCGCAGAAGCCGCGCCGGCCGGCAAGCCGGTGTTAATGTGCCTCTTTGACGTCAGCCAGCGGCCCTCGCGGCACACGGTGCATTTGCTGGATCAATTGATCGCGGTCCTGGGACAAAAAGGCGTCAGCGTGGTAGGCGTGCAGGCGACGCCGGTCGCGGACGACGTTTTCAACGAGTGGAAGACCGCCAGCCCGGTAACGTTTCCGGTGGGACGGGTGCTGGCGAAATCGGACCAGACCGCCTGGACGGCCAACGTGGGCGCCTTGCCGTGGCTGGTGCTCACCGACGGCGGTCATAAGGTGGTGGCGGAGGGTTTTTCGCTTGACGAACTGGACACGCAAATCCAGAAATTAGGGAAATAAAAATTCGGGGCGCGTGCAGCCGGAATCATGAGCGAACAATTCAGCCAGCAAACTGAAATCCACCGTCGGCGGGAAACCGCGCATAAACTCGCGCGGCTATCGCTGTTTGGCTTCCTGATGGCCTTCATTCTGGCGCGCGTGTTCGTGTTTCTGATCATGTCCCGGGCCATCCCGAATCTTTATTTTTTCATGGGTGGCACGCATGTTCACCATCTGAACTACGGCATCTTTCTGTTGTCGGCGGTGTCCGGCTACAGCGTGTTTCGGCGGCCAGTGGGTCGGTCGGCCGAGGTGACCGCCTTGCTGTACGGGGTGGCGATGGGGCTCACGTTTGACGAATTCGGGATGTGGCTGAATCTGGGCGGCAGCTATTGGCAGCGGGCCAGTGTGGACGCGGTGATCGTGGTTTCGGCGGTTCTGGCGCTGGTGGGCTTTGCCAGCACCCTGAAACGGTTTGAATCGCATCATTTCTGGCTGTTCCTTGCCTTGGTGATCGCCTTGGTGTTGTTTGGAACGGTGGTGTACGTGGCTGGTCTGCGCCTGGGCGACATGGTGGGTGAGCCGCTACGCGCATTGGAAGTGCGCTCTTCTCCCTGATTTCCGTTGCCGCCGGCAGCCAAGGCCACCGGCGTGACTTCGTGGGCGCAAGGTTCCTCCGGACATTTGAAAGCCAACCCATTTTCGAGTACCAACAGGCTGAAAGGAAGTGTGAGGGGGATAATACTCTCGCATTCTTAGTGGAAACACTCTCCGCGGATTGCCGGGGACTCTGTATACTAGGAACTTGATGATCGCGAAGTTGCCGCCGCGGCATGCCCCGCTACGACCGACCTGCCGGACGGGAGTGTTGATAACCGGGACGCCCTTATATTTTTCTGCTCTTTTGGCGGTCTTTCTTGAAATTAAATCCATGACCGTCTTGATCCAATAGAACATTCGACTTCGCTGCTCCTACTGCTGGTCCATCCGGCCTCGGGTTTCAACCTTACTCGATTGGATGGTACGACGTAGCCGGCGGGGGCAGCATAAACGCGGGGGCCACCTATCGCGTCAACGGGACAATCGGCCGGTCCGATGCCGTTGGCGCGATGGGTGGCATATCTAATTCGCTTACCGGTGGCCAAGGACGCCTGGCCGAGGGGCGTTCTTTCGATTTCGAGTGTAACATCAAGGGGAAACTTGAAGGTTGAACGACCCACCCTGGTCTGGTCACCGGATAGTCGCATGCTTGTGTGCTTGACGCTGGGGCTGCGTTCGTTTTCGATGTGCCTTAATTATGGCAATCGGCCTTGTGAAATCGAGTCGGACCAGCCCGGGTTCTGGCGATTGGCGGGCAAGCGTGCGCAGGTCATTGGATTGGCTCCTGGGACGCCGAGAAGCCGTGCCTGAAAAATGAACGATTTGGGCGAACTTTCGTCTGAAGTAGCCGCCGTGATCGATGCCTGGCGGCGCAAGGCGATGGGCATGGTTTTGACGTTGGCGGCGCTGCTGGCGCTGCCGGCCATGGTGATGATGCTGTGCTCGAAGGGGCTCGTATTTCCGGTGACCTGCCGCGTTGCGGCCATGGTGGTGTTTCTGCTGGTATTGCTGGCCTGGTGGCGGAACGATTGGAGTCTCCGCACACGTGCGTTGCTACTGCTCTGTGCCTGCTACAGCATGACGGCCCTGAAACTGGCGATGACTGGACTGGTCGGCAGCGGACGCAACGGTCTTATCCTCCTCCCGCTCTTCGCCCTAATCCTGGCGGGCAACCGCGCGGGTTGGCTGGCCCTGGCGACGAGCGTTGGCATGTTTGGCGTGTTCTCCGCGCTGGCGGGCTGCGGCGTGCTGGCGCCCTGGCTTTTGGTTCCCGGCAACACGACCGCACCGGGCTTCTGGCTGCTGCAGGGAATACAATGGCTCGTCCTGTTGGCGCCGCTCCTGGTCCTGCTGAGCCGTTTGCTGACGCTGCAGACCAAGGTGATGATTGACGAGCACCGCGCCCGGCGCGAGATCGAAGCGGCGGCCAGCGAACAGCGCCGGTTGGAGGAAGCGTTGACCCAAATCAGCGAACAGGAGCGCACGCGCATTGGGGCGGAATTGCACGACGGGCTGTGCCAGCAGTTGACCGCCGCGCTGCTCACCTGCACGGTGCTGGAGATGCAATCGTCCGCGCGCGGCGCCGATGAAATGAAAACGACCCACCGGTTGCGCCGATCCCTGGAGGAATGCATCGGCTCGGCCTACGCCGCCGCCAAGGGCCTCTGTCCCGTGGGTCTGTGTTCGGAATCGTTGGCCTCCGCCCTGGAGCAATTGAGCAACCAGACCCGACAGGACGCCGGCATTGTGTGTGAATTGCGTCGGGCCGACGATCCGCCGCATTTGGCGCCCGGCGCCACCCTTCACCTTTATCGGATTGCCCAGGAGGCGGTGCACAATGCGGTGAAACACGCCTGTTGCCAGCACATTTTCCTCGAACTGCGGGACGAGACCGACTCGTTCACGCTGAAGGTAAGTGACGATGGCAAACCTTCGGCCGGCGTGACGCGATCGACCACCGGGGGGCTCGGCACGAGAATTATGGCCTATCGGGCCGACCTCATTGGCGGCACCCTGTCGATCGAGCAGCCGGCCACCGGCGGCACCGTGGTCATTTGCCGCCTGCCCAGCCAACCGCCGAAAGCCGCCCAGCCACCCAGCAACCATGACACCGACACCCAACTCCATTTCCTCGCCGACACCGAAGCCGGCGCGCATCTTCCTGGTTGATGACCACGCCATGGTGCGCGAAGGGTTGGCGACGGTCCTGGTGCAAGCCGGATTTCTCGTCTGCGGACAGGCTGGCGACCTGCAGGGAACGCTGGCCCACCCGGAACTTGGCGCGGCCAGCCTGGTGATCGTGGACCTGTCCATCGGCGAAGACAGCGGGGTGGACCTGATCCACCGGCTGCGGGCCCAAAGGCTTTTATCGCTGGTGTATTCGATGCACGAGGATCCGGGGATTGTGCGCAAGGCTTTTGCGGCCGGCGCGGCCGGCTATGTCACCAAACGGGAGGTGGCTTCCTGTCTGGTGGAAGCGGTGGCCGGCGTGCTGGCCGGCCGGCAATATGTCAGTCCGCGGGCCGGCGTGGGGCTGGCTCGCTGGGCCGCCGAACCAGAGCAGGCCCTGCCCGCGGCCGACTTCAGCGAACAACAGCGACGCGTCTACGAAATGCTCGGCGATGGGCTTGGCCCCAACGAAATCGCCCAAGCCCTGAACGTGAGTCCGCGCACGGTGGAATCCTATGCGGCGCGCATGATCGAAAAGCTCGAGGTTGCCGGCATGAAGGAGCTGCGCCGCCGCGCCATTGCCGACCGGCACCGGTCGCCGGGCAAACTGTGAGCGGATTTTGCACCGGGAAAACAAACGGCCGCCGGGGTCGTGTCACCGGTCCCGGCGGTCCGTCGCAAAAGTAAGGTCAATCCGGCGTTGGCCGTTCAGAGCTTCAGCAATTCCTCGGCGATCTGCACCGCGTTGAGGGCGGCGCCCTTGAGCAACTGATCGCCGCTCACCCAGAAGCACAGACCGTTGTCCA
>CAYTJG010000183.1:0-12911 GCA_964437865.1 uncultured Bifidobacteriaceae bacterium | reverse complement strand
TCAGCGGCCAGCCGCTCGTAGCCCCAGCGCAACATCCGTTCGGTGGCTTCCCAGCCAATGCACGAATCCGTGATGCTCACGCCGTAGCGCAATTGGTCCAGCGTCTTGGGGATGGGCTGGTTGCCCTCGTGCAGGTGGCTCTCCACCATGAGACCAATCAGCGAACGGGTGCCACCCACGCGCTGTTCGATGACGCTCTGCCAGACGGCTTCCTGGCGGGCAAATTTCTTGCCGGAGTTCGCGTGGCTGCAATCCACCATGAGCACCGGCGGCAGTTTTTCCGCCGCCAACTCTTCCTCGGCGGCCTTGATGCTGACGGCATCGTAATTGGTCTTGGCCCGGCCGCCACGCAGCACCACGTGCGCATTCGGGTTACCCTTGGTGCGCACGACGCTCGTGAGCCCGTCCTCGTTGATGCCCAGAAAACTGTGCGCATGCCGCGTGGCGCCCATGGCGTCAATGGCCACCTGGAGGCTGCCGTCGGTGGCGTTCTTCAGCCCCACCGGCATGGATAAACCGCTGGCCATCTCGCGATGGGTTTGGGACTCGGTCGTGCGCGCGCCGATCGCCGCCCAAGTGATGAGGTCGGCAATGTATTGGGGCACGATGGGGTCCAGGAATTCGGTGGCGGCCGGCAGGCCGAGGCCGGTGATTTGCAGCAGCAATTTGCGGGCAATCTTGAGCCCGGTCTCAATGTCTTGGGAGCCATCGAGGTGCGGATCGTTGATCAGGCCCTTCCAGCCGATGGTGGTGCGGGGCTTCTCGAAATACACGCGCATGACAATCTCCAGGCGGTCGGCCAGTTCGCGCTGCAGTTTGGCCAGGCGGTCGGCGTACTCCAGGGCGCCGGACTGGTCGTGGATGGAACAGGGGCCGATGACCACGAGCAGGCGGGGATCTTCGCGGCGCAAAATGCGGATGACGCGTTCGCGCGCCTGCGCCACGGCATCGTTCAGTGACTCGGGCACGGGCGCCAGGGCTTTCAAGGCGCGCGGCGACAACAGCGGAACGATCTCTTTGACATGCAAATCCTGCGTGCAATACATGGGGTGCAGTGTATCACGGCGGCCCGGCGCGGAAAACCGAAATAGTGCCGCGGCTTATGGCCTCCATAACGGAGCCAAAACGACCCGTCGCTTTGGCTTGGCTTCCGCGCCTGATATTTTGTATGGCATGGGGTTGAACGCGGCGGGGATTTTGCGTATTGTGCGGCGCGAGGCAATCATGACCAAAGACAACAAGCTGAACACCGGCCAGAAGGCGCTCCAGATCAACCTCGACGCCAAGAAGTATGGCGTCTTCGCCGAAATCGGCGCCGGTCAGGAGGTCGCCCGCTGGTTTTTTCACGTGGGCAAAGCCTCGGGCACCGTGGCCAAAACCATCTCCGCCTACGACATGGCCGTGAGCGATGCCATCTATGGTCCCAGCGACCGTTACGTGAGCCGGATGCGTCTGCAAGCCATGCTGGACCACGAATACCTCCTGTTGTTGCAGCGGCTGGACAAGAGTCTGGGGGACCGGCGGACTTTCTTTGTGTTTGCCAACACGGTCACCACCAAGCACATCGCCAAGCAGGGCGAGGAAGGCGGCCACGGCTGGCTGGGCATCAAATTCCAGGACGCCCCCCGTAGCGCGCCCTCCACCATCATCATCCACACCCGGTTGCTCGATTGGGAGACCTCCCGGCAGCAGGAGGCGGTGGGCATTCTCGGCGTAAACCTCATCCACGGCGCCTTCTATCAGCATCTGGAGCCGGAGCGCCTGATCGGTTCGCTGCTGGATTCACTTTCCTGGCAGCGGATCGAGGTGGACATGATCAAGGTGGCCGGCCCGGCTTTTGAGGGCGTGGACAACCGGCTCATGGCGTTGCAGCTCGTGCAGCAGTGGCTCACCGAGGCGGCCATGTTCACCGCCGATGGCGAAGCGGTCATCCCGAGCGAACTGCTCTACAAGAAGCCGGTGCTGATCGAGCGCGGCAGCTTTCGGCCCTTGACCAATCCCATGCTCGACATGCTGGAGCGGGCGCGCGAGTTGTTTGTGCAACAGCCGGCCCTGGACGGCGAACCGCCGGTGGTGATTTTTGAAATGACCCTGCGCCAGTTGCAGGTGGGCGATGCCATCGACCACCGGGATTTCCTGGACCGCGTGGACACGCTGGGCGCGCTGGGCAAACCAGTGCTCATTTCCAATTTTCTCCGTTATCACCGGCTGGTCACCTATCTCTCGCGCCACACACAAAAGCCCGTTGGCCTGCCCATCGGCTTGGTGCGCCTGCGCGACGTGATGGATGAGAAGTTTTATACCGACATGCCGGGCGGGCTCATGGAATCGCTGGGCCAGTTGTTCAAGAACGGCGCCAAAATGTACGTTTATCCGTCGCTGGATAAAAAGACCGGCAAGCTGACCACGGTGGAAAACCTGGAGGTGGCGCCGAATCTGCAGCACCTTTACGCGCATTTGCTGCAGAACAAATTCATTGAGGACATCCCACACTTCGATGCCGAGGCCCTGAAGGTCTATTCCGGCGATGTTTTAGGCAAGATCCAGGCCGCGGACGAATCGCTGGCGCAGGTGATCCCGGCGCCGATTTACGAGGTGATCAAGGCCAAGCGGCTGTTTGGCTGGGGACGAAACGCGGCGGCGGTGGCGGCGTAACATTCAACTCTCAACCTTCAATTCCGAAGATGGCCTCGGATATGTCGACGTTGAACATTGCATGTCGAGCGTTTGAACGTGTCTCCCGAACCACCGCAGGACGGCCTTTCGTTTCGAAGCGTATCGCAGGGTTAGGTCCCGTTCAAAATCACGTCGCAGCGGCCGGGACGGTCGCGCTCCGAACCCAGCCCGTTTCGGGCGCTTACCCGTACGCACAACGCGGCCGCTTTCGCGGCGAACGACGCGGCAACAACGTCTCCCTCTCCATCACCACACCTTCAACCCAAAGCGCTGTTTCGCCTGCTCCAGTTTTATCCGCACATTGAAGACGTGCGACAGGTTGGCCGAATTCAGGATGGCGGCCTTTTTACCGGCGGCCAGCACCGCGCCGCGCTGAAGCAGCAACACATGCGAAAACACCGGCATGATTTCCTCCACGTGATGGGTCACAAGAATCAGCGTGGGCGCGTGGCCGTTTTGGCCAAGCCGCTGCATGAATTGAAGGAAGTTCTCGCGCGCGGCGGGGTCCAGGCCGGCGCAGGGTTCATCGAGGATGAGGATCCGGGGCCGGGCCATGAGCGCCCGGCCGATCAGCACCCGCTGGCGTTCGCCCTGGGAGAGCACCCGCCACGGGCGCTCGGCCAGGTAATCGCATTCCACCTGCTGCAACAGCCGCCGCGCCTGTGCCTTTTCCGCCCGCGAAATCCGCCCCCAGAAATCAATCATGGCGTACTTGCCGCTGGCCACGGTTTCCTGCGCCGGCTCGTCATCGGACATCATCTGCCGGATGGAGGAGCTGACCAGGCCGATTTTCTTGCGCAGCTCACGCCAGTCCGACTGGCCGTAGGTTTCGCCCAGCACAGAAATGGCGCCCGATGTGGGCATCAAATAGCCGGTGAGGGCGCTTAACAGGGAGGTCTTGCCGGAGCCGTTGGCGCCGAGGATCACCCAATGTTGCCCGCGTTCCACGCGCCAGTCGATCTGGCGCAGGATCGCGGTGCCGCTGCGCTCAATGCGCAGGTCGGCGACGGAGAGGATGGGGTTTTGCGATTTCAAGCAGGCAATGTGCAGTGGCTTTTTTCCAGGTTGATTGGCGACAGACGATGGGCAGGCGGCAGCACGCCCGGAACATGATTGATTCATCGAAGATTTCCCCAGGATGACTACAGGTTTTTGATTTCCGGCCAGAGCGGCTTCAGGTCGTCGTCTTCCAGGGCCATCTTCTTGAGGGTCTCGGGATTGCCGGCGGCCAGGGCGCGTTTGAACCACGCGCGGCCGGCCTCCAGTTGGTTGAGCTGGCAGGCATAGCACGAAAGATTGTAGTGGATGACCGACTCGGACGGGAATTTCTCCGCGGCGGGCAACAGCGCCTCCCACGCCTGGGTGAGTCCTCCACCCTCCACGCGCCGCAATGCATAGGCGCGATGCAGCCAGCCCGAGGATTCCTCCGGGGCCACCGCAATTTCACAATCCGCCACGAACAGGGCATCGCGCCAGGTTTTCTCATGGGCAAAGAACATCCAGCGCGCTTCGAGCACAGCCGGATGCGACTGTTGCTCGGGCGAGATGGCGTCCAATTCCTGGCGGGCATCGGCCGGACAATTCAGTCCCAGCCAGCCCACCGCGGCGTTCAAACGATGAACGTCGGCAGGTTCCATAGCTTGCGCGGGCATGGTCAATACGTGACGGTGTTAATCAGCAACTCATTGTGCCGCCAGAAGGTTATACCAAAAGGGCCCGCCGCGCAGCCGGATTTTGACAGGAAGAGGCGGCGGCGGGCGGGACTCGAAATTTTATGCAGAACATTCGCGCGGCCAATAGTTGGCAAATCGGGAGACCTCGGTTAGTTTAGCCGCATGATGAGGACCATTCTTTTCTCCGCGGCGATGTTGGCAGCCACCGGCTCGTTGCACGCGGCCATTCAATCCAAGGTGGTTGAGTATCCGCAAGGGGACACCACCCTGGAAGGGGTGCTGGTTTGGGACGATGCGGTCGCGGGACCGCGGCCCGGGGTGTTGGTGGTGCATCAATGGCTGGGTCTCACGGCTTACGAGAAGCATCGCGCCGAAATGCTGGCCCAGCTCGGCTACGTGGCCTTCTGCGCCGACATCTATGGCAAGGGCGTTCGCCCCAAGGACACCACCGAGGCCGGCGCACAAGCGGGCAAGTTTAAATCCGACCGCACCCTGTTGCGCGCGCGCGTGAACGCAGGGCTGGACGAATTGAAGAAATCCGACCTGGTGGACACCAAACGTGTGGCGGCCATCGGTTACTGCTTTGGCGGCACCACGGTCATTGAACTGGCCCGGAGCGGAGCGACGCTCAACGGCATCGTCAGTTTTCACGGCGGACTGGACTCGCCCACGCCCGCCGACGGCAAGAACATCAAGTGTCCCGTGCTGGTCTGTCATGGGGCGGATGATCCCTTTGAGAAGCCGGAGGACCTGACGGCGTTTGAGGGCGAGATGCGCGAGGCCAAGGTGGACTGGCGATTGATCAAGTATGGCGGCGCAGTACACAGCTTCACGCAGCCCGACCCGGGCTTTGTGAACCCCGGCGCGCGCTACAACGAAAAAGCGGACAAGCGCTCGTGGGAAGACATGAAGCTCTTCTTCGCGGAGATTTTCAGATAAGGCAAGCCTTGCGGCGATAGGCCGCCGCTTTCCTGACGCGCCGGAATTTCAGTGAAGCCGAGGCGCACGAGGAGACATGTCTCCTCGTGCTGGGCTCTCGAAGATCGGATTTCGCTTTTCGGCCTTCGGGTTTTCATTCGTGTCCCTCCGCGGTTAAAACTCTTCCGCCCAATTCGTGGAATTTGGTGCAATTCGCGTCTCTGCCTAATTCCGGTTTCCGCTTTCCCGCCTTCCGCCTTTCGCTTTTGCCTTATCCGTGTCCATCTGTGATTGAACGGGCGATTTACCTAAACTGTGCAATAGGCGCAATTACATTCTTTAACTCCACGGTTAATCAAGCCAAAATATTCTCAGTTAAGAGTTGATAATTTAGAACTTCCAGCTAAAAAGAATTCTGTGGAATTCAGAATTCCGACCCTTGGGAAATGGAACAGGGCAACTCATCAGTTACTCGTCCGAACCGTCATACTGTTAATGCTCGCGCAGCCGCTCTGGGCGCAGGTTGCGAACCGGGCGAACCCACCCGGCACACGGCCAGCCTGGCATCCCCAGCGGATTCTGGTGAAACCGCGAGCCAACGCCCAATCGACGGGCGCGTCGCTGCTGCGGGTGCACCAAGCCAACGGGGCGCGGGTGTTGCGCGCGTTTCCATCGATCGGCGGATTGCAAGTCGTGGAACTCCCGCCCAATTCGGACATTACGCGCGTGGTGGAAAAATATCGGCAGAGTGGCGCAGTGGCCTATGCCGAGCCCGATTACGAAATCCGGATTTCAACCACGCCGAATGATCCGCAATATTTGAACGGAACCCTCTGGGCGTTGAACAATACCGGGCAAAATGGGGGAACGCCCGGTGCGGATATCGCCGCCGCCGCCGGCTGGTCCACGCGGAACGAGGCCCCCAATGTGATCGTTGCCGTGATTGACACCGGCGTCCGCTATACCCACGAGGACCTGGCGGCGAATATGTGGATCAATCCAGGCGAAATCCCCGGAAACGGGGTTGATGATGATGGCGATGGATACATAGATGACCTTCACGGCATCAACGCCATTACCGGAAGCGGCGATCCCATGGACGACAACGGTCACGGCACCCATGTGGCCGGCATTATCGGCGCGGTAGGCAACAACGGTGTGGGCGTCGTGGGTGTGGCTTGGAAGGTAAGAATCATGGCTTGCAAGTTTCTGAATTCCCTGGGCTCGGGCTATACGTCGGATGCGATCACGTGCATTGACTATGCCCGCGCTCACGGCGCGAATATCATGAACAACAGTTGGGGCAGCCCGGGGGATTCGCAGGCACTGAGCGACGCCATCTCTTCGGCGCGCGCCGCAGGCATCATCTTTGTGGCGGCGGCAGGAAACAACTCGGCCAACACTGATCTTGATCCATTTTTCCCGGCTGACGATGCCGTGGACAACATCGTGGCGGTGGCGGCGACGACGCGGACGGATGACCTGGCCTATTTCTCGAATTATGGGCTCGGCTCGGTGGATATCGGGGCGCCCGGCATGGATATTTTCTCCACGTGGTTCAGTTCGGACTCCGCCTATATGGACCTCAGCGGCACGTCCATGGCGGCTCCCGAAGTAAGCGGTGTTTTTGCGCTTATGGAGGCCCAATTTCCTTCGGAAAATTATCTTGAGCTGATGAATCGTGTTTATGCCTCGGTTGATCCCTTGGATGTCTTGAGCAACAAATGCCGGACGGGCGGACGCATCAACTTGGCCAACGCCCTGAACTCCGCGTCCGACTCCCCCGGAAACGACAATTTCTCCAACCGCATGTTTCTATCCGGCGCGAACCTCAGGGTCAAAGGCATCAACGTGGACGCAACCAAGGAACCCGGCGAACCCAATCACGCCGGCGACCCCGGCGGCAAATCCATCTGGTGGTCGTGGCACTGCCCGGCAACCAGCGTGGCTACCATCACCACCACCGGCAGCTCCTTTAATACCCTGCTGGCTGCTTATACGGGCGCGAGCGTCTCCAATCTGAGCCTCGTCGCCAGCAACGGTGACAACCCGGCCGGCGGGGTCACCACGAGCTCGGTGACCTTTGATGCCGCGGGAGGCACAGATTACGAGATTGCAGTGGATGGCGCGGGCGGCGATTCCGGCAGTGTGGTGCTCAATATTTCATCGCTAGCCCGTCCCGTAAATGATGACTTTACCAACCGCATCGCCATTACCGGGTCCCTTTCCACCGTCACCGGGAGCAATACTTTGGCCACCACTGAAGCCGGCGAGCCACTGCACGCTGGACTGCCGGGCGGCCACTCCGTCTGGTGGTCGTGGACAGCCCCGAAGACCCAGACCGTGGAAATCACCACGGCCGGCAGTGATTTCGACACCCTGTTGGCAATTTATACCGGAAACAGTGTTGACGCGTTGACGCCCGTGGCCAGTAACGATGGTGATCCCGCCAACGGCACGACCAACAACAGCGTCACCTTCAATGCGATCGCCGAAAAGACCTATCAGATCGCCGTGGATGGATTTGAAGGGGCCACCGGCGATATCACTCTCAACACACCACCACCCAACGACAACTTTGCCGACCGCCTGACGTTGACCGGGATCAACGCCACCGGGTTCGGCTTCAACGTACTGGCCACCAAAGAGCCGGGCGAGCCCAACCATGCCGGCAATACCGGCGGCAAATCCCTCTGGTGGACCTGGACGGCCCCGGTTTCCGGCAGCGTCAGCATCAACACATTCGGCAGCGATTTCGACACCTTGCTTGCGGTCTATACCGGTTCCAGTCTCGACTCGCTTGTGCCGGTGGCCGCCAACGACAATGATCCCTACGGAGATTCATTGAGTCTGGTCACCATTAATGCGGTCGCGGGAACCACCTATCAGATTGCCGCTGACGGCGCAAACGGCGCTTCCGGAAAAGTGCAGTTGGCCGTTGGCAATAGCGGTTATGCGATCACGGAAATTCTCCCGCCCACCGGCTTCAACAACACGGTCGCCTATTCAATCAACGACTCGGGCATGGTGGCCGGCGTCTTTGAGACGGACGCTCCCAATTATACGTCGCATGCGTGCATTTGGACCGCGGCCGGCGGCATTCAGCCGCTGTTCTCGGGCGACACCGACAGCGAAGCCAACGATCTTAACAATTTCGGCGTGGTTGTAGGCCACGTCCGCATGCCTGGCGACTATGACCGGGCATTCCTGTGGCAAAACGGCATCATCCAATATCTTGGCGCGTTGAACACCGCCATCCCCTGGGCCGAGGCCAAGGGCATTGATGATTTAGGCCGCGTGGTGGGTTTTTCGTTGACGGCCGACGGCACCAACTTTCACGCATTCCTCTGGCAGGAGGGAGCCATGCAGGATCTCGGTGCTTCTCCCGGATATCGCAGCTATGCCTATGGCATCAATGATGCCGGCGATATTGTGGGTCAGGATTTTACCGTGGATGGCAGTTCCAGCTTTCCGACCCTTTGGCGGAACAACCAGATGATTCACCTCAATATGCCGGAGCCTTATGCATTTGGCTGCGCAATCGGTCTTAACTCCTTCAGCCAGATCGTGGGCTCTTATCAAACGGCAGGCCATATTGACGGCTATGGTTTCTTGTGGGACAACGGCTCGGTAACCAACACGGGTAACGATCAGTACAACGACGCTTCCGGGAACTCCATCAATGACCTCGGCCAGATCGTGGGCGCGAACGCTAACTGGCAGGCCATGGTGTGGCAAAATACGAAATGGACCACCCTCACCAATTTGCTCCCGGCCACCTCGGGTTGGTCCAATATCTTTTCCGCCGACAAGATTAACGACCATGGTCAAATCGTGGCCGCCGGCCTCCAGAACGACGGCTATACGCGGGGTCTGGTTCTGACACCCCTGACGCCACCCGCCCCCATGCCGGTCATTACGTCGCCAACAAACCAGCAGGGCTTTTTTGCGCCCACAGACATCCCCTTTGCCGTCACCTTGCTGCCGGATACGGCGAATCTCGACCATGTTGACTACTTGCAGGGCTCGGCCATTGTGGCCACCTCGTCCAAAGCGCCGTTTTCCGGCACCTGGCATTGTACGGCCCCGGGCCAATATACGCTGACCGCGCAAGCAGTTACCGGTGGCGGCGCGGTTGCCGTCTCCAAGCCGGTGGCCATCACTGTCATGGCCAGGCCTGTGATTGGGCTGACCACCAGCCACGGTCAATTTGCATTGACCTGGCCAACTTCTTCGGTCGGGTTCACTCTTGAGTGGGCGACGAACCTTGCTACCCCCATTCAATGGCACTCCGTGACAGATCCCGTTTCCCTCGTGAATGGCTCCAATCAGGTTTCTGTCATCGCAACCAACGATTGCCGCTTCTTTCAGTTGATATCGATTCCCTAAGCCAGGCCGATCACATCTCGTTGCCAGACCACTTTTTTTCCGTGTCGATTAGTGTCTATCCGTGGTTGAAATTCTGCCCTGATTTAAATTTTTGCCGAGGCGGGAGGCATCCTGAATTTCGTGCGTTGCGGGTGGGACCGGGTTAAACTTGGGCATGCGCATCACTGGCGGACAGGCAGCCCGGCGAATTTTGAAGGTCCCCAAGGGACTGGACGTGCGCCCGACGCCGGATCTCGTGAAGCAGGCGGTGTTCAACTCGCTCGGACCGCGGGTGGTGGGAGCGCGGGTGCTGGAATTGTTCGCCGGCAGCGGCGCCCTGAGCCTGGAATGCCTGAGCCGCGGGGCGGCGACCGTCCTGTGCCTGGAAAAATCAGCGCGCCACGCCGAATTCATCCGGCAAAACGCCGCCAGTGCCGGCTACGGCGAAATCCTGGAGGTGCGCACGCAGGATGTTTTTCCCGCCATGCACCAATTGGCAGCGGATGGCCGGCAGTTCGATCTCATTCTGGCCGACCCGCCCTATGGCGAGAAAAACGTGAATCGCCGCTCCACGTCCTTTGCGCAGCACCTCCTCGATAATGCGCATCTGCCGCATTTGCTGGCCCCGGGGGGCCGATTCGTACTGGGCCACACCAAGCGGGACACGCTGGAACTCATGGCTCCCTGGCAGGAAGTGAAGCTGCTCAAACACGGGGATACCCTCATGAGGTTTTTCGAGATCGCCCGGCCGTCAGCTTGAGCTTCACCGCCGGGAGAGACGTGAATTGCAAAGCCGCAGGTGGGGCGCGTCTCTCCGAGCGCGCCGCGCCTGCCAACCAACGTAAGCAAAAGTCCCAACGGCCGTCGTCTGCCAACCGTGGGAGGAAATCGTGATGTTTTTGTCCTGCCACGCCGGCGGGCGCGGAGCGACCCGCCCTACCACGCCAGGCCGGCGGAGCGCTTTTCGGTCAGTGCAGGCGTTGAAATAATGGGGAGTCGCCAGACTGCGACCAAGTGAACAGGGCGAGACCGGTGGTTCTGCGAAAGCCGCACTCACCAATTCAATGGTGAGCGTTTTCCGTGAGGATGAGAGTGTATTGGGAGGTTTACCTGAATGGGCCCGCACGTCACGCGCGCCAGCCGCCGGGCGGCGGCCACGAGCCTCAGCCAGCCGCTTCCACGGCTTTCCGGATCGCTTGCTTGAATTCCTCCAGGCCGATATCAAATGCGGCGGAGATGGACAGCACGGGCGTCTTCTTGATCCGTTTCTTGAACTGCTTCAGATTGATTTCCGCCGCCTCCTCATCAATTTTGTTGGCGACCACCAACCGCGGCTTCTTGACCAACTCCGGATCGTACAACTCCAATTCCTTGAGCAATTGCTTGTAGTCATCCCACGGATGGCGGTTGTCGGTGCCGGCCATATCGACGAGCAGGACGAGGATTTTGCAGCGTTGGATATGGCGCAGGAAGGCATGGCCGAGGCCCACGTTTTGGTGCGCGCCTTCGATGAGACCGGGCACGTCGCAAACCGTGAGGCGCTTCCAATCCGCATATTCCATGATCCCGATCTGGGGATGCAGGGTGGTGAAAGGATACGACGCAATCTTGGGGCGGGCCTTGGAAATGGCGGTGAGCAGGGTCGATTTCCCGGCATTGGGATAGCCGATCAGGCCAATCTCGGCAATGATGCGCAGTTCCAGCCGGTATTCGCCTTCGGTACCGGGCTCGCCGGGTTGGGCGAAACGGGGCGTCTGATGGCGGGGGGTGGCAAAGTTGCGATTGCCCAAACCGCCGCGGCCGCCTTTGCACAAAATAAACTGCTGGCCATGGGTGGTGAGGTCGGCCACCAATTCGCCGGGCTCATCCGTCTTCCCGGGAGCCACCGGCTCGGCGGTGGCGCTCATGTCGATTTCCTGCGCGATGATGCCGCCGGAACTACGGATGACAGGCCGCCGGCTGGTGCCGGTGGAGAGCATCGGGCGTCTGCCTTCCTCTTCCTCCTCGTCCTCGCTTTGCCTGGTTTCCGGGGGCGGCGTGGTGTCCTTGACCAGCCAGACGAGCGTGCCGCAGGGAACCTTGATGATTAAATCGCCGCCCGCATGGCCATCCATGCCTTTGCCCATGCCCGATTCACCTTCGGGGGCGATGAGGCGCGGGACGTAATACTGTTGGATGAGATTGTTCAGGTCGTGGTCGGCCTGGAGAATGACGCTGCCGCCGCGGCCGCCGTTGCCGCCGCTGGGGCCACCCTTGGTCACAAAGGCTTCGCGGTGAAACGCCACACAACCGCGACCGCCGTGACCGGCACACGCGTAGATTTTAACCTCGTCAACAAACATGGGCATCAGAATTGGGCTGGGGGAAGAAGCAACCGTCTTGGCCTCTGCAGGTCAAGCGAGGACCCTTCATCAGACGTTGGCCGGCAGTGGTTCAAGATAATTATTGCTTGGCAACTCTACGCGAAAGGCCGGCGCTTTGCAAAGCGGGAAACTCCAATAAAACAAAAAGGCGAGGCCTAGGCCTCGCCTGGAGATTCAAACTGCCTGCGTCTAGCTGGCGGCGGGAGCGGGGACCGGGGCCGGAGCGGCAACCGTAGGCACGATATTCACGCGGCGACCGTTTTGGTCAAACTTGACCGCGCCGGCCTTGAGCGCAAAAAGCGTCCAATCACGGCCGATGCCCACGTTGAGGCCGGCAATGAACTTGCTGCCGCGCTGGCGGATAATAATGCTACCGGCAGTGACGACTTCGCCGCCGAATTCCTTGACGCCAAGACGTTTACTGACGCTGTCGCGTCCGTTCTTTACGCTGCCTTGACCTTTCTTATGTGCCATAAAAAATGGGAGTTACTGGTTACGATTGGGAGAAAACGTGCCGCGCCTCAGGCGTTGATGGCCGTGATTTTAACCACGGTCAACTCCTGGCGGTGGCCAATGGTCTTGCGGTAACCCTTGCGGCGCTTAAGCTTATAGGTGAGTTTCTTCTCACCGCGCTTGTGGGCCACCACGTCCGCCGCCACCGTGGCGCCGGAAACGGTCGGCGCGCCGACCGTGACCTTGCCCTCATTATTGACGAGCAGTACACGGTCAAACGTGACCGGCTTGCCAGCTTCGGTTTCGAGACGTTCGATTTCGAGCGTGTCGCCGGCGGCGACGCGATATTGTTTGCTACCTGTTTCTAAAACGGCGTACATAAAAATGATCCCGCAAAGGGTTGGCTATTAAAGCAGAAATGCAGCGGGTGTCAACCCCTGATTTTTGGGAATTTTACCGG
>CAYTJG010000182.1:0-12916 GCA_964437865.1 uncultured Bifidobacteriaceae bacterium | reverse complement strand
ACCGTGCCGCCGTTGAAATGGCAGGGATACACCAGCAGTGCCGTCCCCTGCTCCGGTTGCAGACGGAGGGCATCCTTAAGCCGGAACTCAACCACTTGGTCCGGTCGATACCGTCAGACCAAGCCCCGCCAAGCGCGTGTGCAAGCCGACGAGCGCTTTCTTCGCCGCGATATGGGCGGAAGCGGATGGAATGTGGATGAACTTTTCCAGGTCGTGTTGGCGGACGACTTCGGCGAAGGCAACCCGCTTTTCGGCAACCACGTTGCCCCGCTCCCCGCTACTGCTGGAGATCACCAATTCGCGGGGTTGCTGGCGGCCCTTGATGGCGTGAAAGATAATGTTTTCCTGCAATCACCGATTCGGGTGGACATTTCCTGAACAAAGTCGGTGGTATGGATTTTGAAACTGAATGGAATTTCCGCATCGGCGCAAAGGCGCTGGCAATCGTGCATTGTCTCAAGAAGCGCATCCTGAATCAGCGGGTCAAGCTCGTAAAGCGTGACCTCAATTGACCGAACAGCCCGGGGTCGCCGGCACAGGCGTGACACCAGTGCCGAGGTGAGTGCCCCCGCGCCAGCTCCAGCGTCCAGCAAACGCACCACCTCCGGGAACGGTCCGAAGAGTGAAGCCATAAAATCAGCGACTGGGGCAGGCGTAAGGAACTGTCCAAGCTCCCCTTGACGCTTACGTGCTGCTGATTCTGCTTCCGCCACAATTGGCATGGTCTGAAGGTATCAAACCGGGTCTAGGTTCGCAATTGGGCAATCACAAATTCGGGCTTGAAAGATATGCTAAAGAGCGTACAAAGAGCCACCAGCAATTCATGTGGCCGGTCAGAATGAACTGGGACGGCAATCATCGGGGTGTCAGGCAATGTCAACATCGTGGATCATAGGCTCGTTGGGTAGAGCAATGGCGCCCCGCGCCGAGGGCAAACGACCCGGTCTCCTCATTTCCTACCCCCTTCTCCATCAAGGGATCAATCAGGTTGCCAAACCGATTCCCAATGACCCTGAGTTTCCAGCTTCTTCATGAACCAACCCATCCCCCATTCTTACATGTCTCCGTCCTGGTCCAGGCTGTTGGTGCTTGCGGCGCTGTTTGGACTGCCTTTTGTGGGCGGTGCGCAAACAGCAGGCCAAAAGCTCCTGCCCCGGCATGTGCCGGCGATCCTCCGGGGATTAAATCCCATCGGCACCTTGCCGCCATCCCAAAAATTGCACCTGTCGGTCGGACTGCCGTTGCGCCAGACCGATGCCTTGACCAATTTTTTGCAGCAGCTATATGATCCCAACAGCACGAATTACCACCATTATCTGACCGCGAGTGAGTTTACTGGGAAATTTGGGCCGACCAGCGAGGATTATCAAACGGTCATCCGATTCGCCGAAGCCAACGGCCTGGAAGTCACCCAAGCGCACGACAGTCGCATTGTATTGGAGGTGCAGGGGAAGGTCTCGGACGTCGAAAAGGCGTTTCATGTCAAACTCCAGGCCTATCAGCATCCCACCGAAGCACGGGGTTTTTACGCGCCGGACGCGGCCCCGTCCGTGGACGCGAGTTTGCCGATCCTCGACGTCGTGGGATTAAGTGATTATGCCCAATTAAGACCGGCCTCCCAGAAGAAATCGGGAACGACCACCAGCCAGGCACCGACCGGAGCCGGCCCCAATGGCAATTATCTGGGCTCTGATTTTCGACAAGCCTATGCGCCAGGGGTGTCGCTCGATGGCACCGGGCAGATGGTCGGCCTGTTTGAAGCCGAAGGCTATTATACCAATGACATTCTGGCTTATGAGAATCTTGCGGGGTTGCCCAACGTCCCTTTGCAAAACATTCTCATTGATTCGTTCAGCGGCCTTCCGGGCACGAACGACAGTGAGGTGGCGCTGGATATTGAAATGGCCATCTCCATGGCTCCAGGCCTGGCCGCGGTCGTCGTGTTTGAATCACCAGATAACATCTCCGACTGGCTGGACGTGCTGGATATCATGTCATCGCAAACCCAGATCAAACAATTCAGTTCATCCTGGGGATATATTGACGGGGAAAATCCAAACCTGGTTGTCGATTCTGTATTTCAGAAAATGGCGGCCGAAGGCCAATCCTTTTTTCAAGCCGCCGGCGATGGCGATGCCTACACAACTCCGATTGCGGTACCTTCGGCCAGTCCCTACGTGACCAGCGTTGGCGGCACCCGGCTGACGACGAGCTCCGGGTCTTACACCGCGGAAACTGTTTGGAATTCGGGCAACCAAGGTACGAACCATGCCTGGTTTGGTGGCGGTAAGGGATACTGGGGCAGTGGTGGCGGCGTGAGTTCGGCGTATTCAATCCCGTCCTGGCAGAAATCCATCAGCATGGCCAATAACGGTGGCTCAACCAACCAACGAAATATTCCCGATGTTGCCCTCACCGCAGTCGATGTTTGGGTCACGTATGACAACGGCGACTCGCATGCTTTTATGGGCACCAGTTGTGCGGCCCCGCTTTGGGCGGGCTTTCTCGCCCTGGCCAACCAGCAGGCTGCCGCCAACGGTCACCCCTCGGTCGGCTTTATCAACCCGGCGATTTATTCGATCGGCGAAGGCAGGAATTACACCAATTGTTTCCATGACATCACCACGGGAAACAACACCAATGCGGCCAGCCCAAATAATTATTTTGCGGTCAAGGGGTTCGATCTTTGCACCGGCTGGGGCACGCCCACCGGCCAGCCCCTGATCAACGCGCTCTCCCCCGTCGACACCCTCGGTTTGACTCCTGCCGCCGGCTGGCTCAGCTTGGGACTCGTCGGCGGCCCGTTCACCAATTCGTCAGCCACCTTCTGGTTGACCAATGCGAGTGGCTCCAAGCTGGATTGGACTTGTATTAATACTTCGCTTTGGCTCAACGTAACACCCGCCACCGGCACCTTGGCGGCCCGGCAAGGTGGCGCGACTGCCACTCTCAGCCTGAATTCAACCGCCAGCAACCTGCCCGCTGGGTCTTACACGGCCAACGTCTTGTTTACCAATGGCAGCGATGGCGCGGTCCAGAATCGACCTTGCACCTTGCTCGTGAGCCCCCATTCGCTAACCGGTGCCTATGCAACGGCTCTTTGGTCACTGAATCCCGTCGCTTACTGGCAGTTGAACGAGACCAATCTGCCGCCCAAGGCCAAGGTAACGACCAATTCCGGCTCACTGGGATTCCTCGGCAATGGCTTCCCATTTGATGAAGTTGGGCAAGGATCACCCGGAATTGTAAAGCGTTGCTGCACTTTTAGTAATCCAGGTTTGATTGACCATTACCTGGGGTCGCATGTGGTGGTAGCCCACAATTCAGCCCTCAACCCGAACGGCCCTTTCACGGTGGAATTCTGGGCCAAGCCGAACCAATATGTTCCAAACTACGCCTGTTCCATCGCCTCACTCGATCAGTTGCAAAATGAGGGCGTGAGCCGTTTCGGATGGATTTTCTACGAGGGGCATACCAACCACTGGTTGTTTCGCGTCGGCAACGCCACTGGTTACGTGGTTGAGCTGAGCGGCGGAACCGTGCTCACGAATGCCTGGCAACACGTCGCCGGGATTTATGACGGCACCAATGTCTCATTGTATCAAGACGGCACCCGGGTCGCCGGCCCGGTGGCCGCCAATGGTTACAGTCCCAATACCAATGCCGCCATGCCGCTTTGCATCGGCGCCAGCAGCATTGGCACTTACACTTTCGACGGTTCCCTGGACGAACTGGCGGTTTATACCCATGCCCTGAGCAGCACCACCGTATCCGCCCACTACCGTGCGGCAACCACCAACAACGCCGGCTACGGCAACCAGATCCTGGCGGAACAACCGGTCGCCTATTGGCGTTTCGATGAACCCACCAACACCGCACCCGCCGTCACCCCCCTCCCGCCAGCCTTCAACCTGGGCAGCTTGTCTCATCTTTGCGATGGCACTTATCAGCCCGGCGCCCTTCCAGGGGTCGCCGGCATCACCAATCCAAGTTTTGGCCAAGCCAATCTGGCCTGTTCCTTTCGTGCCGATTCCTATATCGATATTCCCGGCACCTGGCTTGGATTTACCGGGCCAATCACCTTGACGGCTTGGCTAAAAACCCCTCCGCTTGCCGGGCAAAGCCAAACGGTGGCCAGCCTGGGCGCCCTGTTATATCGGTTGAGCGTGGACGATTCCGGCTATCCCCATTTTTCAGACGGCACACAATCCTTCGGCGAATTGATCGGGCCGATGCCCGTTGACGATAATCGCTGGCACCAACTGGTCGGCAGTTTCGACGGAACCAACGCGGAAGCTCTCTTTGTGGACGGCCAATTGGTTGCCCAATCCCAAGACGCGACCAACTCCCCGGCTGAAAACGGGAATGACTTTTGGATCGGGGGCGATCCTGATCCGGGAGCGCTTCAGTTTTTCAACGGAACCATTGATGAGGTGGCGATTTTCACCAACACGCTCAGCGCCGGCCAAGTGCGATCGCTTTTCACCGCCGGCACCTCTGCCACCCGCTTGAGCGCGGCGGCCGACCCGGTGGTCGACGGCTTGGTCAATTTGACTGTCGCCACCGTGCCTGGAAAAACCTATTGGGTCGAATACTGCACCAACCTGACCATCGGCAATTGGAACACCTTGGGCAATCCCCTGACCGCCACGGGCTCAACTTTGAACGTCTCCAACACAATCGCTTCCGACCGGGAGAGATTTTATCGGGCGCTCCAATTTCCGTGAAGCGTGCCCGGAACCCAGCCCGGCATTTGTGCTTTGGCGCCGGGTCCGGTTTGGCTATGCTGCCCAAGCTGCTGAGGTAAACTCGGCCGCGTATCATGCACCCTGCGATTGTAAAGAAAAGCGTTGCCGTCGGCGGGCTCTTGGCCTGGATGCTCGGCATGCTGGTCATGGCCGGTTGCGCCTCGAACCAACCTGATCAGGCCGGCCTGCAGGCCCATGCCAGAGTCACCCGCGACCAAGCCGCGCAAGCCGCCCTCGCCCAAGTCCCCGGCGGCCGCATCAAGGACTCCGCACTGGACAACGACGACGGCAAACCAGCCTGGTGGTTTGACATCGTCCGCCGGGGTTCCAAAGAGCTGACGGAAGTCAGCGTGGATGCCGAGACCGGCGGCGTCATCTCGGTGGCCACCGAAGTCCCCGAACCGTAATCCGCCCGTGGAACGCGAACGGACCAACGCTCCCGCCCAGCGCGTGCTGGTGGTGGAAGATGAAAAGAAGACCGCGTCGCTGGTGCGCCAGGCCCTTGAGGCCGGCGGCTTTGACGTGGAGGTCTGCGGCCGGGGCGATGAAGCCCTGGAGGCCGCCATCGCCCAACCCTTCGACGGCCTGGTGCTGGATATCATGCTGCCGGGCCGCGACGGCCTGAGCGTGCTCCGCCAGTTGCGCGCGCAGGGCAACCGCACCCCGGTCCTGCTGCTCTCGGCGCGCGGCGAGGTGAACGAACGCGTAGCCGGCCTCGATGCCGGCGCGGACGATTATCTGCCCAAACCCTTCGTCATTGCCGAACTGGTGGCCCGCGTGCGGGCGCTGGGCCGACGCGGCAGCGAAGCCAAAGCCACCGTGTTGCGCGTGGCCGACCTCACCCTGGATACGATCGCCCACCGCGCCGAACGCGGCGGCCAGGTCTTTGAACTCACCGCGCGCGAATTCCGGCTGCTCGAGTTCCTCATGCGGTCGGCCGGACACATTTGCGGGCGCATGAGCCTCATCGAAAACGTCTGGGACTATGATTTCGACCCGGGCACCAATCTCGTGGACGTGTACGTAAAGCGCCTGCGCGAAAAGATTGATGACGGTTTTGAGCCGAAGCTGTTGCAAACCGTGCGCGGCGTCGGTTACCTGCTCAAGGACGCGCCATGACCATCCGCACCCGTTTGACATTGTGGTTTGCGGTGGTCTCCGTCACCGCCCTGCTGGTCATGGCCGTGGGTACCTACGTGGAAATCGCCGAGCAGATGCACCATCACCATCACCACGGGCCGGACGAGCACGCGGTGCGGGAAACCACCGAGATGATCCTGGAAGCCGGCCTCCCCGCCGTGTTGCTGGGTCTCGCCGGCGGCTGGTGGCTCATGCGCCGCGCCCTGGCCCCCGTGGCCAAACTGACACAGGCCGTCGAGCAGATCCACGCGGGCAACCTCTCCGCCCGCCTGCCGCACTCCGGCAACGGCGATGAACTCGACCGGCTTACCGACGTGTTCAACGCCATGACGGCGCGGCTGGACCATTCGTTCCAGCATATCCGCGAGTTCACCCTGCACGCCTCCCATGAACTCAAAACACCGCTGACCATCCTGCGCGGCGAACTGGAGACCGCCCTCCATGATCCCCAGGCCACCGCCGCCCAAAAAGAGCGGCTCGCCGGCCAGATCGACGAAATCGAGCGCCTGGCAAAAATCGTGGACGGCCTGACCCTGTTGACCAAAGCCGATGCGGGCCAGATCGTGCTGAAATCCGAACCGGTGCGGCTGGATGAGTTGGTGCGCGAATGTGTGGGCGACACCCGCATCCTGGCGCAGGCCCAGGAGATCCAAGTGGGGCTCGAGACCTGCGAGGAAGTGACGGTGGCCGGCGACCGCCATCGGTTGCGCCAATTGCTGCTCGCCCTGGCCGACAACGCCGTGAAATACAACCAACGCCAGGGGCGGGTGAATTTCTCCCTGCAACGCGAAGGAACCTGCGCGGTGTTCAAGCTCGCCAACACCGGCCCCGGCCTGCCGGCCGAACTGCAAGCCCGCGTCTTTGACCGGTTCTTCCGCGGTGACGCCAGCCACGATAGTGCCATCGATGGCTGCGGCCTGGGCTTGAGCATCGCCCAATGGATCGTCACCGCCCACGGCGGCCAGATCCATTTTGTTTCCGGCCTGAACGCACCCACCACGGTCACCGTAAAATTGCCTTGGTTAGCTTGAATCATTCTTCCTTGCGAAATCACAATATTTGATTAAGGTGCCGGCATGACCGTAGGTGTGGCCCTATTCATCAGTTACGCGGCCCGTACGATCGTTCTCACGGTGCTTTTGTGGATCATGGTCAAGTTGCAAAAACTTGACTACTTCCTCCTCGGCTTGCTGGGATCGGCGGCGTTGGCGTCCGCCTTGGACATGCTCCCCTATTTCGGCCACTACCTCGCGGTGCCGGTGCTTTATCTTTGCATTTGGAAGGTCACCCGGGCCAGCCTCATGCCGGATGCGGTGTTTACCGTGGCCGTGGCCTATGCCCTGATGTTTGCCGTGCGGGTCTTTTTGCTGGCCGAACTGCTGCCCGTCCCCCACCCGCTGGACCCGGCCACCAATCCATTCGTGCCTCAACCGGCCCGCGAGATCGCGGTCCCCCAAATCGTGGTGACCGCCCCCCAAAAACCGCCGCCGACCGCCCCCAAGAAAACCGCCGATGACTGGCTGAAAGAGGTGACCTTCAAGGGCGTCACTGACAACGGCGATAAATCCGTGCTCCTGCTCCGCGCCGGCACGAACCTGTACAACTTGGAAATGAACGATCCCATCGACGTCAGCACCGCCGGCGGCACCTGTCGCATGCGGCTGCTCCGCGTGAGCGCCAACTGGGCCACCGTGGAGGTAAACGGGGAAGCCGCGTATTTGCAAATGCAATGACGCACCGGCCCGGCCGCGCGCGGCGCAGGCTGTTTTTGCTCGCGATGCCGGACACATGTAGTATGTTTCGCGATAGTTTATGCAACCAAGTGGCGATCTTGCACTCATCGGACTGGCCGTGATGGGCCAGAATCTCATCCTGAACATGAACGACCACGGCTTCACCGTGGTGGCGTACAACCGCACCACGGAGAAGGTGGATCACTTCCTGGCCAACGAAGCCAAGGGCACCAAGGTGCTCGGCGCCCACTCCATCCCCGAAATGGTGGCCCAGTTGAAGAAACCCCGGCGCGTCATGATGCTCGTCAAGGCCGGCAAACCGGTGGACGAATTCATTGAACAATTGATTCCCGCCCTCGAACCCGGCGACATCATCATCGACGGCGGCAATTCACTGTTTGAAGACACCAACCGCCGCCAGAAATATGTTGAAAGCAAGGGCCTCCTCTACATCGGCACCGGCGTATCCGGCGGCGAGGAAGGGGCGCGGCGGGGACCCAGCATCATGCCCGGCGGTTCGCCGGCCGCGTGGCCCTACGTGAAGGATATTTTTCAAGCCGTGTCCGCCAAGGTGGAAGACGGCTCCCCCTGCTGCGACTGGGTGGGCGAAGCCGGCGCCGGTCACTACGTGAAAATGGTGCACAACGGCATCGAGTACGGCGACATGCAACTGATTTGCGAGGCCTACGGCATCCTGAAAAACGGACTGGGCCTCACCGCCGCGGAGATGCACCAGGTCTTTGCCGAATGGAACACGGGTGAACTGGATTCGTATCTCATTGAAATCACGCGCGACATCCTGGCCAAGCAGGACGAGGACGGCTCGCCACTGGTGGAAAAAATCCTGGACACCGCCGGCCAGAAAGGCACCGGCAAATGGACCGTCATCAATTCGCAGGAACTCGGCATTCCGATCACGCTGATGGCCGAGGCCGTCTATTCCCGCTGCGTGTCCGCCTTGAAAGAGGAACGCGTCAAGGCCGCCCGAAAACTGAAAGGCCCCCGCCCCGCCCTCGGCAGCCTCGCCGCCAACCCGGAGAAGAAAAAGGCCTTCGTTGCCGATATCAAGAGCGCCCTGTACGCCTCAAAAATCGTCAGCTACGCCCAAGGCTATATGCTCCTGCGCGCCGCCGCCAAAGAATACGGCTGGAACCTCAACTACGGCAACATCGCCCTGATGTGGCGCGGGGGTTGCATCATTCGTTCGCGTTTCCTGGGCAAGATCAAGGCGGCCTACGACCAGAACCCGAAGCTTTCCAACCTGCTGCTCGATGATTATTTCCGCGGCGAAATCAAGGCCGCTCAAAAGGGATGGCGCAACGTGGTGGCCACGGCCGCCAAACGCGGCATTCCGGTCCCCGCCTTCAGCACCGCCCTGGCCTTTTTCGATCAATACCGCTCAGCCGTGCTGCCGGCGAATCTGTTGCAAGCCCAACGCGATTATTTTGGCGCCCACACCTACGAGCGCACGGATAAACCCCGTGGGGAATTCTTCCATACCAACTGGACCGGCCGCGGCGGCACCACCAGCAGCAGCACCTACAACGCCTGACCTCACCGCCCCCCCGGCGCCGCGTGGAATTGACGCCGGCGCCGCGGGCAGCCACACTAGCGCATGGCAACTGCACAACTGAAGATTGAGAAACTGACGGCCGGCAACGGCGCGGCGCCCACGCAGGGCAAGGCCGTCACCGTCCATTATACCGGCACATTCACCGACGGCCAGAAGTTCGACAGTTCGGTGGACCGCGACGAGCCGTTTCGTTTCACCCTGGGGGCCGGCGAAGTCATTGCCGGCTGGGACCTGGGCGTGGCGCAGATGAAAGTGGGCGACAAGGTACGGCTGACGATTCCGCCGGAACTGGCCTATGGTCGGGAAGGCTATCCGGGCGCCATTCCCCCCAACGCCACGCTGATTTTCGAAGTGGAATTGCTGGCCGTCGCCTAGCGGTTCCCCGCGCCGCCCTCCCACCCTGCCCTCGCGTTGGGCGCGCCCAGCGCCCGGCTATTTGGCCGCGAGCGCCGCTTCAATGGCCTTGGTGATCTCGTCGGAATCCGGCTTCACCTTGGAACCAAAACGAGCCAGAATCTTTCCATCGCGCCCCACCAGAAACTTGGTGAAGTTCCACTGGATGTCGCCCGGAAACGGCGAATCACTGCCGGCAAGGGCCACATACAAGGGATGCCGATTGGCGCCGTTCACCTCCAGCTTGTCGAACATCGGAAAGGTCACGTCGTATTTGCCGGTGCAGAATTGCTTGATCTCGGCATCCGTGCCCGGCTCCTGGGCGCCAAACTGGTTGCAGGGGAACCCGCAGACCACCAGGCCCTGGGCGCTGTATTTTTGGTAGAGCGCCTCGAGTCCCGCGTATTGCGGGGTGAAGCCGCAATGGGACGCCACGTTGACCACCAGCAACACCTTCCCCGCATAGGGTTTCAGCGCGGTATCCTTGCCCTCAATGTCCTTGAGCGGGATATCATAAAGTGAACCGGCCGCGCGGATGGAAAACGCGGTAAACAAAGTGGCAGCGAGGGTGACGAACATCATTTTCATGCCTGCCACTGTGCCCTAATTGTGATTATTAGTCAAATGATCCATGCGCCCGGCCATGGGCGGCCGGCGCGTGCCCGTTGGCCCCGGCCAGCGCGCGCTGCACCGCCGCCGCCAGGCCCGCACGGCTGATGGGCTTCTCGAGCAATTCACAGATGCCCGCCTCCGCCAGGTCTTTGGGATTCAGGTCGGCGCTGAAGCCGCTGGTCAGGATGATGGGTAGATCCGGCCGCAAGGCCCGCAGCGCGCGGGCCACCTCCAGGCCGTTGATCTCCGGCATGGTCAAGTCGGTGATCACCAGGTCCATGGCCCCGGGATTCTCCCGGCACCAAGCCACGCTGGCACGGGCGTGGTTGTGGGTGATCACCCGGTAATTCAGCCGCTGCAGCAGGCGCTGCAAGGCGGAGGCCAGCGCCGGTTCGTCATCCAGCAGCAGGATTCTCTGTCCGCTGCCGGCGGGGACTTCAGCGTCCGCCATTACGGCGACCGCGTGGCCCGCTTCCTGGCCCGGGAAATAGAGCTCGAACGTCGTGCCCCGCCCCAGTTCGCTTTGGACCGTGATACAACCGTGGTGCGCCTGGACAATGCCGTGGACCACCGATAATCCCAGCCCCGTCCCCTTGCCTAGCGGTTTGGTGGTGAAGAAGGGTTCAAAAATGCGCCCCAGGGTCTGAGCATCCATGCCGTTGCCGGTGTCGGCCACCGTCAACCGGACGTGGCTGATGGCCTGGAGCTCGGGATGCGATTGCAGAAACTTGCGGTCCGGCACAAAGTTTTCCACCGTCACGCTCAGCTTGCCGGCCCGGCCTTCCATGGCATAGAGCGCGTTGGTGGCCAGGTTCACGGCCACCTGATAGATCTGGGTGGGATCGGCCAGCACCGCCGGCACGTCGCTCCCCACCCGCATGTCGATCTGGATCTGGGCCGGCAACGAAGCCCGCAAAAACTTGATGGCTTCCTTCACCACCAGTTCGAGCTGGATAAGCTGGGGCTTTTGTTCGCGCTGCCGGCTGAAGGTCAAAATCTGCTGGACCAAGTCCTTGGCGCGCCCGGTGGCTTTTAGTATTTCGCCGATGTTCTCCTGCGCCGCGGCGTTGCCCTCCGTGTCCTGTTGCAACAGATACGCGTACCCATACATGGCGGCCAGAATGTTGTTGAAATCATGCGCAATGCCGCCCGCCAGCGTGCCGATGGCCTCCAGCTTCTGCGCCTGCTGCATCCGCCGTTCCAACTGCCGCTGTTCCGTCACATCCTGCTTCACCGCCACAAAATGCGCGATTTCACCATCCGCCGCGCGCACCGGCGTAATGGTCATGTCTTCCGTGTAAAATTGGCCATCCTTCCGGCGATTGATCAACTCCCCGTGCCAGACATTGCCGGTCAAAATCGTGGCCCAGAGATTGGCATAAAAACTGTCCGGATGCTCGCCGGATTTTAACAAGGCCGGATGGCTGCCCACCGCCTCCGCCACGCTGTAACCAGTGAGCCGGCTGAAGGCCGGGTTAACCCATTCGATGCAGCCGCGGCGGTCCGTGATGACGATCGCGTTGGCCACCGCCGTGAGCGCGCTCAACTGAAGATTCATCTGCTCTTCGTTGCGCTTATGGCTGGTGATATCCTGGATCACCCCCACCACCCGCAACACCCCACCCTGCGCATCCAGGACAAGCTTGCCCAAACCATGCACCCAGCGCTCCTGACGGTCATTCTGCCGCACGATGCGGTAGACCCGGTCAAACCCCTGCTGCCGCTGGAGTACGTCCCCGTGCCAATACCGCAGCATTTCTTCCCGGTCGTCCGGATGGATAATCTCCGCCCAAGCCTTGACATCGTAGGCCGTGCCGCGTTTGACCAAACCGAAGATGTCGCCCAACACGTCGGAAGCCGTCCAGACCCCCGTGGAAACCTCAAAGATGTACGAGCCCAGACCGGCGATTCGCTGGGCTTCCACGAGCTGCTCGGTCGTCTCCCGCAACTGTTCCACCACCTTCTCCCGGCTCGTGACATCCCGCACCGCTGAAAGTGCAGTCCGCCGGCCTTGATGCGAAATGGTGTTGGAACTGATTTCCACCGCAAACCGTGAGCCATCCTGCTTGCGGTGCCAGCGCAACGGGGTGAACCGCTTGCACGCATCGATGGCGGCCCGGGTGTTCTCCGGGTCATCTGATATGTCCTCGGCGCGCAATTCAAGGAATTGCTCGCGGCTGTAGCCATAAAGTCGCTGTGCGGATTGGTTGGCATCCACGACGCGATGTGTTTCGCAATCGACCAGCAGCACGGCATCCGATTCCAGCTCAAAGAGCTGCCGGTACCGCTCTTCGCTTTCCCGCATTTCTTGCCCCGCCAGGGTGCGTTCGGTAATGTCGGAGATGGTGCCCACCATGCGCCAGGCGGTGCCATCCGGTCCACGTTCCACCACCTTGCCCCGCCCCCAAATCCACTTGATTGAGCCGTCCTTTTGAATCAGTCGGTATTCCACCACCGCCTGGGCGGATTTGCCTTCCCGGTTTTCCCGGGTGGCCGCTGCCACCTTGGGCCAGTCCTCGGGATGCACCAAGCGCTGGAGGAACTCCGTGGTGGCCGGCTCCGACCCTTCGGGATAGCCTGTCAGTTCCCAGAAGCGTGCACTCAATTGTCCCCGATCGGTCCGCAAATCCCAATCCCACATCCCGTCCGCTGAACCTTCCATTACCAGGCGAAGGCGTTCTTCGTCGACGTGCTCGGCTGCGAGTACCTGTACTCGC
>CAYTJG010000181.1:0-12980 GCA_964437865.1 uncultured Bifidobacteriaceae bacterium | reverse complement strand
GACAAGGAATACATGACGTATTCCGGCTGGAAGGGCGGCGAAAAATACGCCACCGTGTCCCAACTCCGCGAGCGACATCCCGAGCTGATCATCGAGCGGGCGGTCAAGGGCATGATTCCCAAGAACCGGCTCGGCCGCGTGCTGCTCACCAAACTCAAAGTATTCAAAGGACCCAAGCACCCCCATGCCGCCCAGACGCCCGCGGTACTGGCCCCCGCTAAATAACTGATTTTATTATGGCTACCACCAAGACCCCCGAATTTCTCGGCACTGGCCGCCGCAAGACAGCCGTCGCCCGGGTCCGCCTCGCTACCGGCACCGGCAAAATCACCGTCAATGGCCGCCCGGTGGAAAACTATTTCGTGCTGGATACCCAGCGCTCCACCGTCACCCAGCCGCTGACCCTCACGGGCACGGCCGACAAGCTGGATGTGCGGGTCAATGTGAGCGGCGGCGGGCCCAACGGCCAGGCCGGCGCCACCCGCCACGGCATCGCCCGCGCCTTGCTGAAGTTCGATATCAACCTGCGTCCGCAGTTGAAGAAAGAGGGTTTTCTCACCCGCGACCCGCGTGAGCGCGAGCGCAAGAAGTACGGCCAGCCCGGCGCCCGCAAACGCTTCCAGTTCTCCAAGCGTTAAGCGAACCGAAAGTTTCGAAACCCGCCGGCCCGTGCCGGCGGGTTTTTTTTATCGATCCAAAAAACCTTTGTTCCCCGACCCCTTTGTTGTTCAATTGATTTTAATATGAAGACGAAAAAAGTCGCCATCGTCGGCGCGTCCGGTTACTCCGGCGAGGAATTGGTGAAGTTGCTGCTCCATCATCCGCACGCGGAGCTGGTGGCGGTGACCTCGCGCCAGAATGCCGGCCAGACGCTGGCCCAGGTGTTTCCCAAGTTCGCCAGCCATCCCCAATCCCGCGCGCTCCGCTTCGTGGAGCCCAACGCGGAACTGCTCGCCAAGCAGGCCGACGTGGTGTTCCTGGCCCTGCCCCACGGCGTGGCCGCCGAATACGCCATCCCGCTGATTGCCGCCGGCTGCGTGGTCATCGACTTGAGCGCCGATTTCCGGCTGAAGAGCGCGGAGGTCTACCGCGATTTCTACGCCCACGAACATCCCGCGCCCGAACTGCTGGCCAAAGCCGTTTACGGTTTGCCGGAGGTTTATCGCGAGGAGATCAAGAAAGCGCTCCTGATCGCCTCGCCGGGCTGCTACCCCACCAGCATCCTGCTGCCGACGATCCCGCTGTTGAAGGCGGGGCTCGTCCAGTCCCGGGGCATCATCGCGGATTCGCTGAGCGGCGTCACCGGCGCCGGCCGCAAGGCCGAAATCGATTATCTGTTCTGCGAATGCAATGAGAGCGTGCGTCCCTATGGCGTGCCCAAGCACCGGCACCTCTCGGAGATCGAGGAACAGCTTTCGTTTGCCGCCGGCACCCCGGTGGTGATCCAGTTCACGCCGCACCTGATCCCGGTGAACCGCGGCATTCTCACCACCCTGTACTTCACGCCGGCAAAGCCGTTTGCCAACGCGGAGGAAATGGCGGCGCTGGGCGCCAGAATAACCGCCGCCTACGCCCAAGCGTACGCCCAGGAGCCGTTTGTGCGGCTGCTGGAAGGCAAGGCGCTGCCGGATACGAAGAACGTGGTGGGCACCAACGTCTGCGAAATCGCCTGGCGCCTGGATGCCCGCACCGGCCGGCTGATCGTGATGAGCGCCGAGGATAACCTCGTGAAAGGCGCCAGCGGCCAGGCCGTGCAAAGCTTGAACCTGGTGAGCGGCTGGCCGGAGACCGCCGGCCTGGTGTGACCTTGAACGACACCGTCACCGCCAAGCCGCGCCGGCAGCCCGCGCCGCCGGCCAAATGGAACGCCGCCGACTACGCCGCCCATTCCACCGTGCAGCAGGGCTGGGCGCGCGAAGTCATCGCCCGCCTGCACCTGCGTGGCAATGAACGCATCCTGGATGTCGGCTGCGGCGACGGCAAGGTGAGCGCCGAGCTCGCCCGCGCCGTGCCCGGCGGCCGCGTGCTGGGCGTGGACGCCTCGTCCGAAATGATCGCGTTTGCGCGGCGGACCTTCCCGGCCGCGGCGGCGCCCAATCTGGAGTTTCAGATTTGCGATGCCCGGAAACTGGAGCCTTTGGCGGGGGAATTCGACGTGGTGTTTTCCAACGCCGCCCTGCATTGGGTGGATGATCACGAAGCCGTCTTGCGGGGCGCCGCGGCCCGGCTGCGAACGGGCGGCCGCCTGGTGGTTTCCTGCGGCGGCAAAGGCAACGCGCACGACGTGTTTCTGGCCCTGCGGCCGGAGATGCGGCTCGCCCGCTGGCGGGAGTTCTTCCGCAACCTGCCAACGCCGTACTTCTTTTATTCGCCCGCCGATTACCGGAAATGGCTGCCCAAATTCGGCTTCCGCCCCCACGCAGTCAACCTGACGCCCAAGGATGCCCACTTTGCCGGCAGCGAAAGTTTTGCCGCCTGGATCCGCACCACCTGGCTGCCCTACGTGCAGCGCGTGCCGGCCGACCGGCGGGAGGATTTCATCGCCGCCGCCACCCGGCGGTACCTGGCCAAATACCCGCCGGATGCCGCCGGCCAGGTGCGCGTGCGCATGGTGCGACTGGAAATCGACGCGGAAAAAATCGCGGCCTGACGGGCCACGGGGGACGGCGGCGCAGCCGTCACATCGGTTTCTCGTCCTGCACCCACTGGATGGCCTGCAGCATCACCTCGGTGGATGATTTCAGGTTGAGCTTTTCCTTGATGCGGTTGCGAAAGGAATTGACCGTGGGAATGGTGACGCCCATCTCCTCCGCGATGAGGCGCACCGACTTGCCGTGCCCGAGCATCCGGAACACTTCCAATTCGCGATCGCTCAACGTGGCCAGCGGCGAGGAAAATTGCTCGTGGCTGCCATGGATGAGCTTGGCCACCATCGTGCTGGACATCTTGGGACTCAGGAACAAGTCGCCGTCCAGCACCTTGCGGATGGCGGTCTTCACGGTCTTGGACGGCTCATGCTTCATCACATACCCCATGGCGCCGGCGCGGAGGGCGCGCTCGGAATAAAGCGATTCCTCGTGCATGGACACCACGAGCACGGGCAGGTCCTCGTACTGGGCCTTGATCGTCTTGATCAGCTCGATGCCGCTGGTCCCACCGAGCGAAATATCCACGATCACCAGGTCGGGCGCGGCGGCGGCCAGGCCGGTCAGGGCGGCGGCGGCGTCCGCGGCGTCGCCGCAGACGGTCATATCCGGCTCGCGCTCAATCAACTGGCGGAGCCCTTCGCGGAACATGGCGTGATCATCCACCAGGAAAATGCGGCTTTTGGCCGGCGGCTTGGGTTCGGTGGTTGCTTCGCTCATTTTGATTGGTTCCCGTTGTCGGCGGATTTCCGGTTGAATTGCACGACGATTTGAGTGCCCTGATTGGGCTCACTTTTCAAGTTTAATGTGGCGCCAATGACCCGGGCGCGGTAGCGCATGATGCGGATGCCCATGCCCGATGAATCGGTCAGCGGCAGGCGGAATCCCGTGCCGTTGTCCTGGATCTCCAGCGTGAACCGGTCGCCGGCGCCGGCGAGGGTGATGTTCACCTGCGTGGCCTTGCCGTGGCGGACGGCGTTGGAGACCGCTTCCTGCACAATATAATAGAGATGCAACGACCGGGTGGCATCCAAGCCGGCCAGCGGCTGCCCGCCCACAAACTGGCACTGGATTTTGAAGAGATGGTTGACGTTGGCCGCCAGTTCCTCCAGCGCGGATTCCAGCCCGCTCTCGGCCAGCCGCACCGGGAACAGGCCGCGCGCCACGCCGCGCGTCTGCTGGATGGCTTCGTTCAGCAGCGTGCCGATGCGGCCCACCTCCGACGATTCCGGCACCTTTCTATCCTCCAACTGTTCGCCCAGGATATCCATCCGGTAGGCGATGGCCACGAGTTGCTGGCAGACGCCGTCGTGCAAGTCGTGGCCAATGCGGCGCTGTTCGCGATTGCTCGTTTCCAGGATCTCCCGCTCCAGGCGGCTGCGTTCGGTGATGTCGCGCGCCACGCTTTCCACCTCGGTCCCGCTGCCGGCCCGCTGCACCAGCAGGGCGCAGATTTCCAACCGCAGGCGCTGGCCGGCGGCGTTGACAAAATCCCACTCCGCGGTGGCCAGCTCACCATCCTTGATTTCCTCCGCCAGCCATTGTTTCACGGCGTCGCGCTGGTCTTCGGCCACGAACGTCACCAGTTCGCGGCCCAGGATTTCGTTCCGCCCGCAACGCAAAAGCTGTTCCCCGATCTTGTTCACCGAAGTAATGCGGCCGGTCAGGTCCTGGGTGAAAACCATGTCGCTGGCGTTCTCGAAGAGGTTTTCATACCGCTCCTTCAAGGCGGCCTCGGTCTCCAGTTGGCGGCGGATGATGGCCGTCTGTTTGCTCACCCGGCGGCGCAGGACGCCCACCCAGGCGAGCGCCGTGCAGACCACCAGGCACGACAGGCCCAGCGCCCATAACATCCGCCGGATGTTCCACCACGGCGGCTGCTGCAACACGGTGATGTCGCCCGGCGAGCGCATCAACACGCGAAACGAATTGGCGCGCCAATCGGTCCCGTAGTGCCAGTCGTTGCCGCGCTCGATCAGGCAGATGCCGGAGATGGCCACCTGGCTGTCGTTTTCCAGGTCGGCGAAATCGGTGCCGGCCCCGTTGCGCTGGAGGTAGGCGTGGAAGATGAAGCCCTGCGATTGCAGCACCAGGAATTGCTCGCGGCTGTGCCGCGACCGATCCAGCACCGTGGCCTCGATCCGCACCAGCCGGCAGTCATACTTGCCGCTCCGGGCTTCGTCGGCGGTCACCGGGTCGGGCGCCGGCAGATCGCCCCGGCCGATCACCCGGTAAATCGCATCCTGCAACATCGGCGTGTACTCGCCCTTGGCCGGAAAGCCCAGCACCTCGATCTCGTCCCCGGGCCGCAGGGAACCTTCCTGCCGGGTTTCCACGAACAGCCCCTCGGTCTTGTCCTCGATGTAGACCACATCTTCCCCGCGATAAATCACCGTGCCCCGCACCTTCACCCGGTGGCCGTACGGGCCCTGGGGCGTGAATTGCAGCAACTGCTCCATGGGCCGCGTGGGCACGGCAAAGGGATCCGCCGGCGCCGGCACCGCCACGGCCAGGTCTTCCGGCCGGGGCACCAGCAGCCGCGAATCGAACAACTGCCGTTGCAGGTTGAACCGCGTCACGCAAACGCCGCGAATTTTCACCGTGCTATCCACCAGACTCGCGCCGTCCGCCACCGGCAGTTTCGCCGCCAGAGCCGTCAACCGTCCGCCGCCGGTGGCGATTTCCACCTCGAAATACTTCGTGCCTGCATCCCAATGCACCGACCGCACCAAGCCGCTGATTTCCACAAACTGGCTGTCCTCCTCCCCGCTGGCGGCCTGCTCAAAGGTGACCGGCTTGGCCGGCGGATATTCGCCCTCGCCCACCACCCGGATCCACCGGGGCGACACGATGGGCGCGTATTCGCCGGGACTGGTGACGCCGTCGATCTCCACGCGGGCGCCCGATTTCAGGGCCGGATAATTCGATGCGTCATCGAGCGTGAAATAAATGCCGGCCGTGCCGTCCTGAACGAACCGGAAATACTGGGCCAGGTCGAAAAACGTGACCACGCCTTGGAGGCGCACGGGCAAATGCCGGGCGGCCTGGTCGGGCGTCAATTGCCGGATTTGGGCGGCGGTTTGGAGCAGCTCATTGGTGGGGCCGGGCTGGGCCGCCAGCGGCAGGCAGAGCCAGACGGCGGCCGCGCAGAGAACGCGGCGCCAGACCAGCCGGATTGAGATGCCCTTAGTCACGCGTGCCGGCCAGTGTACAACGCCCGCGGAAAATCCGAAATCGGAAACACGGAGCCGGGATTTCGGATTGGTAATTCCTGTTGCCCCCGCTATAAAGGACCATGCTCGACGTGGAAATCATCCGGCCGGGGCCAGAGCAGGTACCGGAACTGGCACGCATTTGTTTTGAAGCCTTCAAGGAAGTCAATGAGCGGCACGGATTCCCGCTCGACATTCCCAGTCTGGAATCGTCCGCCAAGCTCATCGGCATGCTGGTGTCGCGGGCTGATTACTTCGCAGTGGCCGCCCGCGTCGAGGGCCGGTTGGCCGGATCCAACTTCATGTCCGTGGGCGATGAAGTCGCGGGCGTGGGGCCGATCTCCGTGGAACCCGCGCTGGATGGCCTGGGGATAGGCCGCTGTTTGATGCGCGCCGTGCTGGAACACGCCCATGCAATTCGGAAAACGCAAGTCCGGCTGCTCCAAACCGCCTACAACACCAAGTCGCTCTCCCTTTATGCCTCGCTGGGGTTTGATGTGTGCGGGCCGATCGGCGTCATGGCCGCCAAGCCGGCCGCCAATCCCGACCCCATGGTTCGCCGCGCCGTGCCGGCGGATGTGCCGCTGCTGGACGAGTTGTGCCGGCACGTGTTTAAAGTCAGCCGTTGGATGGAAATCGAGGCGGCTTTTGCGCATGGCTTGCCGGTTTATTTACGGGAACAAGCGGGTCGCCTCACCGCCTACTTCATTCCGGGCCCCATGGGTCACGGCGCGTCCGACAGCGCGAACGACATCCTGGCGGTCATTGGCGAAAGCGCACGGCAGTCAACCGCAGAAACCGTGTTCTTCTGCCCCTTGGAGTTGGGTGATTTCTACCGGCGAACGCTCCAGGCCGGCCATCGGCTCCGCAAAATCATGAACTATATGGCCATCGGCCCCTATGTGCCGCCGGCAGGCATCTGGCTGCCGTCGATCTGCAGCTGAATCAGCACGGTCTTTTGCCGGTAATGACAAACCGCCGAAACTCAACAAAAACAGTCCTTTGACGTTTGCCATGGGTAAAGGGCCGTGTCGCGGAGCGACCTTGGACATTAGCCAGACACGCCAGTGTCTGGTCTCGCGCCCAACGAATTCATGCGTCCTGGAGGGACGCCGGGATTTCCCCCGTCCCTTCAGGACGTTTTCATTTTTGCCACCAGTACCCGGCACGCTGTGCCGGGCTAATATCCGAAGTCGCTCCGCGACCGCCGAAAGGCGCCTGGCAGATTTTATCCACAATAAATGTCGACCAATTAATTGATCCGCTCGGCCACCTGATACTTGAACATCCGCTTCTTCATCCAGCGCACGGCCAGCAGGTCGTAGAAGGAGGCGAAGAGCCGGTTCCAGACGCCGTAATTGCTCTGGCCGGCAAACCGCGGATTATTGCTCACCTCGATCTCGGTGACGGTGTGGCCCTCGATCTTGAACAACGTGGGCAGGAACCGGTGCATGCCCTTGAAAAATTTCAGGTTTTCAATGCATTCACGCTTGAAGGCGCGATACGTGCAGCCGGCGTCCGAAATCTGCTCGCCGGACAGTTGGTTGCGCACGCCGTTGGCAATGCGGGAGGAGAGTACCTTGATGAAATTATCGCCTTCCCCCCGCACCTTCACGCGCGTGCCGCAGACACAATCGTAGCCCTTGAGCGCCTCGAGGAATTTGGGCAGGTCGCGCGGGTCGTTTTGCAGGTCGGCATCCAGGGTGACCAGATACCGGCCGCGGGCGGCCTTGAGGCCGGCGAAACTGGCCGCGCTCTCGCCGCAGTTGAACGCGAACCGCTGCGCGCGGATGCGCGGATCGCCCGCCGCGAGCTCCTGGAGGATCGTCCAGGACTTGTCCTTGCTGCAATCATCGGTGATGACCACCTCGTAGGGCAGCTTCAAGGGCTCCACCGCTTCGCGGATGGCCTTGACAAGTTCGCGCAGGTTGCCTTCCTCGTTGTAGCAAGGAATGACGAGGCTGATCTCGGGTTGTTCGACGTTCATCGGCCCACCATGAAACCATGAATTGGCCGGTCTCGCACGCACTTCTTTCCGGGGGGAGCCTGCATTTTCATGCGAATTGGCGGCCAGCGCTGTCTCATGTAAATATATCCCATGACAATCACGTTTCGGCTCCGCTTCAGCACGCAACCGGGTCAATCGCTCTGGCTGGCCGGTGAGCATCCGCTGCCGGCCCATCCCGTGCCCATGAAATACGTGGATTCGGAGCATTGGGAGGTGGCCATCCCGCTGGAGGTGCGGGCCGGGACAGCCGTGAAGTACTCCTACGTGCTGGCCCTGGCCAATGGCTCGCGCGCCACCGACTGGGGCCGCGACCGGACGCTGGCCCCCGCGGCTTATGGCTGCTCCCAACTGCTCGTGCTGGATAGTTGGAATCACGCCGGCTACGTGGAAAACGTATTTTACACCGAACCATTCAGGGAAGTGCTGTTTGCCCGGAATTTCACGCCGGTGACGACCGTGGGGCCCGCCGCCCCCACCCATACGTTCCGCGTCAAAACCCCGCTCTTGAACCCGCACGAAACGCTCTGTCTGCTGGGCGAAGGCTCGGTGCTGGGCCAGTGGAATACGCAGGCGCCCATTTTGCTGGGACGACCGCCCAAGGCGGATTATTTCTCCGTGGCACTCGACCTCCGGGGCCAGCCGTTTCCGCTGGCTTACAAATATGGCGTGTACGACGTGAAACAGAGAGCGTTTGTACGCTATGAAGACGGTCCCGACCGGCGGCTGCGGGATTTTGTGGCGCCGGACCGCCGGACGGTGGTCAACGACGGGTTTGCCCGGCTGCCGGTGAAGCCGTGGCGCGGGGCGGGCGTGGCCGTGCCCGTTTTCAGTTTGCGCAGCGAAAACAGCTTCGGCGTGGGCGAGTTTGCCGATCTGAAGCCGCTGGCGAACTGGGGCCGCAAGACCGGCCTCAAGCTGATTCAACTGCTGCCCATCAACGACACCTCGGCCACCGGCACCTGGCGGGATTCGTACCCGTACGCCGCCATTTCGGCCTTTGCGCTGCATCCCATTTACCTGAACCTAGCCGACGTCGTCAGCGCCAAAAACCGGAAGCTGCTCGAAGCCCTGGAACCCGAACGCCAGCGCCTCAACGCATTGGACGCCTTGGATTACGAGGCGGTCATGAAGGTGAAACTGGATTTCCTGCGGAAAATCTTCCCCGCGCAGAAGGCGGCCACGTTCCGCAGCCAGGAATACAAGACGTTCTTCGCGGCCAACCGGCACTGGCTGGTGCCCTACGCGGCCTTCTGCCATTTCCGCGACCAATTCGGCACGGCGAATTTCAACCAGTGGCCCAGGCACCGGGAATTTGACGCGGCTGAGATTGCGGCCTTCGTGGAAAAGAGCAAGGACGTGGCCTTCCATTTCTTCGTGCAATATCACCTGCACCGGCAGCTCCAGGACGCCACCGCATACGTGCATGCCGCCGGGCTGATCGTCAAAGGCGACCTGGCCATCGGCGTGTATCGTCACGGCGCGGACGCCTGGCAGGCGCCGGAATTGTATCACCTGGACCAGCAGGCGGGCGCGCCGCCGGACGCTTTCTCCGCCACCGGCCAGAACTGGGGCTTTCCCACCTACAACTGGCCGCGCATGGCGGCCGACGGTTTTGCCTGGTGGAAACAGCGCTTCGCCCAGATGGCCAATTACTTCGATGCCTTCCGCATCGACCATATTCTGGGCTTTTTCCGCATCTGGAGCAATCCGGCCCATGCCGTGCAGGGCATTCTCGGCCATTTTGAGCCGGCCTTGCCGTTGGCACCGGGCGAATTGGCGGCCCGCGGCATCCGGCTGGACCGCGAGCGCCTCACGCGGCCGTTCATCACGGACGCCGTGTTGCAGGAGATCTTTGGCGGCGCCGCCGGGAGGGTTCGGCGCGAGTTTTTGCTGGCCGCCGGCGACGGGAATTACCTGTTGAAACCGGAATTCGCCACGCAGCGGCAGGTGGAAAACCACTTTGCCGCGCGCCACGCCGACCACCAGGCAGCGGCGCCGGAAGCGCCGTCGGCAACCGGTGAAACGGACCCGGACGAAGCGGTCAAAGCCGGCCTGTTCGACCTCATCAGCAATGTCATCCTGCTGGAGGCGGACGGCAAACTGCACTTCCGCTTCTTCATGGAGAAGACCACGTCGTTCCAGCATCTGCCGGCCGAAGTGCAGCGCGCGCTGCGGGATTTGTACGTGGACTATTTCTTCCGCCGGCAGGACGATTTCTGGATGCGGGAAGCCATGAAGAAGCTGCCGGCGCTCAAGCGGGTGACCGACATGCTGATTTGCGGCGAAGACCTGGGCCTGGTGCCGGCCTGCGTGCCGGAAGTGATGCGCGATCTCGGTTTTCTCAGCCTGGAAATCCAGCGCATGCCCAAGGCGCTCAACGCGGAGTTCTCGCGTCCCGCCCAGGCGCCCTACCTGAGCGTGGTCACCCCCTCCACGCACGACATGAGCACGATCCGCGGCTGGTGGGAGGAGGACCGCGACCTGACCCAGAAGTTCTTCAACCACGAACTGGAGCAGCCGGGCGAAGCGCCGCGCTCGGCGGATCCCTGGGTGGTGCAAACCATCGTGCGCCAGCACCTGGCGTCGCCGGCCATGTGGAGCATCTTCCAATGGCAGGACCTCTTGGGCCTCGATGCCACCCTCCGGCGCGGCGACATCGCCGCCGAACGCATCAATATCCCGGCTCATCCGGTTTACTATTGGCGCTACCGGCTGCACCTGAGCCTCGAGAAAATGCTGGCGGCAGACGATTTCAATGCCCGTCTGCGGCAGCTCCTGGCCGACGCGGGCCGGTGAGGGCCGCTTTTTCATTGGCCCAAGCCCGAATTCAAATCTACAATCAGGCCATGATCTTGCCTGGCTTTCCTGTCAGCCGCCCGCGCCGGTTGCGCACCTCGCCCGCGCTGCGCCGGTTCGTGGCCGAAACCTCATTGAATGTGTCGCAACTGGTGCTGCCCCTGTTTGCCCGGAGCGGCCGGAAACTGCGCCGCCCCGTGGATGCCATGCCCGGCGTGTTCCAACTCTCGCCCGACGAAGTCCTGCGCGACGCCGCCGCCGCCCACGAATTGGGCGTGCCCGCCGTCCTGCTGTTTGGCATTCCGGATAAAAAAGACGCCAAGGCCAGCGGCGCCTATGCCAAAAACGGCATCGTCCAGCAAACCGTGCGGCTGCTCAAGCAAGAGCTGCCGTCACTGATGGTCATCACGGACGTCTGCCTGTGCGAATACATGGCTCACGGACATTGCGGCATCGTGCAGGACGGGAAGATTTTGAACGATCCCACGCTCAAGCTGCTGGCCCAAACCGCCGCCAGTCACGCCGCCGCCGGCGCCGACATGGTGGCCCCCAGTGACATGATGGACGGCCGGGTGCGCGCCATTCGTGCCGAACTGGACAATCAGGGCCTGGCCGACACGCCCATCATGAGCTATGCCGCCAAGTTTGCGTCATCGTTTTACGGTCCGTTCCGCGAAGTGGCCGAGTCCACGCCCAAGTTTGGCGACCGCCGCAGCTATCAAATGGATGCCGCCAATGGCAATGAGGCCTTGCGCGAAGTGGCGTTGGACGTGCAGGAAGGCGCCGACATCGTCATGGTAAAACCGGCCCTGGCCTACCTGGACGTCCTTTACCGGGTGAAGACGGAATTTGGCCTGCCGACGGCCGCTTACTCCGTGAGCGGCGAACACGCCATGATCAAGGCCGCCGCGGCCAACGGCTGGATCGATGAGCGGGGCGTGACCCTGGAGAGCCTGCTGGCCATGCGCCGGGCCGGCGCCGATATCCTGATCACCTACGCCGCGGTGGACGTGGCCCGGTGGTTGAAGGGTTGAGCCGGGGGTTTCAAGGGGGGACGCGCCGGCCCCCGGCGGCACGTAATTTCGCCGGCAAATGCCGCCAAAAATATTTACAAAATTCCAGATTTTAACTGAAACCAGCGCTTTCGCTGCCGCGTCTAATAGATATTCTGGCTTTTCGAGTTGCATTTTCAACTGACTTAATAGCATTTTTAAAATAGTCTTTGGACTGACTCTCGGCTGAAAACTACAAACATGAATGACTCAAACGAAAACAAGGGCGGTGAGGGATGTAATTGCGATTACACACTGGCCTTTCTGGTGCTGCGCGGTTGGCTGGCCGTCCGGGCGTTGCTGACCGGCATCGAAAAATTCGGCGCCTACCAATCCGTATCCGTACCGGTGATTGACCCGGCCACGGGTCAGCCCGACGCGAGCGGCGTGATGATGAACGTGAACGTGAAGCATTACGCGCTGGCCAATTATGCGGGCATTCCCACCGGCCTCCGGGGCAAGTTCCAATATGAACCGTTTTTGCCGCACCCGCTGCTCAACATATTTGATCATTTGCTCGGCCCGGCCCTCATTGCCACCGGCCTCATGCTCCTGCTGGGCTTGGGCACCCGGATTTCGCTCTTTATCCAGGGCCTGCTTTATATCGCACTGACGGTGGGCTTGATCATCATCAAGCAGGATGACGGTATTTCCTGGCTGGGCATTCACGTGGCGCTGGTTGCGTTTGCGCTCGTGCTGGTCCGGCATAACAAATTAGCCATCCTCAAAAAATGGTAAAAATCGTCAATCCACTCCTTTCCCGCCGCGAGTTTCTGGGTGCCACGGCGGCGGCCGGAGCCGGCTTGCTGCTGACCTCCTGCACCCCGGACACCGGCACCCAGGCCGTCGCCAAAAAGTCCAATCTCAGCAACCTCAATGTGGCCCTGATCGGTTACGGCGAAGAAGGCCATGTACTGCTGGACTCGCTGCTCCTGATTGAAGGCATCCGCGTGGTGGCGCTCTGCGACATCTGGGATTACCACCGCGACGAAGGCGACCGCTATCTGAAAAAGATCGGCAACGAGGTCCACAGCTACGAGAATTACGAGGACTTGCTGGCCAAGGAAAAGGACCTGCAGGCCGTGATCGTGGCCACACCCGATTTCTGGCACGCCCCCATCACCAACACCTGCCTCAAGGCCGGACTGCACGTGTATTGCGAGAAGATGATGAGCAACACGTTGGACGGCGCGCGCTCGATGGTGAAAACCATGCGCGAGACCGGCAAGCTGTTGCAAATCGGCCACCAGCGCCGGAGCAATCCCCG
>CAYTJG010000180.1:0-13048 GCA_964437865.1 uncultured Bifidobacteriaceae bacterium | reverse complement strand
CCATGCTCGTGGCCGCGCGCGACCATCGCGGCTGGCCCGGCTGGCGCATCTCCGCCCTCATCCTCGTCGCCATGGTCTGCGCCCGACCCTGCGCCATGGCGTTTAACCGCATCGTCGACCGCAAATTCGACGCGCTGAATCCCCGCACCCGGAACCGGCACCTGCCGGCCGGCACCCTCTCGCTGGCCAGCGCGATTTGCCTGTGCGCCCTGTCCGGTCTGGGCCTCGTGGTGGCCAGTTGGTGGCTGAACCCGCTCTGTTTCCATCTGGCGCCCGTCGCGCTCGCACTGGTCTGTTTTTATTCGCTGACCAAGCGATTCACCGATTACACCCATGTGTTCCTGGGCCTCGCCCTGGCGCTGGCGCCCATCGGCGCTTGGCTGGCGGTCAAAGGCGAATTTGGCTTTTCCGCCCCGCCGGCCGATTTCTTCCGCTCCCCGCCCGCGGCCATCGGCTGGTTGCAGTCCCTGGAGACCGGCCTGCAGCCGATCATTCTGGCGTTCGCCGTCGTCCTCTGGCTGGTGGGGTTCGACATCATCTACGCCCTGCAGGATTACGAATTTGACAAGGCGCACGGGTTGCGTTCGCTGGTGGTGGCGTGGGGGCCGCAAAACGCCCTGGCCGCTTCGTTTCTCGCCCATATGATCATGTGCGGCCTGCTCCTGGCCTTCGGCCTGATTTGCGGTTTCCGCATCGCTTATCTGGTGGGCTGGCTCATCATTGTCTGCTGCCTGACGCTCGAGCATTGGATCGCGCGCCGCCGCAGCCTGAACTGGATCAACATCGCTTTTTTCCGTCTCAATGCGCTGGTCAGCAGTGTTTTTCTGGTGATCGTGGCCGCCGAGGTTATTTTTCAAGGCGGATTCAGGCTGCGTTGATGGCGCGGGCTGCGCGGCGCACCGGCTGACCGCCAAACACCGGGCCGTCTGGCGCTCTACCGCGCAAAGTTAGCTGCTCAAATCCATTCCATTTTTCTCGTAACGCGGGTCCCGATTTGCTTTTGATGAAGCTGTGGACCCCGCAAAACCAGACGCCGAGCAGCCGGCCAAGTGCCCGCAATGTGGCACGCCGCTTTCCGGAAAAGCGCTGGCGGGCCTCTGCCCGGCCTGCCTCCTGCAAGCCGGCGTGCAGGCCGAGACGGTTACCGGACCCGCGCCCTCCCGCTTTGAACCACCCTCAGTCGCGGAGCTGGCGGCGAAATTTCCCCAGCTTGAAATTCTCGAACTCATTGGCAAGGGCGGCATGGGGGCGGTCTACAAGGCCCGGCAAACCCAGCTCAACCGGCTGGTGGCGCTGAAGATCCTGCCGCCCCACATCGGTGAGGACCCGGCGTTTGCCGAACGCTTCACGCGCGAGGCCAAGGCGCTGGCCATGCTCAACCATCCCGGCATCGTGACGATTTACGATTTCGGCCGCGCGGACGGGCTGTTCTATTTTTTCATGGAATTTGTGGATGGCGTGAATCTGCGGCAATTGCTCCAAGTGGGCCGCATTTCCGCGCGCGAGGCGCTGGTCATCGTGCCACAAATCTGCGACGCCCTCCAGTACGCCCACGACCAGGGCATTGTCCACCGCGACATCAAGCCGGAAAACATCATGCTCGACCGGCGCGGGCGTGTGAAGGTGGCGGATTTCGGGCTGGCCAAAATCATTGGCGATGCCGCCGCCACCACGCCGGCAGGCGGCGCGGGCCAGGAGTCAGGCGCCGTCCCGTCGCCATCCCCCGTGCTGACGGAATCGGGCCGGATCATGGGTACCCCGAAATACATGGCCCCGGAACAAAAGGAACATCCGGACGCGGTGGACCATCGCGCCGATATCTATGCGCTCGGCGTGGTCTTCTACCAGATGTTGACCGGCGAGCTGCCGGGCAAACCATTGGAACCGCCCTCTTCCAAAGTGCAGCTCGATGTCCGCCTGGATGAAGTCGTTCTGCGCGCCTTGGAGAAAAAGCCCGAGCTGCGCTACCAACAAGCGAGCGTGTTTAAGACACAGATAGAAACCATCGCCGGGACGCCGGCCGCAGCCAGCCGGCCCCCGGAGAGTCCGACGGGGCGCTCGAGCCCCGCCGCCTCGCCGGCCGTAACCGGCGAGGATCTGAGCATCAGCAAATGGGCTTTTGCCCTGTTTCTCGCCGGCTGCCTCGGCACCCCGCTGTTGGCCATGCTCCGTCCCCAGGCAGAGAAAGCCCCGATCCTCTTTGGCGGCATGTCCCTGGCCTTGGCGGTGGTTTTGGGCGTCAAAAGTTGGCGAGCCTGGCTCGGCAAATTCGTGGTGGTGGGCAGCGGTGCCTTGTGTGCGTTTTTTGTCGTCTATGCCGCGGTCGTCATGCCGGGCGCAGAAGAGCGGCTCCGGGAAAAAGCATCAGTGGAACAGGACCACGCCAAGCAGACACAGGCCGCGCGAATCGCGGCGCAGCCGGTCACCGGAGAAACCCCGGCCATTATCGTCGCCCCCGCCGACGAGTCACCCCAAAATCGCCATCGGCAATCTGCCGCCAATGCCGCCAACCGCGCCGGCTTCTCCGGTCCGGCCGCGGAAACTTCGGCGGTTCCGCCGGCTCAACTTCTCGCCAGCCAGCCAGCCGTGGTCGTCGAAACCTATCCCGCCGCCGGCGCGGTGGACGTGCCGGCCGGTGAAACGGAAATCCGCGTGCGGTTCAGCAAACCCATGTCGGCTGGCTCGTGGAGTTGGGCCACTGCCTGGGAGAATTCCGGCCCGGACTTCATTGGGTCCCCCCACTATTTGGCGGACCACCGGACCTGTGTTGTCAAAGTCCGCTTGCAGCCCGGCAAATTCTATGGCTGGTGGCTGAACAGCGAACCATTCAAGAATTTCCGGGATGCCGCCGGCCAGCCGGCCGTGCCGTTCCTGTTCACTTTCCAAACCAACCCAAATTAATCGAAAGGAAACAGCAGATGAATATGAAGCCTACCCTGACGGCCGCCATCGCGGCGACGGTGCTGTTACTGGCAGCCGCACCAGCCTCGGCCGTTGACTTGCTGGCACACTATCCCACCCCCTTGACCGCCGGGGACGCGGAACCGGACCACGCCCGTCCATGGCAATTCACGGCGGATGACATTGTCCGCGTTTCCCAATTCCAATTGCAAATTGGCGACAAATTCAAGGTGACAACGCAAGGCGCCGATTTGGGGATAGGCCACTGCTCCGATGGCGCCGTATGGGCCGTGTTGTTGCCCCGCGACGAAGCCACGTTGACAAGTTCAGCGGCCGACCAAGCTGAACCCATCGCGAACGTGTGGTTCCGGTTTCATCCGGCGCAGATTAATCGCCTCTTTCCACCCGAGACCGTTTTCGCCGACGGTGACACGAAACTCGCCGACCCGATTCGCACCGTCGTAGATGCCAAATTTCGTTCCAGTTGGCATGCCGGCATGAATGCCATGATCCCCGAACCCAAAGACCTGACCGTGTACGTGGATACCAAGGCCGGGGCGCATCGCTTTTTCATGGTGGATACCGACGCGAAGACGGCCGAGTATGTGGCCGCCTTCAACCAATCCTCCCCCTCCTCGCGGCCCGCAATAACCCCTGACACCGTCCCGCCCGTGGTCATCAAGACGGTGCCGGAATCCGGCAGCACAGATGTGCCGCCGGGTGACTATGAAATCAAGGTCACTTTCAGCAAGGAAATGAACGATCATTCCTGGAGTTGGTGTACCGTGTGGGACCATTCAACGCCCGAGGGGAGCGAGGCCTCCCAATACAGCGAAGACCACAAGACCTGCGTGATGAAGGCCAAATTGGAACCCGGCACGACCTATGGCTTTTGGTTGAACTCGGAGAAGTACCGGGGGTTCCAGGACAAGCAAGGCCATCCGGCGGTGCCCTATTTGTTGGTTTTCACCACTCAGGGCCAGGCGCCATCGTCGAACCGGTGACGCCGGAAACGTTTTTGGCCCACGAGGCCGCACCGCAGGAATCGCTATAATAACCAACGGAAACCCACCGTCGGCCTATGAAAACAACCGCCGTCCTCCTCGCTGCCCTGCTGGGCGCAGCCGGTCCGATTGCACCGCAGTCCACCCGCGCGCAAACTATTGGGGACTCCGCTCCGGTAGTCGTCAAAACCGTCCCGGAGGCCGGCAGCACCAACCTCCCGGCCGGGGAATTTGAAATCAAGGTCACCTTCAACAAGGTAATGAAGGATCACTCCTGGAGCTGGTGCACGGTTTGGGACGATTCGACGCCTCCAGGAATCGAGGACCCGAAATTCGACGCCAGCCACAAGACCTGCAGCCTGAAGGTCAAATTGGAACCCGGCACGACGTACGGGTATTGGTTGAACTCGGAGGGATTCAATCACTTTCAAGACTTGGCCGGCCGGCCGGCGGTGCCGTATCTGCTGTCGTTTTCCACCCAGGGAAACCGCCCGCGCGTTACCAACCAAGCCACGGCAGGAATTGCCACCGTGCCGGCTCCTGCGAGCGCCTTGGAATCGAGGCTGGACCATGCTCTGTTAGCCAGCCCGGGAGAGCGGGAGGCCGAACTTGGTGAAATGCAGCGTACGATTTCCTCGGCTGAAATTCCCGCCGCGCTATTATTCCTGGCCCGGAGAGGCGAGATTGGCTGGCATGGTCCATTTGCCGAGTTGGCCTCGACCTGGGGCAGTCATGATCCCGCTGCCGCCCTCGCTTGGACCACCAACCTGACGGATCCGGGCGTCCGAAAAAAGGCAATCGTCAGCATTCTGAAGGGTTGGACGGACACCGCGCCCAAAGAGGCCGCCGCCTACGTCGACACCCTGCCCGCCGGCGACTTGCACGACGACGCAGCCGCCCAAGTGGCTGACAAATGGAGCTTTCGCGACGCCCATGGGGCTGCGAAATGGGTGAGCCATTTTCCCGCCGGCGCTGTCCGCGACAAGGCGATGGGCCCCATTATTTTTTGGGGACAAGGCTCCGCTCCAGCGGCGGTGATCGAAATGCTCGATACGATCGGTGACCAGAAATTGATTCAGGACAAAGGTGAGACGGTGGCCCAGATCTGGCTCCAGCGTGATGAGGTCGCGGCCCGGGCCTGGATCAAACAATCGCCCCTTTCGGAAGAAGTCAAACAGCGTCTGCTCAACACCAACGAATAAACACCAATGAAAATAAAAACCATCCTCGTCACCACCCTCGTCGGCGCGGTCTGCTGGCTTGCGCCCCAGACCAGCCGCGCGCAAGACATCGAAAACTTCGCCCCGGTGGTCGTCAAAACCGTTCCGGAAGCCGGCACCAAAGATGTGGCCCCGGGAGAATTTGAGATCAAAATCACCTTCAGCAAGCCCATGGCCGATGGCTCCTGGAGCTGGGCCACCGCTTGGGAGAATTCCACTCCCGACAGCATTGGCGAAATCCATTATGAAGCCGATCACAAGACCTGCGTGATGAAGGTGAAATTGGTCGCCGGCAAAACCTATGGCTTTTGGCTCAACAGCCAGAAGTTCCACAATTTCCAGGACACGCAACACCACCCGGCCATACCCTATCTGCTCACCTTCAAGGTCAAGGACCAGTAACCCGTTGATGACCGAACCTGCCACTCAGGCCAGCAGCGCGCCGGGCGATATTTTCGCCACGACGCATTGGACGGTTGTGCTCACAGCGGGGCGGCAAAGCACGCCGCAAGCGGCCCGGGCGCTGGAAGAGCTTTGCCGCACTTATTGGTTTCCGCTTTACGCCTATGTACGGCGGCACGGCCATACGCGGGAGGATGCCGAGGATTTAACCCAGATGTTCTTTGCCCGTCTGCTGGCCAAAAACCCCTTTGGCAAGCTGGACAGTGAAAAGGGAAAATTCCGCGCCTTCTTGCTGGCCTCGCTGAAACATTTCCTGGCCAACGAATACGACAAGGGGCAGGCGCAAAAACGCGGCGGCGGCCAGGCCCCGCTCTCGCTGGACTGGCAAACCGCGGATACGCAATTCCAGTTGGCGGACACCCAGGATCCCAGTCCGGAAAAGGCCTTTGACCGCGAATGGGCTTCGGCGCTGCTGGCCAAAGTGATTGACCGGCTGCAAACCGAGTTTGCGGCGGACGGCAAGACCGCCTCCTTTGAACAATTGAAACAATTCCTCACGCCGGCCCCGGCCGATACCGCCCGGCGCGAAGCGGCGGCCGCCCTGGGCCTGGAGGAAGGCGCGGTCCGCGTGGCCATCCACCGGCTGCGCAAACGGTACCGCCAGTTGCTCCACGATGAAATTGCCCACACCCTGGCAGACCCCGCCATGGTGGAGGAGGAAATGCGGGCGCTGTTCGCCGCTTTTGCTTGAATGCCTCGCTTGCCGGGCCATACTCGCGGCGAGTGACGCCGGACGCAAAATCCTTTTTTGTGCGCGCAACCGCTGGTCGCGCCGCGATCGTGTGCCGGCGCCTCGCGCTCCTGCTTTCGGCCGCCTGGATCATGCATGCCCAAGCCAGCGATGCCAACGAAGGGTCGGCACCTGCCTTTTGCCCGGTGGCCGGGGACACCAACGTCACCGCGCTACTCCAACCCATTCGGCAGAAATTCAAGGTGCCCGCCATGGCCGCTGCGGTGCTGACGAGCGAGGGACTCAGATTCATGGGCGCCGTGGGGGTGCGCAAACGGAATACGGAAATTCCCGTGACGCTGGCGGATCTCTGGCACCTTGGGTCAGACAGTAAAATCATGACCAGCACCCTCGTGGCGCGCTTGGTGGAGCGGGGCCCTTTGCGCTGGGACACCACGCTGGCGGAAGTGTTTCCCGAGTTCGCCGCCCAGATGCATCCGGATTTTCGCCCGGTCACGCTTTTGGAATTGCTCTCGCATCATGCCGGGCTGCCGGCGAATCTGGATTTGGCGGAATATTCCGGAGACAACGCCCGGCAACTGCGCCTGCGCGCCGTTCAATTGGAACTGGCCAAGAAGCCGGTTACGAAACCGGGCACCACCTACGCCTATTCAAATCTGGGGTACCTCATCGCCGCGGCGATGGTCGAGAAAACCACCGACAAATCCTGGGAGAATCTCATGACGGACGAGGTCTTCCAACCGTTGCACATGGCTTCCGCCGGCTTTGGCGGCACGGGCACGCCGGGCCTCATTGACCAGCCGTGGCCCCACACGGCGGATGGCACCCCGGTCAGCCAGAACGGCCCCCGCACGGACAACCCGCCCGTCATGGGACCGGCCGGACGCATCCACTGCACGCTTCCCGATTGGGCCAGATTCATTCAGGACCAATTACGAGGTGCCCGGGGACAACCAGCGCTCCTTTCGCCGTCGTCCTATCAGCGGCTGCAGACGCCGCTGTTCGGAGGCGACTATGCGCTGGGCTGGATTGTAGTCTCCCGCTCGTGGGGTGGCGGCAAGGTGTTCAACCACGCGGGTGACAACACGATGAATTTTGCCAATGTCTGGGTGGCGCCCAACCAGGATTTCGCCATCCTGGTTTGCGTGAATCAAAGCGGAAGCCAATCGTTTGCCGCCACGGACGAAGCGGTCGGGGCGTTGGTGAGCCTCGTCAAAACGAAATGACGGAAAATCAAATCTTGGTTTTGATGCCGCAGGCGCGAGCCACGCACCAGCCGCTTAAGGCTTCACAAATGGCGAACAGTCCGGCCACCACGAAAATCAAGCCCAACCAGAGCAAAAAATCCACCAGAATGATCCCGGCGATCAGGCATAAGGAGCCGATTACGCCGCGCGCAATGCGGCCGTGCCGCCTGATATTGGGTCGGAAGAAATGGCTCACGCCGCAAATCTACCACACACAATTACCGTGGCAAGTCAGCCGAGTTTAGACAGACTAGCGGCGTGGACTGGACCGATGAACATTTTCTGTGGGCCTCGCTGATCTGGGGCGCCGTCGCGAGCGGCTATCTGGTTTACGGTTGGCGCCAACGGGCTGCCCTTCCGCTCGCCGCCGGGGCCTTGATGACCGCCGCCTCATTTTTTCTGCCAGCGCTCTGGATGACGCTGGCCTGCCTCGCGATCATCTTTGCCGTGCGTTGGTTGCTCAAGGCAGGCTATTAAACGCAAGAAAACCGGAAGCAGGTCGCCCTGCTTCCGGTTTTGAATTAGGTTCTCGCGCCGCGCTGCTTACTTGCTTTTCTTCAGGGCGGTGAGGCCGGCATAGACGGCGTTCTTGCCGAGCAACTCCTCAATCCGAAGGAGCTGATTGTACTTCGCCAAACGATCCGAGCGGCTCAAAGAGCCGGTCTTGATCTGGCCGCAATTGGTGGCCACCGCGATGTCCGCAATGGTGGCATCTTCGGTTTCGCCGGAGCGGTGCGAGAGGACGGCAGTGTAGCCGTGGAACTGCGCCAGTTGCACAGCATCCAGCGTCTCGGTGAGCGAGCCGATCTGGTTTACTTTCACCAGGATCGAATTCGCCGTGCCGGTATCGATGCCCTTTTGGAGGAATTTAACATTGGTCACGAACAGATCATCGCCGACCAATTGGATCTGGTCACCGAGCTTGTCGGTCAGCAACTTCCAATGCTTCCAGTCGCCTTCGGCGCAGCCGTCTTCGATGGAAACGATCGGGTATTTCGCAATGAGTTTGGCATAGAATTCCACCAGTTCCTCGCCGGAAACCGTCTTGCCGGTGGATTTCTTGAAGGTATAGGTGCCGTTGCCGTTGTAGAATTCGGAGCTGGCCACATCCAGCGCCAGATAGATCTCCTTGCCGGCCTTGTAGCCCGCATTCTTCACCGCTTCCAAAATGGATTCGATGGCATCTTCCACGCTGTCGAGCTTGGGCGCAAAGCCGCCTTCATCACCGACCGCCGTGGACAGGCCGCGCTTCTTCAACACGCCCTTGAGCGCATGGAAGGTCTCCGTGATGGCCCGCAAGCCGTCGCTGAAGGACTCAAACCCGAGCGGCTGGATCATGAATTCCTGGAAATCGATTGGGGCATCGGAATGCGCGCCGCCGTTGATCACGTTGGCCATGGGCACGGGCAGCACTTTGGCGTTGGGGCCGCCCAGGTATTTGAAAAGCGGCTGGCCGAGGGCTGCCGAGGCCGCCTTGGCATTGGCCAGTGAAACGGCCAAAATCGCGTTGGCGCCGAGCTTGGATTTGGTTTCCGTGCCATCCAGCTTCAACATCGTGGCATCCACGGTAAGCTGATCGAGGGCATCCAAGCCAAGCAGCGCATCCTTGATTTTCGTATTGGCGTTGGCCACCGCCTTGGTGACGCCTTTGCCGAGATAACGCTTCTTGTCGCCGTCCCGCAGTTCAATGGCTTCATTCTCACCCGTGCTGGCCCCGCTGGGCACCGCCGCGCGCCCTGCCGCACCGCACTCGAGGGTCACGTCCACTTCCACCGTGGGATTGCCGCGCGAGTCAAGCACTTCGCGCGCCTGTATATTTTGAATTTTTGTCATAGTTAAATGTTTGGTCAACCGGAATGTCCGAACGGGAATCATAGATTTCGCGGGTGCTTAGTCAAGAATGGCATTGCCCGCCGTGCAGTTTTAACCTTTGGTAAAAGTGAGAATTAATGGAACCCGGGGTGTCCCGCCCGGCAACCCCGCCGGGAACCCTCCCGCCGGCCGGCGGCGGAGAAGGGTCATTTCCTTGGCCATTAGACCCTTGGCGCACTTTCTTTTGCGAAGTCCAGATCATTATAAGTTTAGATTGCGTTCCGCCGGGAAATGCCTATTTTCAGAATATTGGCATGGCCGAATCAGTGAAAGCGAGGTATCAGATTTTAGTGGTGGATGACGAACCAACTGTTTGCAAGGCTATCCAAATGATGCTCCGGTATTACGGGCATGACGTTCAAATTGCCAACGATGGAGAGACGGCCCTAGCATTATTTGAAGCTGGACAGTTCGATTTGATCATTACCGATTATCTAATGCCGGAAATGAAAGGCGATCAGCTAGTCACCCACATGAAGCGGTGCCGGCCTGGTCAACGGATCATCATGGTCACAGCCTTTGCCGAAGATTTTCTAGCCTACGGCAAACCCACCGGCGGCGTGGACTACGTACTGAACAAACCGTTCTCGCTGGAGGAGTTGCGGACGGCCATCGTTCAGGTCATGGGCTGAGCGTTTTTTTTATACAAAACGGCAACCCCGGGTGTCTATCAGTTGAAAGCGTGAACGAAATTGCCCCAACCGACTGGTGCGGCCGCCTATTTGACGAGCAGGCGGCGCAGTTGATTTTGTATGGACGGGCATTGGGATTGAGCCACGGCGAGGCCGAGGATGTGGTGCAAGACACGTTTCTGGCCCTCATGAAACTCGGATCGGCCCCGACAAAACCCAGACATTACTGCGTGCGCGCCTATCGCAATCGGGCGCTCAATTACCGGCGCAGCCTGTGGCGCCGCGTTACCCGCGAATGGGAATCCCTGCGCTGGTTTGAGAAAAACCCGGACGAAACGCCGGCCGAACGGGCCGCCATGCGTTGTTTGGCGGCGTTGCCCCTGCCGCAGCGGGAAGTGATCGTGCTGAAGCTCTGGCACAATTGTACTTTTGAGGAAATCGGCGGGCTATTGGAGATTTCCCCCAACACGGCCGCCGGCCGTTATCGTTATGGTCTTCAGAAAATCAAGGTAAAGCTGGAAGAAACCCGTGATTATGAAAGAGATGAACGAGAACCAATTACTTTCCTGGCGTCCGCGCCAACCGTCAGCGGGACTTAAGCGCCGCGTTCTTCGCCTGGCCAGTGACGTGGACGTGCCGACGGCGCGCTGGCTGTGGAGTTGTGTGGCCCCCACCATGGCTTGCGCCCTGTTGGCCCTCATGGCTTTCAACCGCGACGCCAATGACTTGGAATCCAAGCTGCCCATGACCTCGGTTCTGAGCAATCAAGACAACGCCGCTTTTGCCTCCGGCACCGGCCAAACTGAACAGAACCGCTTGGCGACGGTCACTTTTGGTTGGACAAATGCCAGTGTTCTGCGGTCTAGTATCCACTTTACCACCACGAATCTGACGAATTGAAGCTGAATAATGGAAAAGCCGACCCCGACCCCGTCCAAGAATCCCAAAACGCCAGGAAAAGCAGCCGCCCCAGCGGGTTCAACGAACCCAGCCAAGGCCGGATCCCCGTCCCCATCAGACAAGGCTGCCAAGACGACTACGCCGCCGCTCCCGACCAAGGTGGCGCCCATGTTCCGGGCCGTGGACTGGCTCACCATGGCCATCACCTTCGGCATCATCTGGATCATTTACCTCTGCACCCTGGCCCCCGAACAGACGCTGGAAGATTCCGGCGAACTGTGCACCGGCGCCTTTTACGCCGGCATCCCCCATCCTCCCGGCTACCCGTTCTGGTCGGTTTACGCCTGGTTTTGGACGGCCATTCTCCCCTTTGGCAACGTCGCCTGGCGGGTGGAGGTGGGTGAATCGTTTGCCGCCGCCATGGGCTGCGGCCTCCTGGCCCTGATGGTTTCCCGCGGCAGCAGCATGCTCATCGAGGGGATCGAGACGATCAAGAACGTACCCCGGCGGTGGGAAAACGCCATTTGCGGAGTCTCCGGCTTTGTGGCCGGAACGCTGTTGGGCTTGGACGTGTTCATGTGGAGCGAGTCGGTGGTGATCAACCGTATTTCGTTGTTCGGGGTGCCGTGGCTGATTGCGGTGCTCGCCTGCCTGATGCGGTGGATGTATGCGCCCCAGCAGCGCCGCTACCTGTACCTGGCGATGTTCCTGTACGGCCTGTGCGCCACCATTCACCAGACCCTGCTGTTGAGCGCCATGGGCATCGAAGCGGCCATTGCGCTGGCCTCCCCCAAGCTGGGACGGGACATGTTCGCTTGCAACAGTGCCATTTTTCTCGGCGGCGTCCTGCTCATGGGCACCATTCCGGCTTTGCACGACATGAGCGCCATTGAGCGGAATCTGTTCTTCATCGTCGGCATCGGCTCCCTGATCGCCACCGTCTGGCTGGCCATCGAAACCAAGGGTCTGTTGTCCGAATGGAAGGCCCTGCTGCTGATGGGAGCCGCCTGGGTGGTTGGGGTATGCGCGTATTTTTACGAAGCGGTCTCTTGCATGACCGACCCGCCGATGCAGTGGGGCTATCCGCGCACGGTCGAAGGTTTTTTCCATGCCTTGAGCCGCGGCCAATATGACACGGCCAACAGCTACAACATCTTGTCCGATCCCCGGCATTTCCTGTTTCAACTCGGCTACATTTTCCAGGGTCTCACCGAATCGTTCAGCCTCGTTTACGTGTTCATCGGCCTCCTGCCCTTTGCCTATCTGCTCAAGATGCACAAGCGCGAACGGTCCTGGATCATCGGCTTGACGGCCATTTATTTCTGTCTCTCCGTACTGTTGGTGGTGTTGATCAACGTCTCGGCGGACCGCCAATCCACGGATCTGAACAAGGTCTTCTTTACCGCGTCGCACGGGTTGTTTGCGATGATGATTGGTTATGGCCTGGCCCTGCTGGCCGCGTATACCGCCACCAATTACCAAAAGGTCCGCACGTGGGGCTTTGTGCTGGGGATCTTTGCCGTGGCCTTGGCGGTTTACAGCCTCCAGGATGTGGCGGGCAGCCTTTATCAAGGGCCGGGCATCACGGCCCGCATTTCGGAGTTGCCGCAAAACATCGCCTACGCCTTCAAGGAGAACCACTACGGGCTGCCGATCTTTGCCAACCTCATCCTGCTGGCTATTCCCGTCTGCGTCCTCGCCGCCTTCGCCGTGTACCGGCAGCGCGGCCCGGTGCTCATCATGCTGGCCTTGTTCACGATCATGCCTGCCTGGTCCGGCCTCACGCACTGGTACAAAAGCGAACAGCATAATCACTGGTTCGGCTTCTGGTTCGGCCACGACATGTTCACCCCGCCGTTCACCAACCCCAAGACCGGCCAACTCACCTACGACAACGATTTGCGCGCCCAATTGCTCAAGAACCCGACCAATGCCGCCCGCATTTACCCCGAGATGGACCGCAACACGATCCTCTTTGGCGGCACCGACCCGGGACGTTTCTGCCCCACCTACTCGATTTTTTGCGACAGCTTCATTCCCCATAGTTGCCAGCCCGAACAAGACCAGAAATTCGACCGCCGCGACTGCTACCTGATCACGCAAAACGCGCTGGCCGACG
>CAYTJG010000179.1:0-13141 GCA_964437865.1 uncultured Bifidobacteriaceae bacterium | reverse complement strand
CGGAATCATTATTACTTCATCATTCATATCGCTTCCTCCAAGTTCACGCGCTCCGTCATGCCGAAAAAATAATCCAGCGTGTTGCAGCGGTAGGTGTCCAGAAAAATGCCGTTGGCTTCGGCCACGCGCAGGTTTTCCCATGTCATGTCAATCGCCGGCAGCACGTAGTAATCGCGGATGCCTTCGTTGTTGGCATCCATCCGCACGGCGATCGTGATGTCGGGTCGGGCGCTGGCATCCATCCGGATCAGCCAGCGCGACGAACCCGCCCCGGTTTCGGTATGCCGACATAGCACGATGGACACATGCATCTCGTGGTTCACGTCCAGCAATTCGGTCTCGGTGCTCCATACCGCGTGCGCGCCCAGCGCCGTGATTTGTTGGATGACTTCCGCCACCAGTTCCGGGTGACGTTTTCGCAGCCGACGGTTTTCCTCAATGAAACTGAAATTAATTCCGGGGTTGTAGCCGATCAGCCGGTAGGCGTTTACCAGCGTGCCGAAGCGATGGCTAAACGCCGTACTCGATGGGAGGTCTTCCGCTTCGTCAATCAGGATGCCCGAAATGCGGCCGTGCTTGGCCAACACGGCACGTAGTTGGTCCAGCATCTCTTCATCGCTATATTTCCGGCTCCGGGCAAGAATGATTTCCTGCGCCTTTACGAAAACTTCCGGCTCAACGATCCCCGCAAAGACGCCATCGGCGCGCACCCATTCGGCTGGTGGGTTCGTGACGTGCTTTTTCTTTAATTTGCACGATGTCCGTGAATAGACGTTGTTCCCGATGTATTTTTCGTTGTACAAGACTTGATGGACCGTTCCCCGGCTCCAGGCTCGCCCGTAATCCGTCAAAATGCCTTGTGCATTCAACCCAAAAGCTATCTCGGATTCCATTTTTCCGTCCGTGATGAACTCATGGTAAATCCGCTGCACATTGGCAATCTCCTCGTCCGGCCCCGCCACCAGCACGACGCGGTCGGTCTGGATGCTTTTTTGTTCACCCATTTTCAACTCGCCCTTTTTCACCCCGTTCGCATCCACCAAGAGCCGGCGCAACCCATAACCCGCCGCACCGCCCTGGCGGAACCCGAGTTTGACCAACCGGCATGCACCTTGATAAACCTTCGTCGAAAGTTCCCGGCTGTATTCACCCGCCATTGTCCGCTTGATGCTCTTTATGATCGTGGAAACCGGGCTGCCGTCGTTCTCAAATTGCTCCGCGCAGTAGTGGACTAACACGCCGGCTTGTTGGCAGGCGTATTCGTAGAAGGCGCTCTCGTCCGGGTTTTGGAACCGGCCCCATCGGCTCACGTCATAGACTAAAATGACCGCAAACTTTGCCCGACCTTCCCGCACGTCCTTAAGCATTTCGCCCAACGACTCGCGTCCCTCAATGTTCAGCCCGCTTTTGCCTTGGTCGGAGTATTCTCTGACAATGGTGAACCCCATTTTTTTTGCGTACTCGCGGATCACGTCCATCTGGTTGCTTGTCGAATACTGCTGATGCTCAGTTGACATGCGCACATACACAGCCGCGCACTTCGCCCAACGCTCTTTGTCGTCCCGGCTCATGCCTGCCTGCCGCTTTTCGCCCCATCCGAATAATTTACTACAATTTTCAGTCCACGCCGCTGGACAAACTGGCGGATCACGGCAATCTGCTGGCGTAGCGATGACGGCGGACGCTTTGACGGCAAGCGAGTGTAAGTGGCGGCGCGCTTTAATTTTGGTGGCTCGTGACTCATAGTGTGCTGGCGGCGTTATCTCACGCCTGCGTGATTGCACCCGGCTAATCCGGGTGAAGCCGTTCTAGGATGGCAGAAGGCGGCCCGTGACGGCTATGTAGGCTTGTAACGCAACCGACTCATCAACACTCTTACCCAATGTTGGCAGGGTGTTTCGCCATAATACATTTCTTCACGGGACAAACCAGGAAAGGCCTCGAAACCAAGATTTAGGCGGCCAACCTGCCGTGCATTTGGTGTTTATGCGTTTTTTTTGAACTTCCCGTGATTAGGATTATCCACCCGCCAGGCTTGGGTGTTCTTGACCCGTTCAGGCCCGCTCCAATAACCCGGATTTCTGGCCAGCCAGCGTCTCTGACCGGCCGCTTTCCGCTCCTTTTGGCAGCGGATTTCAGAGCAGAAGTGTTGGCGGAGGTGACTGCGCGGATCAGGTTGAAACCATTGTTTGCAACAGAGACATTTTTTTCGGCGATGCTGGGTTTGCATCAGGCATTTTCGACACCATCAGCGTGCTATGCAGCCTGAATGTTGATTTGAACAGACGAGATTCTGCGCCCACGCCAAATCACGCACATCGGTGGTGTGATTTGCGCATTTCGTGATGCAGTTTGAACGAAAGGGCGAACTGGTCTAAATCATTGTCAACTTTATTTTAAATGCTGTGCTTTACAGTGCTTTCGAGTGATTGACGCAGTTTTCGCAAATGTTCGCGTTCCAATCCTTTAGACGGAATTTCCGCCAAAAAGCAGGATTAAGCTGGATGCGTAGCCGATCACATCGGGATGCCGATGATGGGACGGGCGCAGAAGAACTTTTATGGATATGGATTCGATGCAAGCAGCGATGGCCACATGGGCGGCAAGGAATCTGCCGGCCCGGCTTGATGTCGGGGCCACGGCTAAACTACTGGGCTTCGCGGAACACGACATTCAGATTTTGATGGCTGTGGGCAAGCTGACGCCGTTGGGTGACCCGGCCCCCAACGCGCCGAAATGGTTTGCCGCCATTGAAGTGATCCGGCTGGCTACTGACCCGGACTGGTTGCACAAGGCCACCAAAGAGATTGCCAAGTACTGGCGGAACAAGCGCGAGCGGAGCGGGAATTTCACGTCTGGTGCCTCGGACACTGCGTTCCTGAAAGCCCCTGGGCCAAAGGGGTAAGGCCACGAGCAAGAACTTAGGCCATCCTACTCAGCGAAACCTATTGCCGCCGCTGGCACCATGCATGCGTTGGAACCGGGATATTCGCCTGGAGTACCGGCAGTCAGCGCCATCGACGTAAGCCTGCGATTTGATTTCGGGGCGCACGTGATTCCATAACCTGGCCAGAAGGGAAATCTGGCCCCCCTTTTCCTAAAGCCCCCCCCTGTCAGAAATAACGATAAAGTATATGGGTTGGCTGGAGGAAAAATCCTAGTAAAAAGTGTGGGCATGGCCGCAATGCTGAGCGCGACCCAACGATGCGGTTCACCGTGCTATTTTGCGGCACGGCGGTTCTGCCTATGAATCCATGCTTCCCTCGCTTGCCAGTTGCAATTCACCATCCGGCTGCCCCATCGCAGGCCCGGTCGGCGGCATGGCCAGCAGATTCCATGATGGTGCGGTGTCATCGGGTAGCCAGTCGAACAATGCGCCGCCGTGTAAATCCTGGGGATCGCCATAGACGCTCCGGATCAATTCGCCGTTGGTAGTTTGGCCAAGTTCACCGGCAATGGTCGCATCGTCGGCTCCCTGGCTGCGCCGCACTTTGACGTAGAAGGCGCGGCCAAAACCATGCGGCTTGTAATGCGGCAGCCCCAGCGCGGCGCTGGCGGCGTTTAAGGTGCGGTTTAGCGTGGTGTGGTCCTCGGCGCCCAATGGAAAGAGACGCGCTACGCCTGGCATTGCAGCGGCAAGCCAGACTCGCCATGCCGATATGAAGCTTTGTGCAGCAGGATGCAACGTGACGAAGGGGTTTTGCCCGTGCTTGAGGCGCTGGACTTTCATTCGCAGCACACCTTCACGGTCCCGGAAAATGGCACCCGGTTCGAGGTTGCGCGTGTTGTTGGGCATTTCTTCAAGCACTGGCAGACGAAGCAGAAGGGCTGGTTCGCCCGGGCGCAGGCCCGATAACGCACAAAAAGCCATGGTGCCGCCGGCCAGCTTGAGCAGCGGGTCGCCAGTGGGTTCAAAGAGGTAGGCCAACACGCGATGCAAAGCTTCGTCATCGTCTGGACATGCCTCATGGCAATGAGCTTTTACTTTGGCGAATTTCGTGCGCTTCTCCAGTGGATTCTTCTCAATGCGGCCGGCGAGCACGGCCCACTGACACAGGCTGGACACCGACCCAAGCTCAAGGTCGGCGGCGCGAAGTGAAGGCGCGCGATGGGCTGCGAAATCCTCCACCGTGTTGGCGGTGATCGTGGCGACGGGCTTATCTTTCCACCATGGCAGGGCACGCTCAAGCGTGGCGCGCAGCCGGGCGGCGGCGTCAGGTAAGCGGGGCTCTGTTTTGCGGAACGGCAAACCAGCGGCGAACCATTCGTCCGTCAGTTTTCCGATGGTGACAGAGTGGCGAGCGGCTTGCGCGTCCAGGAAGGCCGCAAATTCGCTGGGGCGGTCCTGATGGCCACGGAGAATTTCCTTGGCGGCGCGAATGGCCTTGCTGTTGGCGGCGGGCAACTTGAACGTCCGCGTTTTACCGGCCACCTCGAAGCGCAGATACCAGGACTTTGTCGCGGCAACCTTCTCGGTGATGGCTCCAGTGCGGAGTTCACGTTGGACGGTTGGATGTTTGACCAAGGTTCGTTTTTGGCCGGCGTGGATCAGGGTGAGTTTCATATTGTAATTTGTAAGTTATTACTAGTTAACAACTTACAAATCAAACGTCAAGCCGATATTTGGTCTCGGCTGGGGTTGCTGGCCGGTCTGGCGGTGAAGGGATGTTGGCGTCGCCAGGGCGGCATCATCACCAGACCGGCGGCAGGTGCCGGCGGCCATTTTTCTGGGGTATCTGACTCTAAATCATCTGGTGGAAGCGGATTTGCAGGGGAATACGCCAATAATTGGCGGATGATACGGCGAATGATACAAACGGCCGGTTCTAAAATCCCCACCAAGGCGCGCCTGCCGTCGTCCAAGGTGAGCACCCGTTCGGAACTGTCCGTGGAAGGAACCCGGGACGGGCGAGCCGGAACCGTTGCGCCGGAATTGAGTGGCCAGCACCACGAATGCCGAGTAGTGCGATGGCGGGGGCGGGGGGGGGGCCGCCGGTCACGGTGGCGTCGGCACGCCCGACTGATAGGGCTTGAAAATTTTATTAAGCAAAAAGGCTTTTTGACTATGGCCAAGGGGGGCCGCCACTATAGCCAGCTTCGGGTCGCCCGAGCGGGAGAGATTCCAAGTCCTGCCCAAAATGCCGCGAATCGTGGCCTTGCACGTTCGGTTCACTGGGTGGCCGCAGGCCGGTGAGAAAGTGGCGTACCTGCCTGAAGTGAAAATAGTGTCCACTAATTGGCGGAAAATCGCGCCAGAATTGGATATGAGCGACTTTGATTGCTTGGATGGTGCGTTAAGCCCTCATATCGCCGTGTCGCCAATCCGCCCTCTGCCGGTGACCGGGTGGAGGATTGCAGGCGCAGGAATTTAACCGCCATAGCTGTTTCAACTGTGCGTAAGGACCTCAGCCATGGTCGCCGCAACGCTTTGGCCGCCATCCCACCAGTGATACCGTGCCGGCGACTCAAACGGGATAACTAGATTACCACCGGCGGTCAGGAACGGTAGCCGTTCAGTCGCTGGAGTGGTCCGGACAGCACAGTCGTTATTTTCCAAGCCTTCCGGCTTCCTTGGGCCTTTTTCTGCCTGCGATGAATCCATTCGCATGTATGCGGGGGACTCAATTCCACCCATCCGGGGTGTTTGGAAATCGAGAACCGGCTGGTTGGGGGCGGCGTTACCCCGTTCGGCTTTATCACCGGCCATGGCTCCGGCGATAATCAGCGCCGTCTCCATTCTTGGGACGCTTGGGACGCCAGTTTCCGAGTCCTTTAGCTGCCCTGGCATGGCATCCCACTCTTCACGCGCACACGCGCGTGACTCAACTTTAGGCGTCCCAAGCGTCCCCAAATCCGGAATCGAGAAGTTTGGGACGCTGGGGACGCCTCTTTCCAAGTCCTTTAGCTGCCCTGGGGTTTTTATCCATTCTTCTCGCGCGTACGCGCGAGACTTGACTTGACCCGTCCCAAGCGTCCCAAGACGGGAAGAATCTAATACTGCTATTAAGCTTGGTAATGTTTCCGGTCGTAGTGTGCCATTTTTAGCCACGGGGTCGGTTAGCGCCGCCTTGACCGATCTCCCGGGGGTGGTTGCCGTTGGTGGCGGTACGCGCAGGGTGAAGGTCCCCGGCTTGTGCTCGCCAACCAGGGCAAAAATCCGTTTTCGGTGTTCGCGGTCCTTGGGGTACACGCAGCAGCCGAACCGGCCATCAGGATAAATCCGCAGATGTTCGCCCGCGCGGTCGTGACCAGCCTCAGCGCAGACCGGACAGCGGGCTTGCACCACGCCACCGGGCAGTTCCCGCACCTGCTCCAGTTTGGTAATGTCCAGGCTCATTTAAACGCTTTCCAGGGGCAATTCTGTGGCTTCCATAAGTTGAACATTGCGCCAGCCACGGTTGGATTTCTTCCCACCCCGCTCGATGGAATGGGACTTGGTGACGTGGAATGCTTCCAGGATGAGGTCGGGCAATGTCCGCTCGACCACGGCTGACGGCAGGGCGTTCCAGCCCTTGTCGGCACAGTATTCTGAATACGCCTGCCCAATTTCGTTGGTCGTGACATCCCCATACTCGCGCCGCACCAATCGCTCTTTCACGAATAGCCGCAGGCTTTCGCTTTCAGCCAGCAACGAATCAATCCGCTCGTGTTGGGCATCCGTCAGCTTGAAATCCCCCACTTCCGCAAACTCGGTCTGCAATTTTAAGAAACCAACCAGTGCCCAGCGCAAAATCCCAGCGCCTTCGTCGCGCAGTAGCACCTGATCGAAGTCCAACACCCGTTTCGTCGGTGGCGGGTTTTCATAACGTACGATCAACAGCCGCCGCCGCCACGCGCTCTCGTCGCCTTCCAGCCGCAGCCGGAGCCTTGAATTGCAGGTCACCACGGCGTTGAACGTGCCGAACATCAGAAAATCGCCATTCAATCCTTTGCCCTCGGCGGAGATGGGGTCGCCACCCACCAGTACCTTCAACATGCTGGCACCGCGTTGCATCAGGAAGTCGCCGCGTACGTCAGGCCCGATGAGAAGGGTCTTCCCCCGATACCGGAACGTCTCAAACCGTTCGTGCAGGCATTCCGTCCGCAACTGGTAGCAGTTCACGGCTCCGACGAGCGCCTGAATGACGCGGACAAACGTGCTTTTGCCGCCATTGGGCATACCGTCCAAGATCAAGAAGCGTTGTGGCAGGTTGTAACCGAACAAGGCCAGTCCTGCCCACCGCTGTAACAGGTCGGCGTCGTCGGGGCCGACGGCGGGATGAAGCAACTCATTCAGAAAACGAGGGCATTCCGCATCGGGCACGAAGGGAAAAGGTGAGCGGTTGCGGGAATAATCCTCCGGCGAGTAGCCGCCGAATTGAATATCGCCGTCATCGGTAAACCGCAGTACCCCGTTGGCCACGTGAATAAACCGTTGCTTGGCCGTGAACGCCCCACGTCGTTCAACGATGCCTTTGAGCGCCGACACCACTGCGTTGAGGCGCGTCTGCGTAATCTGAATTTCCAACGTGAACTGCCCGGCCTCCCGGCTGACTTCCAGGATGCGACCGGAGATAGTTTCCCGGATGGCGTCCGGGGTCACGGGTTCCCATAGACCGGTGCCGTCCGTGTAGCGGTAGAATGTCTTTTCATCCGGGTCGAAGATTACACGATTCTCGTGGGCATACACCCCAGCCCAATACCGCTCGTTGATGCCGATGACCCGGCCTTTGTCGTTGACGTAGAATGGCTGGCCGTATTCCTTCATCAGCGTGTCCGCAGCCTCACGTTGCGCGGCAGCCACCCAGGGCAATTCCCAACCTTCCGGCCAGACAATGTCCGTGAATGGCAGCGTGACCGGCGCGGCGTTGACGGTCAGAGTGTAATCCATGCCCTTGGGGTGCCGTCCGTAAATCGTGGAAAGCCGTTCGTTGGCCCGCCACTCAAAATGCTGCGTGGTACAGCTTGCTGGAAACTCCGCCGCCATGCGCACCCAGACCATGCCGCCGCGGCTGCCGCGTGAGCGCGTCGTTGCCGCCAGCTTGGGATTGACGGCGAGGAACGCCGCCAGGTCTTCGTCGCGGTCGAAGTCAATGGCGCACAGCCCGCCTGACGCCTTGCCGAGATACACCGCGATGTTGGTGTCACCCGCCGCAAACAAGGCGTGGTAAGCGTCCGTCTTGGTTGATTCAAAGGGCCGCTGGACGTATGTCACCAATGGCCTTTTCGTACCCCGTTCGCACGGCACGAAATAGACATCCTCGCCCAGCATGGCGGTCAATTTCGTCAGCGGGCTGGTATTTTCTCCTGCTTCACTCATTTCGCTTCCTTGTAAAACCGAATCGCCTCCGGTGACACCCGGATGCCATTAAACCATTCCTTGAAATTCAATCCCTCCAGTGTCCGTACCCGTGACACCGCGACGTAAGCCTGTCCCGGTTCAATGGCCGCGTGGATGTCCACGTGCGCGGAATCCAGCGTGAGTCCCTGCGCCTTGTGGATGGTGTTGGCCCAGGCCAGCCGCAGCGGGAATTGGGTGAAGCTCGCCGAGTTGTCATCTTGCGCGTCAAGACGCCAAGTGAACGGCTCAACGCAGATCATTCCGCTGTTGTGGCCGCGAACCAGCACTGACCCCGGCTCGACGGAATCCACCGTCCCGATTTGGCCGTTTACAAACAACGGTTCATTCCTGCCCGGTTCATTTTTGTTCACGGTGAACATCACCAGTGCGCCCGGTTTTAGGCGCAGGGTGGCCGGTGTAAGCAAGTCCTTGGTTAGAGAATTGCGTTGGATTAGCGGCCCGGTCTGCACCGCTTCGAGCACGACCTCGTGCCCGGGCAATTCGGCGAGTTGAATATTATTCCACCGGTTTGCCATCGTGTTGTGCGTAAACAAGCGAGGCATGGTGGCCGGCGGATTGGCTCGCACCCGTGATTGCAGCAACCGTGCCGTTTCGCCCCACACCTGACCGACGCGGAAATCAGCCAGCGCCCGCACGAATTCCGGTTCATCCTGCCGCCGCACTTGGTCCAGGACGCAGGTGCGGAAGTCCGCCGCCACCCAGGCAGGTGATAGGAATGCCCAGTCATAACGCGCCTGCCCTCTGGGCCGCACCGGCGGCAGTTGCAGGAAATCCCCGGTGGCAATGATTTGGCAACCGCCGAATGGCTCATCGCGTTCGCGCAGTCGCCGGAACTGGTAATCGATGTAGTCCAATTGCCGCCCCGGCAACATGCTGATCTCATCAATGACCAGCACTTCGCATCGGCGCACGCGATTGAAGCCCGCCCGGATGGACGGACGCGGATTACGCTGGAGTTCCTGATAATACTCTTCGTTCGACTGGCCCGGTGCGGGGCCAAGCATCATCCCGCAAAATCGGTGGATCGTCATTCCGCCGACGTTGAGCGCCGCCACTCCCGTGGGCGCGGTGATGCTCACGCGGCGCGGACATTCTGCGATGAACTGGCGTAGTTGCGTGGTTTTGCCCGTGCCACCAGCGCCGGTGAGGAACACATTCTGTCCGTCTTGGGCACGCGCATGGAAACGAATTTCCGGCGTCAGCGCGGTGCCCGGCATCGGCACAGCTACGTGATGTGCGTCAGGTATCATTGGCGGTGTGGAGTCAGAGGGAAATTCCCAAGGCGTGAGCCACCTTGGCGGTGAGTTCCACGTCATTGCGCAGATAGGCTTCCGCCTGCTGGCGGTCGGTCTGCCATAATTCCGCGAAGGCTTTGCCCTCGCCGTTCTTCGCGCCCACACCAAGGTGGCGCGCGATGCTGTCCAAGGACCCCCGCGCCTGCCGGTCACCAAGCTGCCAACATTCACGTAGGTCAACGAACCGATCGTTCCAATAGCGGCCGCGCCGCAGCCCAAATGGCACCGGGACGCGATGCTTCCACGAACGGCGAATTAGAAACGGCAGGTCAAAATTGAAAATGTTGAACCCAATCAAGGGATTTATGCGGCCCATTTCGCCGCAGGTCAGGTCCCAAAACTGGCGGAGCATCTGTGCCTCATCGTCCTGGGCAATGAGGCTGAACCGTCCGCCGTTATTAAAATCAGGCGGGCGCTCGCCGGTGGCGTCGAACGTCAGCAGGCCGATGGCCACCACGCGCCCGGTCAATGGGTCCAGCGCGGCCTTATCCAGAAAATCACGCTGGTGGTTTAACCGTGCTTCCGCAATCTTGGCGGCCACTTTGTCGGGGTCCTTCAGGTTGCCGGTCTTTACCTCCGCCGGATCGAAGGGCGGCATAAGTTTCGCCAACTCCGATCCGGGCAGAGAACCAGTTTCGATGTCTGTAACGATGGTATCCATGACGTGATCAAAAAGGCACATCGTCGTTCACCTGTGGCTGCGCAACCTGCCACGCCTCCAGCGCGGCAATCAGCCGCCTATCATCCGCCTTGGGCGACGGGTTCGCCTTCGCCGTCGGCAGCCAGTGCTCAATCAGTGCGCCAACTTGCTCCGGCGCAAGTTCGCGCAACTCCACCCCTTGGTACCTACCGACATGAATTTTCGTGGCGCCCAGATCGGCGCTGTCCACCGCTGGCTGTTCGACGCGGCGATAATCGCCTTGCCCCGCAAGAGCGCCCTTGGGCGGACGGTCTTTCATCCGCACGAATTTTCCTGACGGTTTCAACGGCGTTGCCGACTTGTCCGGCTGGATCAACGCGATATTCGCGTAAATCTCGCCGTTGCTATGCTCGTGGATGACCGTGATGTGCGCGGGACGACCGATCAGGTCTTCCGTGTCGAAGCTTTTGAGTTCATCCGGCGACAGATCGGCCCCCCTCCATTTGCGAAGGAATGGACGCAGGGCCGAATTTTCATGGTATGACGGCGTGAATGGCGCGGACCACACGCACCATGGCGTACCGTCCTCCTTCGTCATGCCGATTTCATAAACCACCCGGAATTTGTCTTTCGGCCCATATTGAGTCTGCACCGTCTTGAGCGGCGTCACGTCCACGCAGACTGCCGATCCCGTGTATTCCGGGCATGGCTGGAACTTGCCGCTATTGCTGTTGATTTTCATGATTGCTCTGTTTGCTTTGTTCGTTTTGTTTGTTGTCCTCCGGCGGCAACGTGCCGCGGAGAAATTGGAAAAATGTTTCGGCGCGCATCGTGACCAGCCACGGCGTGTTGTTGCGGCGGTGCGCCACGATCCACGGCTTGCCGCCGCAGTCGCCTTCAGCTTGGGCGCAGGCGTCGCCCAAGTTTAAATTTTGAACACGTTTGATTTCAAAATGCAGCCACCCCAGCGCGTCGCTCACTACATCCGGACTGTCCGCGCCGCCGCAGAACTGTTGCCCTCGCCGCGCGTCAAAGCCGTGCTCGCGCAGCAACGACGCAAATTCGCGCTCGCCTACTTTGCCTTTTTGCCGTGAATTCATTTTTTTCTTGGTCGGTTTGGGTTTGTTTGCGCCTGGTGTTGGTGCTGACCGTCGGGGGGCAGGGGATTAATTCGGGCGGGAAACGCGGCAGGTCGCGGCGAGATGCGCCTCCACCTCACTCCATTTGAACAGGACGCTACGACCGATTTTGTAATACGGCAGAATTCCAAGCTTCATCCAGTTATCAATGGAACGCTGCGTTTTCTGGAGCCGTTGAGCGACCTCAGATTTATCGATAAAGATTTCCGTAGGCGTGCGCACTAAACTAACTGGCTGTGCTGGTGTGCCAGCGGTCGTTGTTTCTGGTTGGCGGTTGTTAACGCGTCTCATTGCGTCAACAATTCTCGCAGGCGCGCTTTTGTCCATGGGCGGGACAAAAGCGGGACAAAAGCCGTTGGAAAGTCAGAGTGGAAATGAAAAGAGCCCGTAAAAACGGGCTCTTTTCAAGAGTGGTGAGGGACAGAAGCGCTACGCAAGAAAATTTTTATCTTTTTCTCGAAGTTTTTTGTGGGTGTTAAGACCAGCGCGGCGTTTGGCGTCCAGGCGGTCTTCACCCACGGCAGCAAGCGCTGGTAGATCAGCCCGTGTCAGGTTAGTAATTTCCAATTTTGCAACAGCACAATATTGCTTCAAAGTGCGGTGTTTGGCATCAACAGCCAGACCCAACTGATTCTCGGCTGCTGCGGGCGTGAGATGCACCAGTTCAGGCCGGGCAGTCAGGAATTCGGCGATCTGGTCAAGGTCGGTTGCGGTGTCGGGCTTGCCCACCTGACAGTCAACCAACCATACTGCGCAAAAGTTTCTGAACTCCATCTTGTAGCTGATGCGAGCAAGCGTTGCCATGTCACTGACGCCATGACGGCGGATGAACTCGTTGCGGTTGTTCCTCATTTCATCGGGAGCCCAGCCCATTGACGCGCACCATTCAATTTGAAGGTCACTCTGGATGGCCTTCCAATCTGCGCCGGCTTGCGGAACGGTTTTGGGTGCCAACGCGTCTTCGTAAATCAACTCCCACTTTTCTGGACGGGTTGGTGATTTGATACCACGCTTGGTCGCTTCGGTTGCGTAGATGGCTATCGCATCTTGGTAACCGCGACCACGACCGTGTGCCAATAGCCGCATCTCACGGAGGAGATCAGCCTCAGCCGCAGTTGGCCGGCAAGGCGGCGGCAGCACCCGAACTTTTATGATTGAAGTTGGGGGTTCTGGAAACCGAATGGGGGTTTCCGGGTGGAATAGCCCTGGTTGAATCACTGCTTGGCCACCTTGTTCATCGAGTACGAAGAACGCTGAATAGTCATCGCGCCAGCCGACGAACCGAAATTCACGCGTCGGCCCCTGCCAGCTTTCCAGTTTGAAATCAGGGTCAAGAACGGTCGATTTGCAGTTGGTCTGTATTTTGTCCTGGTTATGGTTTGTGTTCATGCTTAAATAGTTACGATTATGTGAACCCTCGGTTTTCGCGAGGTAGGCACAAAAACGCTGGGATAGTCTTGACCTTGCCCACCACTACGGACAAAACATTTCTTGCACATTTCTGGCTGTTCTTGGGCAGGGCTTTTCTAAGCTATTGGGGTGTGATGTGAACTTGGATGGGGGGATGAAGCCAAGTCGTGCGTGACTGAATCGGGCGGGACAACGATTTACAGCGCTGATTTCCACCATGGTCCATTAGGCGGTTGGACAGCCTTTGTCCAACCGGCGCTGCCATACTGGCCGCATGAGAATTAAAAGAACGTACAAAATCCCGCCCTTCGCCCTC
>CAYTJG010000178.1:0-13234 GCA_964437865.1 uncultured Bifidobacteriaceae bacterium | reverse complement strand
ACAAGGCCGATTTCCGCGAAGCCCTCGAAAAATCCCCGGACGCCGACGCCATGCTGGCGGTCATCCGCGAACATGGAAAAAAATGATCATTGATTTGCAGGCGAATGAGCGCTGGCAAGTCATTGATGAGTTGATCGACAGTCTGGTTGCCGCGGGAAAAATCATTCCCAAAAATCGCGATGCGATCAGCGCCGCGGTGAAAAAGCGCGAGGTGGCCATGAGCACGGGCATCGGGTTCGGCATCGGTATTCCGCATGCTTCCAGCAACCTCATTCCGGAAGTCATTTACGCCCTGGGCCGCTCCCGGCAGGGGGTCAATTTCAATTCGCTGGATGGCCAGCCGGTCCATTTGGTCTGGCTTTTCCTGGTCCCCGAGGGGCAAATTCAAAAGCACCTGCACACGCTCGCCAATATCGCCAAGTTGCTGCATCAGCCGGATATTCGCGCCGCCTTGGACCGCGTCCAATCCGAGACGGAATTGCAGGATCTTCTCCGCCCCGTGATGCTCGGGAATGCGCCCTTTTCACCGTCTATGTTGCCCCACAAACAAATTGAATCCGCCCTGCAATCCGCCGTCCAGGCGGTGCTGCCGGAGGCCGATGTTTCCGCCGTGCTGGTGCGGCCCTGCCCCGATCCCAAATTTGGCGATTATCAAACCAACGCCCTGATGGCCCTGGCCAAGGCGCGCAAGCTGAACCCGCGCCAATTGGCCACGCAGGTGCTCGCCAAGCTGGAGGTTTCCGCCGTTTGCGAGCCGGTGGAAATCGCCGGCGCCGGCTTCCTCAATTTCCGGTTGAAAAGCACCGTGCTGGCGGAGGTACTGGCCGGCGCCGCCCGCGGCGAACATCTTTTTTTCCGCCGCGCCGCCCGCCCGCGCACCGTGGTCATTGACTTCAGCGCACCCAACGTGGCCAAGCCCATGCACGTGGGCCATATCCGCTCCACCGGCATTGGCGACGCCCTGCAACGCACGCTGCGCCTGCTCGGCCATGACGTCAAGAGCGACAATCATATCGGCGACTGGGGCACGCAATTCGGCAAGCTGTTGCTGGGCTGGAAGGAGATTCTGGACCGGCCGGCTCTCGAAAAAAACGCCATCGCGGAACTCGAGCGGCTCTACAAAGTCATCAACGCCGACTGCGACGCCAATCCCGCGCGGCTCGAAGCCGCCAAGGCGGAGTTGGTGAAGCTCCAGGCCGGCGACGCGGAAAACACGGCCATCTGGAAACAGATGATCGCCCTGTCGCAACAGCAGTTCGACGCCATCTACGGCCGGCTGGGCGTGAAGTTCGATTTCTCCCTGGGCGAAAGCTTTTACAATCCGTGGCTGGGCGAAGTGGTGGCCGATCTGCTCGCGCGCGGCATTGCGCGCGAAAGCGAAGGCGCGGTCGGCGTGTTCAGCGACGGCTCGCTGCCGCCGATGGAAGACGTGTTTCTGGCGAACCGAGACGGCGAATGGGTGGATGACCCGGCCTTGGTGCGCAAGAGCGACGGCGGTTTCAACTACATGACCACCGACCTGGCCACCATTGATTACCGGCTCAAAACCTGGGCGCCGGCGGAAATCGTCTATGTGGTGGACGACCGTCAAGCCAGCCATTTCAAGAAGCTGTTCGCCACTTTTGCTCGCTGGCAACCCGACGCCGCCAAAAAGGTGAAGCTGGTCCATGTGGGTTTCGGCAAGATTCTCGGGGACGACGGCAAGCCGTTCAAGACGCGGAGCGGCGATACCGTCAAGCTGGGGGATTTGTTGGATGAAGCGGAAGAACGCGCCTTCAACATTGTATCGGCCAAGAGCCCGGAACTGGCGGAACCGCAGCGCCGGGAGATTGCCCGCGTGGTCGGGCTGGGGGCGGTGAAATACGCCGATCTGCTGCCGAACCGGCAGAGCGATTACGTGTTCAACTGGGACAAGATGCTGGCGTTGCAGGGCAATACGGCGCCGTATTTGCAATACGCCTACGCCCGCACCCGGAGCATTTCCCGCAAGGCGGAAGAAAGCGGCTTGCATTACCAACCGACCGGAATCCAACTGGCCGCGCCCGAGGAACGCGCGCTGGCCGGGCATTTGTTGAATTTCAGCCTCACGCTCGAGGCCGTGGCCGAGGAATTGCGCCCGAATTATCTCTGCAATTATCTCTTTGAACTGGCCGGCAAATTCACCGGCTTCTACGAGCATTGCCCGGTCCTGAAAGCCCCGGACGAGGTGACGCGAAATTCGCGGCTGGCCCTGTGCGATCTCACCGCGCGCGTGCTCCAACAGGGACTCCGCATCTTGGGCATTGAAACCCTTGAGCAGATGTGACGGCTGGGCTATGATAATGCCGCCCAGACCCGCGGCCGTCTGCTAACCGGAAAACCCCGGCCGTCATGGGCTGCCTGGTGCAATCATTATGAGACGCAGGCTGGCAACCGGATTCACGTTGATCGAGCTGCTGGTGGTGATCAGCATCATTGCCATTCTGGCCGCCCTGTTGTTGCCCGTGCTGTCGCAGGCCAAGGCCCGGGCGGCAGTGGCTAATTGCATGAGCAACCTGAAACAGTTGCAAACCGCCTGGCAGCTCTACACGGTCGATAACAACGATTTCATTGCCGGCAACAACTGGGAGAGCGAAGCCGGCGTCAACGGCGCCGCGCGGGGCAATGCCAACTGGGTCACCGGCTGGCTGGATCCCCGCCAGGCCAATGATACCGACAACACCAACATCGCCCTCTTGCTGAACTCGCGCTGGACTTCGGTGGGCGCCGATATCCAATCGGCCCGTCTTTATCGTTGCTCGGCCAGCGCGATCATGGTCCAGGAAGGCGGCGGCTGGTATCCGTTGGTCCGCACCATTTCCATGAGCGGGTGGATGGGCTACAACTGCACCATGTGGAACCCCGGCTATCGTTTGTTTCGCAAGACGGCAAACCTGGTTGGCCTCTCGCCTTCCGACGCGCTCGTGTTCATTGACGAGCGCGACGACAGCATCGATGACGGCTATTTTGCGATCGACATGGTGGCGCCGCAACTGGCCAATTTACCGGCGGGCTATCACGCCGGTGCCGGCGCGGTGAGTTTTGCCGACGGCCATGCGGAGATTCACCGCTGGCGCAGTCCCCAGGTCCTGGCCCGGCAACAAGCCGGCGCGGAAACCGTCAAGCACGAGTACATGGCGGTGCCGGCCAACAATCCGGACTTGGCTTGGCTCCGCGCCCACGCTACTGTGCCCCAATAACCGGTCCGGTTTGCCCCCACGGGCGGCCGCATCGCCCGGCATTTTTTCGCAACCTCCCGGGGTCACCCGGCGTCCATATCTAAATTGACTCATGAACATGCTACGCTTGCTCACCCTTACCCTGGCCCTTGGGGCCACCACGACCGCCCTGCTTTCCGGCACCCCGGCCGGGGCGGAAGACGGCTGGCTTAATCTGTTCAACGGCCAGAATCTTGAGGGCTGGAAAGAACACAGCGGCAAGGCCAATTATACGGTGGAGAACGGCATCCTGACCGGCGAATCGGTGGCCGGCACGGGCAACAGCTTCCTGTGCACCGAACAGACGTATGACAATTTCGAATTGGAACTGGAATACAAGTGCGACGCCCTGCTCAATTCCGGCGTGCAAATCCGCAGCGAAGTCTTCCCGACGGCCACCGCCGCCACCATCCACGGCAAGGATTTCCAGTTCGCCGCCGACCGCATTCATGGGTACCAGTGCGAAATTGACATGGACGCCGCCCGGGCGCGCATGTGGACGGCGGGGATTTATGACGAAGGCCGACGGGGCTGGCTGCTGCCGGCCGACGGGGAAAAAGGCCCGCAAGGCCAGGCCTTTTCCGTACAGGGACGCAAGCTGAGCAAAAATGGCGACTGGAACAAACTGCGCATCGTCGCCGACGGTCCTTCGATCAAGACCTGGCTCAACGGCGTGCCGCGCGCGGAGATTTTCGACGCCGTGACCCCGAGCGGCGTGATCGGCCTGCAGGTTCACGGCGTGGGCAGCGACGCCGCCAAAGTCGGTCTCAAGGTCTCTTTCCGCAATATCCGGTTGCGCCCACTGCATACGGAGAACAACACCCTGACCGCGGAGGAAAAAGCGGCGGGCTGGAAGTTGCTGTGGGATGGCAAAACGACTACGGGCTGGCGCAGCCCGAAGTCGGACACCTTTCCGGAAAAAAGCTGGCGCATCCAGGACGGCATGCTTTCGGTGGTTTCCAGCGGCAACGCGGAGGCCCAGGCCGGCGGCGACATCATCACCCGCGAACGCTATGCCAATTTTGAGCTGACGGCTGATTTCAACATGTCCATCGGCTGCAACAGCGGCATCAAAATTTTCGTGCAACCCAACCTCTCGCCCATCGACAAGGCAACGGGCAAGCCCACTGGCGTGGGCTCGGCCATCGGCTTGGAATACCAGATCCTCGATGATGCGAACCATCCCGACGCGAAGCTGGGCCGGGACGGCGACCGCAAACTGGGTGCGCTGTACGATCTGATTCCCTGCGACCCCACCAAGCCCGCCAATCCGCCCGGCGAATGGAACCGGGCGCGCATCATCTCCCAGGGCAACCATGTGGAGAATTGGCTGAACGGACGAAAAATCCTGGAATATGACCGCGGCTCGGCGGCTTTTCGCGACGCGGTGGCCCAGAGCAAATTCAAGAACATTCCCGGATTCGGCGAATGGGCGGATGGCCACATTCTGCTGCAGGAACACGGCAGCGCAGTATCGTTCCGCAACGTCAAGATCCGGCTCTTGAACCCGTAAACCGCCGCGCACTCCGGGTGCCGTTTAAAACTGTCCGCCCGTCACCTTTTTCACGCCAATATGAATCACTCCTCACGTCGTCGTTTCCTGAAAACCTCGCTGGGCGGCAGTCTGGGGCTGGTCTTGCTGCCGAGTCTCCTGCCCGCCCGCCTCCTCGGCGCGGAGGCGCCGTCCAAGAAAATCCAGGTGGCGCAAATCGGCTGTGGCCGCATGGGCCGCAGCGATATGCAAAACGTGCTGACCGAATCGCTGGGGCGCATCGTGGCGGTGTGCGATCTGGATGCGCGCCGGCTGGCGGCCGGCCGGAAGCTGGCGGAGAATTATTATACCCAACGGGGCGAACAGGGCGTGAACATCAAGGCCTACGATGATTACCGCGAGGTGCTGGCAAACCCGGAAATCGACGCGGTGGTGGTGACCGTGCCCGACCATTCACACGCGCGGCTGGCCATTGAAGCGGCCATTGCCGGCAAGCACATCTACGTGCAAAAGCCGGTCACGTACAATATCGCGGAAGCCATCGGCCTGCGCCGGGCGGTGGAGGCCACCAAGGTCATTCTGCAAACCGGCTCGCAGCAGCGTTCCGAGCGGCCCTGGCACAGTTTCCGGGCCGCGAGCGAAGCGGTGCGCAACGGCCGCATTGGCCAGCTAAGGACCATCAAAATCGGCATCGGAGTGGACCGGCCCAGCGGCCATCCCCCAACCCCCATGCCCGTGCCGTCGGAATTGGCTTACGAGCGCTGGCTGGGTTCCGCGCCGGAGCAGCCCTATATGGAACTCCGGGTGCATCCCCGCAACAGCTTCGATGGCCGGCCCGGCTGGATCACCACCGAGGACTTCGGCCTGGGCATGATCACCAACTGGGGCGCACACCACGTGGACATCGCGCACTGGGCCATGGGGCAGGAACTGGGCGGGCCGCTCACCGTGGAAGCCCAGGCGCAATTCATGCAGAACGATGCCTGGACTGTGCATACCACCTACCACGCCGAGTTGCTTTACCCCGGCAACGTCCAGCTGATTCTCGACCACACGTTCGAAAACGGACTGCGCTTCGAGGGCGACGAGGGCTGGGTGTTTTGCACGCGCAGCGAGGAAAAGGTCACGGCCAGCGATCCCCTGGCGACCGGGCGCGAGGCCCTGCTGCCGCTCCGCGCGAGCGATCAAAAGATCCTCGCGCCCCTGGGCGGCAACGCCATTCGCTGGCAGCCCAGCCGCACCCAGCACGGCAACTGGCTCGAGAGCATCGCCGCCCGCCGGCAGCCGGTGGCGCCCATCCAGCAGTCGGCCCGCAGTCTGGAAGCCTGTGCCGCCGCCTGGATTGCCATGAAGCTCGAACGCAAGCTCACGTGGGATGCGGCCACGGAAAGTTTTGTAAATGACGACGCGGCCAACGCCCTGCGGCACCGCGCCGCCCGCAAGCCGGAATACGATTTTGAGCTGGTGATGAAAAAAGCGGGCATGGCCTGAAGTCGGCCGGGGGGCCGTCAAACCGGCCGCCGGGACGCCTATCGTCGTAAAAGTTTTGCTTCTGATTCCGCCCCGCCGGGGGAATCGTTTGGCGGCGCTAATTCTGGCGGTCGATTTTGTCCGCAAATTTCACTTTCCATCCGCGCGGCTTTCAATAGATTGCCGCTATGTCCGAGATCGCTAAATTCGTCAATCGAGGCTCAGCCAGCATCACGCCCGCCCTGGCGGAAAAAGTTCTGCGCTTCCTGCCCCAATGGAAGCTGGAGTTTACGCAGATCAGCGCGCCCAAATTCCCGCATCTGGTCGACCAGCTCGAATTCCTGGCCGACGCCGTGGAGGACGCGGTCGAGGGCACCTACAAGGAACTGCCCTTTGTGGGCGTGGCGCAGGCGGTGTTTGCCCTGATCTACGCGCACAAAAAAATCAGTCTGCTGCCCGAATCGATTCTGGAACTGGGCCGGGCGGATGATTCCAGCGTGGTGCGCGCGGTGCTCATTCAGAATGAAAAGGACTTCGCCGTCTATGCCGGCAAGCATGGCGTTGACTGGCGCAAGATCACCAGCCAACCTTGAGCCGCGGCCGCCCGGGCCCAACGGAAACCGAACGCACTCGTCCACCCCCCTCCCATACTTTTCTTTTCCATCATGCAAATCCCCCTGGTCATGACCATTATCAGCCCCGATCGCACCGGCTTGGTTGAAGCCGTGGCGCGGACGGTGGCCGAGCACGGCGGCAATTGGCTCGAGAGCCGCATGTGCCGCCTCGGCGGCGAATTCGCCGGCATCTTGCGCGTGCAATTGCCGGTCGACCGCAAACCGGCCCTCCTGGCCGCCCTGCAAAAATTGCAAACCAACGGACTGCAAATCGTGATCCGCGACGACGCGCCGGTGCCGGCGGCCGCCGGCCAGCAGACCAAGTTGGAAATTGTGGGCGCGGACCGGCCCGGTATCGTCCGCGAGATCACCAGCGCCCTGGCCCGGGCCGGCGTGAATGTGGAAGAATTTTCCAGCGGGGTCTCCAGCGCTCCCATGTCCGGCGAAACGCTCTTCAAGGCCGAGGCCCGGTTGCAGCTCCCCGCCCAGTGCGACTTGGCGGCCTTGCGCAAACATCTGGAAAAGATCGCCGCCGATTTGCTGGTGGACGTCTCCTTTGCCAAGGTGTCTTGATCCTTGGACCCGGCAGTGGATGCCCTTTTCCAGGATGCCCGGCGAAACCACGGCGCTCGGACGGAGGCTTTCCGTTCGAAGGCAACCCGTGGCAGTCCTTGGGCTGAAGCCCGATTTCGGTGTGGGTAATCCCCTATGCGCTTGCTGCTCCAACCGCGAATATTAGGCACGGCCAGCCTGGCCGCCGCGCTTTCGGCCCTGGCGTGCTATCCGCGCCTGGTGCTCTGGCTGCAACGGCCCACTCCCGTCTGGTATCTCGAGGCCGTTATCTTCTTTTGCTGCATCGTGCTCTGGGGATTCGTGTTTGCCTGGCACCAGCCCTATACCGGCCGGCCGGCCCTCGTCCTCCGCCCGGAACCGGCCCCGTTGGCCGTGGCCACCGTGGGCGGAATCGCCCTGGCCCTGATCTGGCACGGCTGGCTGGATCCGGTGTTACGCCCGCAGTTGCCGGAAGAATATCCGCCGGACTGGGGACATTGGCTGGCCTCGGTGGCCTTCCTGCTGGCCTTTAACCAGTTGTTCTCGATCTTTGCCCCGGTCGACTGGCTCATGCGTTTGACGCAGAACCGCTGGGTGACCGCCGGGCTCGCCGGGCTGATGGCGGCGGCGCTGTTCTTCTACAAGACCCAAAAACTCGCCGTGTCCGTGCCGCCCTCGTTGCTGGCCGTGATGCTGCTGTGCCGGCTGCTCGCGGGACTGCTGGTGGTGTGGTTCTATCTGCGCGGCGGCCTACCCCTCGTCTGGTGGTGGGGCTTGCTGCTGGAATCCCGCCTCGTGCCCGATTTCCTGAAATAGGTTTCTCCTCGACTAATGCCCCGAAAATAAAACACATTCCCTTGTGCGCATCTGTGTGATCTTCAATCCCGCCGCCCGCGGCAACAAGGCGCGGCGTTTCCGGCGGCATCTTGATGAGATGGCCCAGCAATCCGTTTTCAAGGCCACCACCGGGCCGGGCGACGCGCGCCGGTTCGCGGCCACCGCCGTGGCCGAAGGCTTTGACGTGGTGGCTGCTGCCGGCGGCGACGGCACGGTCAACGAAGTGCTGAATGGCATCGGGGATGTGGACGACGGTTTCCAGCGCACCAGCCTCGGGGTGCTCCCGCTGGGCACCGTCAATGTGTTTGCCCGCGAACTGAGCATTCCGCTGCGTCTCGAAGCCGCCTGGGCCATGCTGCGCCGCGGCCGCGAAACCAAGATCGACCTGGGCCAGGTGTCTTTCCGGGAAAAGGACCGGCCCGTCCGGCGGTATTTCGCACAATTGGGCGGGGCCGGCCTGGATGCCCGCGCCGTGGAATTGGTCAGTTGGAAACTCAAGACCCATAGCGGTCCGCTGGCCTATGTCGTCGCCGGGTTTCAGGCCCTGACCGAAACCCAGCCGCACCTTACCCTCTGGGCCGATGGCAAAAAGGTCGAGGGCGAGCTGGCCTTGTTCGGCAACGGCAAATTTTACGGCGGGCCATTTGCGTTGTTTCCCCAAGCCACCCTGATTGATGGCCGTCTGGATGCCTGTGTCATTCCCCGCGTATCGCTGCTCGCCCTGATCCGGCTGGCGCCGGGTTTGCTGTTCCGCCGGCGACTCTCGGAAAAACTCGTACGTCGCCTATCCGCCGAACGTCTCGAAGTTACCAGCGATACCCCGGCCGCATTTGAACTGGACGGGGAATGGGCGGGCAATTTGCCGGCCAGCTTTGCCGTTGAACCGCAGCGCTTGCGCGTCATCGTGCCCTGAAACGCGCCGCGAGACCATCGCTCCCTTTCCTCATGAATACATTTGATCACCAGTCATTCCTGCTCGGGCGCCGCAGCATCCGGGTCTATGCGCCGGGCGCAGTCAGTGAAGCCGCCATCCGGCAAATGCTGGAGGCGGCCATGGCCGCGCCCTCGGCGGTGGCGCGCGATCCCTGGCGCTTTGTGGTCCTGCGCGACCCCGGGATCTTGTCCACCATCGCGGCGGCCCTGCCTTTTGGCGGCATGCTGGCCACGGCGCCGCTGGGCATTATTGTCTGCGGCGATTTGGAAGCGGCACACGATCGGCAGTTGAGTTACCTGCTGCAAGATTGCTCGGCGGCCGTTGAAAACCTGCTGCTGTGCGCGCACGGGCTGGGCTTGGGCGCATGCTGGCTGGGCATCCATCCGCGGGAAGACCGCATCCGCACATTGCGGGCGGCGCTCTCCCTCCCGGCCTCGGTCATTCCCGTCGCCGGCCTCGCCATCGGCCACCCCGGCGAACAGAAAGAACCGCGCACCCGCTTCAATCCCGACTATGTGCACTGGGATAAATGGTGAAAGGGTGAACCGCGGAAAGGTCAACCGCCGCCAGGCACGCCCATCGCCGCCCGCCACCGCGTGGCGCCGGGGAGGAATCACCGCCTTGGGATTGCTGCTGGCCTTCGGCTCGTGGGCAACCGGCGTCGCCTCGCAAACCCTGGTTACTTTCGACGAGCACTTCGACCAGAAAACCGTCCATGGCAGCGATGCCAAAGCAACGGTATTGGAGTCCGCCGCCGGTTATGCCCTGCGCGTCGAGACCGGGCATGAGCAGCCTTGGCCGGGAATAACCCTGCCTGCCACCAGCGGACATTGGGACCTGTCCTCCGACGCAGCGGTCTGGGTGCGGCTGCAAAACACCGGCACCAACGCCGTAACGGTTTATTGCCGCGTGGACAATCCGGGCGCCGATGGCAGCAAACATTGCGTCACCGGATCAGTGGAGTTGGCTCCCGGGCAAACCAACACGCTCAAAGTACCGTTGCCCCACGCCGCGGACGATACGCTGGCCGGAAGGCTCTTTGGTATGCGGGGCTATGTCCTCGGTGCTCTGCGTCACCCGCAGTGGGTGGGCACGCACTGGTTTCAATGGCAGGACGAGCCCACCACCGGCCGGGTCTATGACGAGGAAAATTACCAGATTGGGTTTGTGGACATCGCCGACACGCCGTACCGCGAGACGATTGCCGCCAGTCGAGCGATCGGGCAAATGCTCTACCCGGTCCGCGCGGACCAAAAATGAGCACCGGACGAACTCGCTGGACAAGCTCTGCCTAATGGGAACGGCTTAGCGACGGAACATGAGCGTTCGGTTCTGATCGAACTGGGGCCGCCCCGACGGTGGGACCCAACTGTCCAACGCAAATCGGAGTGTACCCCCCTCAAACGATCCCGTCCCGGCGCCGCCAATTCACAAATCGCTAGATTCCTGCGGCTTGTCCCGCTTTCAACCATCGCCGCCCGGATTCGCCCACAAAATAGACAAACGCCGGCTGTTTGGGGACTTTCTGCCCCCGCCCCACCCCCGCACCCGCGCCGAACCAGCCAGGCCGCAAAACGACAAGCCATCCACCCTCCATCGCTAACCATTTACAACTAAGGGGAATGGAAAAGCCGCCGCAACCCCTCTAATTCCCCGGTGGGAATCCATGGATTCTGGCCGTTCCCAACCACGGGCTGGCAGTCAAGTTGCTCAATGCATTACGCGAAATGCCTGACAAGACTTGGCGGTAATCGTTCGGTTGGGCTTGAATTCGGGACAAACCTCGGTCCAGGAATGAATAACAAGACTCAGAAAAAGAACATCCTACTGGTGGATGACGATCCGTTCTTGCAATGTCTTTACCGCAAGACCCTGGAGCACGAAGGCTTTCACCTGCTCACGGTCAACGACGGCCAGGCCGCCATCGAAAAACTCGCCGAACTCCAGCCGGATCTGGTCATTCTCGATTTGATGCTGCCCAAGGTGGACGGCTTGAAGGTGCTTGAATCGATCCGTTCCAATCCCCGGTTTCACGATCTGCCGGTGGTAATCCTCTCGAACGCCTACCTGCCCCAAGTGGCGCAGAAGGCGATGAAGGCAGGCGCCACCTCCGGCGTGCTCAAGTCCGAATGCTCGCCCAAGCAACTGGCCAAAATCATTCACGGAATTCTCCAGACCGCCGAGGTCAAGGACAGCCCGCAGCCCGGGGCCAAACCTCTGCGGACCCCGGCGGCCCCCAATCCCCAACGCGAACCCGGAAGGCCGGAGCCACAATCCGACCCAATTGCGGAGGACGACGCAGCTGACACGCTCGCCGCCACCGAGGCCAAAGCGGATCTGCTGAAAAGCTGGCCGGCCGACGTCGCCATGCTGCGGGGCGTGTGCCTGAAGTACGCCAAATCCGCCGGCACCCAGGAGGCCGAGGAAGATCTCAAGGAAATCTATCGCCGGCTCCGCCTGCTGAGTGCGCGGAGCACCATGGCGGGCTGGTCCCAGATCACGGAATTGAGCAGCGCCCTGGAAGCCATGCTGTTTGAGCGCGGCTTCAACTCCAGCAAGCGCATGTCCCAGTCCGCCGTGCAGACGATGTTTCAGGCCGTGGATGGCCTCGAATACCTGCTCCGCACCAACCAGACTTCCCGGGCCAAAAACACGCGCCGGCGGCGCATCCTGCTGGTGGATGATGACCCGATTTGCAACTGCGCCAACGAACTGGCGCTCAAGCGCGTCAATTTTGAAACGGTCTGTGTGGCCAACGGCGTGGCCGCGCTGGCCCTTTTGGAACACAGCCCGTTTGATCTGGTCCTGATGGACATCAACATGCCGGTGCTCAGCGGTCTGGAAACGTGCGAGCGTCTCCGCGAATTGCCCGGCTACAAGGATGTCCCGGTCATCTTCGTGACCATGCAGGACGATTTTAAATCCCGGGCGCAAAGCGTGCTTTGCGGCGGCAACGGCATGATCGCCAAACCGATTTCTCCGCTGGAACTCATCGTCAAGGCGCTCATTTACCTGCTGCACCCCCAGCACGCCAAGGTGACCAAAATGGCCAAGGCATCGGCGGACGCCGCCAAGGCTCCGGCGGTACCCAGCCCGACCAACCCGCCCAAGGTACCCGTGGCACCGGCCTCGCCTGAAAACCAACGTGTGGACCCGCCTATTCCCTTGCGGATGGTAGCCGCGCCGGCCGCACCAGCAACGCCAGCACCGGTCCTGAACACCCCTGCGGCTCCGCCCCCAGCGCCCCCGGCTGCCCCGGTCCGAACCACCGAGGAACAGGCGGCCGATTGCGCCCGGCTCATGGGTGATTTGGAATCGGCACTGGCCGCAGCCCAAAAGGAGAAGGATAAATTAACGCAGCAAACGGCGACCGCCGGCGATGACGAGCGCCCCGCCCTGCAGGCCGCGCTGGCGGAAAACGAGCAGAAACAGGCGACGCTCGTAAAACGCATCGAGGAGGCCTGGCTGCAATTTGAAACGCAGCAGCAAGCGCAGCCGGTGAGCGCTCCTTTGGTGCTCGCCGAGCCGCCGGCGGACCGGCCGGAGGTGACGGAAAAAATCAAGGAGTTGACGGAGGCACTGTCGGTACAAACCGGCCGTCGCGAAAGCGCCGAACAACAAACCGCCAGCCTCCGACAACAGCGCAACGCCCTCGAGACCGAGCTGGCCACCAGCCAGCAAATACAGTCGCAACTGCGGGCCGAACTGGTCGGGCGACAACAATTGCTGGACACGCGGAACGATAAGTTGGCCGGACAAGCCAAGGAATTCGAAGCCCGCCGGGCGGGGCTGGAAAAGAAACTGGCCGAACTGGCCGCCGGACTGGCCGCCGAGCAACAGCGGTATGAAACGACGGAACAACAACTGACGGCCAGCGACCAGCAACGGAAGGCCAACGAAGCAGATCTGGCGGCAATCACTCAAGCGCAGACCCAATTGCGCGCCCAACTGGACGAGCAACGGAGGTTGCTGGCCGTCCGCAACCAGGATCTCGAATCGCGGTCCAAGGAATTGGGGGCCGCTCGCGCCGCCGCCGACAAGCAAGCTGCTGAATTGAAGCAAGCGCTAGCCGCCCATAGCCAGCGCTGCGAATCCCTGC
>CAYTJG010000177.1:0-13239 GCA_964437865.1 uncultured Bifidobacteriaceae bacterium | reverse complement strand
ACAATGTCTGGCAATTATCGCCGCCCTATGAGCTTCAAAACAAAAGACCCTGGTGGAGCGCGTTCTCCGAACGCGCGGCGCCCGCCAACCAACGCGCAAGCCATTCCAATGCGCCGCCCCGCAATCACGCGCCCCGCTAACAGCGGCCCTTGGGCCCACGATTCCTGACGTCGTCGCCTACAAAAACGTGTTTGTAGAGCGCCCCTGCGATTGTCCCTTTGCGCGGCTGCGTCTTTGCGCTAAACATATCCCGTGCACGTGCGTTTCCTTTTCGGCCCGGCTGGCAGCGGCAAAACTTTCCGCTGCCTGGCCGAGTTACGCGCCGCCCTGACCCAGGCGCCCGCGGATCCGATGCCAATCATCCTGCTCGCCCCCAAACAGGCCACCTTTCAACTTGAACGGCAGTTGCTGGCCGGGGAAACCCTCGCCGGCTTCAGCCGGTTGCGCGTCCTGTCCTTCGACCGTTTGGCGGCCTTCATTTTTGAAACGCTGAACGTGGCCCCGCCGCGGCGGTTATCCGCCGAAGGGCGCCTGATGGTGCTGCGCGCCTTGTTGCGCACGCATGACCGCCAGTTGAAATGCCTGCGCGGCAGCGCCCGCCAAGCCGGTTTTGCCCAGGAACTCGGCGACCAGTTAGCAGAATTGCAACGACAGCAGATTGGCCCCACCCGGCTCCGCACCCTCGCCGCCACCCCGGCCCTGCGACCGGAATTGCGCGACAAACTCAACGACCTCGCCCTGCTTCTGGAACTATATGCAGCCTGGCTCCAGACCCATGGCTTGCAGGACCCCGACGGACTCCTCGATGCGGCCACCGACCGGCTGCGGGCCGAAACCGGCACCGGGCGCCACCCGTTGGCCATCGACGGCCTGTGGCTGGATGGCTTCGCGGAAATGACGCCGCAGGAGCACGCCCTGCTGACCGCCGTGATCCCCTGCTGCCAACAGGCCACGCTCGCCTTCTGCCTCGAAACCGAACCGTCGCCCACCACCTCGTGGCTGTCTATCTGGTCGGCCATCGGCAAGACCTTCCAACAATGCCGTCAGCAACTGGCCGCCCTGCCCGGCGTCAACATCCAAACTGAGATTCTGCCGCGCGCCCCCGGCCAAACGCGTTTTCCGGAGGGATCCGCGCTGGCGGCGCTGGAAGCCAACTGGTCCCTGTCGGTGTTCAGCGACTTGGAAACGGCGAATGTGGGCGCGGCAATCTCGGTGACCGCCTGCCCCAACCCCGAAGCCGAAGCCATGCTGGCCGCGCGCGAACTACAGCGCTTCGTGCGCCGCGATGCCCGCCACCGGTTTCGCGACTGCGCCGTGCTGGTGCGCGATCTCGAAAATTATCACCGGCCGCTGGCCCGAGTTTTCCGCCGCTACGGCATTCCTTTTTTTCTCGATCGCCGCGAAAGCGTGGCGCATCACCCCCTCGCCGAACTCACCCGCAGCGCGTTGCGCACCATCGCGTATGACTGGGCGCACGACGACTGGTTTGCCGCGCTCAAGGCGGGATTCACGCGGCTCCCGGAAAACGAAATCGACCGGCTGGAAAATCTGGCGCTGGAATTTGGCTGGCGCGGCAAGCAATGGCGCGAGCCATTGCCGGATGAAGGCGCCGAACAATTGCGCCGCCAGTTGATCACCCCCTTTGAGGCGCTGGGCCGCGGCTTGCCAGCGGAACCCACCGGCACCGAACTGGCCGCCGCCATCGCCGCGCTGTGGGCCGCGTTGGACGTGGAAGCCGCCCTCACAGATTGGTCGCTTTCCGCGACCGGCGCGCCGTCGGTGCCCGGCCAGCCCGCCTCGCTCCACCAAACCGTTTTCGACCAGATGAAATCCTGGCTGGACAACGTGGCCCTGGCTTTCCCGCGCGAGCGGCTGCCGCTGCGCGACTGGCTGCAAGTGCTTGATGCCGGCCTGGCGGCGCTGACGGTGGGCGTCATCCCGCCGGCGCTGGATGAAGTGCTGGTGGGCGCCATCGACCGCGCGCGCAATCCCGATTTGAAATTCGCGTTGCTGCTGGGCTTCAACGAATCCGTCTTCCCCGCGCCGCCCCCCACCCCGGTGATTCTCACGCATTCGGATCGCGAAGAACTGAACCGGCAGAATGTCCTGCTGGGGCCGGATCTGCCGGACCAGATTTCCCGGGAACGTTTTCTGGGCTACATCGCCTGCACACGCGCCAGCCGCCAACTCGCCATCACCTTGGCGCGGCAGGATGCCGGCGGCCGGGCGCTGAATCCATCGCCGTTCATCGCGCATTTGCAACCGCGACTGCCCGGGCTGATCATCGGCGAGTTTGCGGTCACCGATGGGCGCGCGGCCGAACACGTCAGCGAACTCGCCGAAACCATCCTACGGTCCGCCGGACCGAAGGAGATTTCTGAAGCGGCTTTTCCGCGCGCCGCCCTCCTGGCCATTCCCGCCGTCCAGTCCTACGCCAGGCAACTGGCGCGCCTGCGCGAGCCGCTGGAAACAGAAAACCTCTCCCCTGCCCTCGCGGAACAGATTTACGGTCCTGTCTTGAAATCCTCGGTCAGCCGCCTTGAGGAATTCGCGCAATGCCCGTTCCGCTTTTTCGTCCACGTGGGACTTTCCGCCGAGGAACGCAAACACTTTGAACTCGATGCCCGGGAACGCGGCAGCTTCCAGCACGAAATCCTGAAGAAGTTTCACGACAACTTGGTGGCGGAAAACAAACGCTGGCGGGATCTCACCCCGGCCGAAGCCCGCGAGCGGATCAGCCGGATCACCGCCGAATTGGCGCCCGTGTATCGCCAGGGGCTGTTGCGCGTAGACCATCAAGCGCGCTTTGCCGCCCGCGCCCTCACGACCGCCCTCCAGGAATTCGTGGAAGTCCTCATCAACTGGATGCATGGGCAATATCAATTCGATCCCGTCCAGGCCGAGACCGGCTTTGGCCTGCCGGAGACGTCCCTGCCCGCGTGGGAGATTGAGCTCGACCATGGCCACCGGCTCGCCCTGCGCGGACGCGTGGACCGGATTGACCTTTGCCGCGCCGGCGACCGTTCCCTGGCGGTGGTGATGGATTACAAATCCAGCAACCGGCGGCTGGACGCGGTCCTCGTGCAGCACGGCGTGCAGTTGCAGCTCCTGGCGTATCTGGCGACCGTTCGCCGATGGCCGGCCGCTTTCCTGGGCGCCCAAACCATCGTGCCCGCCGGCGTCTTCTACGTGAATTTGCGCGGACAATTTGAAGGCGGAGCCTCCCGCACCGAAGTGCTCGCGGAGGCCGAATCCGCCCGCCGGCTGGCTTATCGCCACACCGGCCGGTTCGACGCCGCCTGGCTGGACCAGCTCGACCGCCCCCGGACCCGGGACCAATTCAACTATGTGTTGAACAATGACGGGTCCGTGCGGTCCAATTGCACGGAAGCGCTGGCGGGCGGGGAATTCAATGCGTTGCTGGACCAGGTGGAGGCGCAGTTGCGCCGGCTCGGGAGTGAGATATATTCCGGGGCGGCGGCGGTGGATCCCTACCGCAAGGGCGCGGCCACCGCCTGCGAATACTGCGATTATCGCGCGGTCTGCCGGATTGACAATTGGACGCATGAGTTCCGCGAATTGCGGGCTCCGGCCAAGGCGCGGTCCGAAGCGTAAGCCCCGCCATTCGCCGCGTGCGCGGCCGATGACGGGAGAGAGTGAGGCGATAAAAAATGAAAACGAGTTTGAAGATTTACCTGCTGGTTGCCTGCCTGGCGGCGACCGGGTGCACGGCGGATCAAACCAACCGTCCAACGGCCCAGAACAACTCAACCAATTCGACCATGAACTTTCCCTTTCACCGGACCGATGAAGAATGGCGCAAGCTGTTAACACCGGAACAGTACCACGTGCTGCGCGAAGCCGGCACGGAGCCCGCCTTCACAGGTAAATACTGGCAGACCACCGAGACCGGGGTGTACCACTGCGCCGCGTGCGGCGCGGTGCTGTTCACCTCCCAGGAAAAATTCGAATCCAGCTGCGGCTGGCCGAGTTTCTCCGATCTGGCGGCCAAAGGCGTGGTCGTGGAGCACACGGATACCAGCTTCGGCATGCGCCGCACCGAGGTTTTATGCGCCAACTGCGGCAGTCACCTCGGTCACGTGTTCGACGACGGCCCCGCCCCGACCGGCCTGAGGTATTGCATCAATTCCGCCTCGATCGATTTCGGCCCGGACACGCAAACCAATAAGACGGGGAAATGAGCGCAGACTTGTCGCAGATTGTAGGTTTGCTTGAGATTGACGAGAAAAGGAGTCAAACAAAGACATTCCCGATAGTCGCGGAAGTGGATTTACCAATGCCAGGGCGGTTGGGGCGGTTGGTTTGGCACGGTCAGATGGCGGCACTCGCCAGAGCCGCTACGGTGGTCAACTGAAATCACGCTCGGCCCGATCAGATCCGCATCATCAACACCGCGGTTCCGTCGTGATCCCGATGGCGTGCGAGACTTCACGCTACGGTCGCGGCGCGCTCGGGGAGACGCGCCCCGCCCACGGGAGTGCCAGGAGATCTCTATAATATGCAATTCCTCCAGAGCCATCGCTGTCCGCACCGGTCCGGCCGCCTTCGCGGTTGACACAGGCAGGCCGGCGTGGTTCAGTCCATGAGCGCCAGGACGTGTTTTAAAAACCGGAGCAGAACACGCCCGCGCCGGGGCGCGGATACTGCTGCACGGTGCGGCCGCTTTCAAAGCGTACGCCGGGTAATCGTACGGGTATTGCGGCCTTTCGTTTCGAAACACTCTTGCCACATGCTGTTTTGTTCAAAATCATTTCTCAGCGGCCGAGGACGGCCGCGGACCGCAAAACGTTTAACTATGAAAACGCTGCTGCTATTGATTGCGCTGATTGCGAATGCATCCCCGGTTTGTGCTGCGCTTGGAACAAATGGATTCCTGGTGTTTGAAATCGAGCGACTTCCCTGGCATGGCGACGGCCCAGGGATCACACAGAAATTCAAGGCCCCCTTGACCGAAGAATTCATATCCAATTTTCGGCACCTGCCCAACCAGACCAGCAGCGGCACTGGATTCTGTTGCGCTGGAGGAGGTCTCAAAGCCCAACCAGACAGCACCAGATTCATGTGGTGGATCAGAAAAACCACCGACGGTCGTTGGTCGATCACTCGTCCGGGGTCACATCTCGACATTCGACATTTGAGGTTCGGCCCCGACGTTGGCCTACAAGGAAGTGCCTGCGGTATTGCGAGTAAAACACTTCTACTTAACCCAGCCTCGAATGGACCGAAAGCGAGCCATTAATGGATTGCTTTGAGGCAGGGAAACCGAACACAATATCTCATTCAATATGAAATTGTGGAACCTTGTTCTCACGGGGCTGTTTTTGCTGGGGCTGCCCGCCGTCGTGCAGGCGCAATTTACTTACACCACTAACAGCGGTGCCATCACCATCACCGGTTATACGGGAACGAATGGCAATGTCATCATCCCCGACCTCATTAATGGCTATCCGGTCACCGGCATCAACGTGTTTTTTTATTCTACGGCCAGCCTGACCAGCATCACGATCCCGGACAGTGTGACCAACATCGCCAGCGGGGCGTTTGAATATCAGAGCAGCCTGACCAACATCATGGTGGATGGACAAAATTTCTTTTATAGCAGCACCAACGGAATTTTGTTTGATAAACCGCAAGCAACACTCATTCGAGCTCCCGGCGCTATCGCGGGAAGCCCGACGATTCCCGGCAGCGTTACCAGCATTGGAGCCGGGGCGTTTTCAGACTGCACCCGTTTGACGGGGATCACGGTTCCCGACAGCGTGACCAACATTGGCAGCCAGGCGTTTTACTCCTGCGGCAGCCTGACCAATGTCAGCATCGGTGCCGGCGTCACCACCATCGGCAGTGATGCTTTAGCCTTCTGCTCAAGCTTGACCGGCATCGCCATTCCAAAAAATGTTACCAATATTGTCGGCACCAGTTCGGGAATCGTCAGGACTGGAAGTGGGACACCGCCGGTAAATGGCCCCATAGAGATGGTGGCCAATTGCAGCAGCCTGACCGCCATTACGGTGGACCAACAAAATCTCTTTTATAGCAGCACCAACGGAATATTATTCGACAAACCGCAAACCACGCTGCTCGAAGCTCCCGGCGCCTTTGCTGGAACCTATGTCATTCCCGGCAGCGTTACGAGCATCGGAGCCGAGGCGTTCCAGAACTGCAGCGGTCTTACCAGCGTTGCCATTCCGATCAGTGTCACCAACATCGGCAACGCCGCATTTGCCGCCTGTGGAAACTTGACCGACATGACGGTGGACGGGCAAAACCTGTTTTATCTCAGCGTCAGTGGTATTCTATTCGACAAGCCACAAACCACGCTCATCCAATTTCCGGGCGGCATCGGCGGAAGTTACGCTGTTTCCAACGGGATCATCCGCCTTGGGAGCGCCGCGTTTTCCGGCTGCTCCAATCTCACCCGCCTCACGATTCCCACCAGTGTCACCAACGTTGGGACTTCCACATTCGCCAACTGCTCGCATGCCGGCATCTATTTCGCGGGAAATGCCCCCGGGATCACCTTGTCTGGTTCGATCGGCATCCTCTCCCCGGGCATCCTCTCCCCAATTTTTGGCAATAGCTTCTATAACCCCACCGCGGAAGCGGTTTATTATTTGCCGGGCACTTCCGGCTGGGGCTCCACCTTTGACGGTCTGCCGGCCTATCTGTCGGTTCCACCCTATGTTTGCACGCCCACAAGCAATTCGATCACGATCAATGGATTCAATGGTTCGGGGGGCTCAATCACCATCCCGGACGTGATCAACGACCTGCCCGTCACCACCGTCGCCAGCGGGGTGTTCGATAACGCTGCCGGCCTCGGCCTGACCAATATCATCATTGGGGCCAATCTCACGACGATCGGAAGTTATGCCTTTGCCGCCTGCACCAGTTTGACCAGCATTACGATACCAAGCAGCGTCACCAATATCGGCAACTACGCGTTTGCCTTCTGTGACAACCTGAATAGTGTCTATTTTCAAGGCAATGCACCTAGTGTTGATTCCAGTGTGTTTTTTCAGTGGTCCAATTTCCCAATTTACCCGCCCATCTATGAGCCGCCCACGCCGACGACGGTTTATTATATGCCGGGGACCACGGGCTGGGGGACGACGTTTGCCGGCCAGCCCACGGTGCTTTGGAATCCGCGGGCACAAACTAGCGGCGCAAGCTTCGGCGTGCGCGCAAACGGTTTCGGATTCAATATCACCGGCACCAGTAATCTGATCGTGGTGGTGGAAGCCAGCACAAGTCTCTCCAATCCCGACTGGCAGCCGGTGAAGACGAACACACTGACGACCGGCTCGGTCTATTTCAGCGATCCACATTGGACGGACTATCCTAACCGCTTCTACCGCCTCCGTTCGCCCTAACAAGAGTAGTCCTATAAGCGCTTGCTGAATGCAGCGGCTTGACGGGGGGCGGGTGAAATTATAAAACAGCAGCGAACAGCCAGCAAAATGCCAGTCAGGAATAACTGCACTATGACTACTTTCCCCAATCCGCCGGCACGACCTCCGGTTGCCAAAGACACGCGCACGACATTTTCGTTCCTGGCCCACCTTGGCGTGGGGCTGGTGCTTTGCCTGTGCGCGAGTTGCGCCAGCACCAGACCTGGCGGCCCGCTGACGGTGCGGTCGCCCGATGGGAGGATCGAGATTTGCTGCACGGCGACGGGACCGCTGCAGTACATGGTCAGTGTGGATGGCCAACGTATTTTGAATGAATCGCGGTTGGGGCTTGGCTTGCGCGGAGGGATCGATTTGGGACAGGATGTGGAACTGATTAAGATCGCCCGCGACGCGGTCGACCGTCGTTGGGAAAATCCATGGGGCAGACGCCGACAGGTGCGCGATCACCACAATGAACTCCGCTTGACGCTCCGGGAGAAAGCGAACGGACTGAAATTTGGGGTGGTCTTTCGCGTGTTCGATGACGGGATTGGGTTTCGTTACTTCTTGCCGGCGCAAGCGGGCTTGAAATCGTTTGTGTTGGACCGGGAACAAACGGAATTTGCCTTTGCGGAGAACGATCATTGCTTTGCCGGCCAGCACGATAACGGGGGCGGCTTTCACGGGGCGCAGGAATGGGAGTTCAAGCCGCAGCTATTATCCGAGATCAGGCCGGCCACCGTCATCGGTTTGCCACTGCTCGTGCAAACGCCGGCCGCCTGGGTGGCGGTGACGGAATCGGACCTGTTCGATTGGTCGGGGATGTGGCTCGCCGGGGCGACGGAGGCTTCGTCGAGCGGCGTAACGCTGGTCGCCAAGCTGGCACCGCGCCGTGAAGGCGATGGTTTGGTCAAGGCTGCCGCACCGCATGATTCGCCCTGGCGCGTGTTGATGATCGGCCGCGAGCCGGGACGGTTGATCGAGAGCGATTTGGTTTTGAATCTGGCCACCCCCTGCGAATTGACCGACACGTCGTGGATCAAGCCGGGCATGATGGCGTGGGACCATTGGTGGTCCGGCGACACGCAAATGGACACCGCCACGCTCAAGCAGTACATCCAGCTCGCGGCGGATATGGGGTGGCCGTATCAGTTGGTCGATTGGTACTGGTATGGCGAGCCGGACAAGCCAAATTCCGATTTGCGAAAAATCAATCCGGCCGTGGACATGGCAGAGGTACGGCGGTTTGCCGCCGAGAAAAATGTCCGGCTGTGGGTGTGGGTGCGGTGGAATGATCTGGAGCGATTTGAGAAATGCGACGACGTTTTTGCCCGCTTCAAACAATGGGGTATCGTGGGCGTGAAACTGGATTTCATGGATAGCGATGATCAATTCATGGTGAATTGGTACGAGCGCATCGCGCGCACGGCAGCCGCCCATCATTTGATGATCGATTACCATGGTGCCTACAAGCCCACGGGTCTGAACCGCACCTTGCCGAATCAAATCACCCGCGAGGGGGTTTTGGGGAACGAATACAATCGCTGGAGCAAGCGGGTGACCCCCGAACACAAATTGACGCTGCCGTTCACCCGGTTCCTGGCCGGTCCGGCGGATTTCACGCCGGGCGGATTCTTGAACCGCCAGCCGGCCCAGTTCCAGATTGATCCGAAAGCCACGGAGGTGCAAGGCACGCGGGCGGCGCAACTGGCGTTATTCGTCCTCTATGACAGTCCGATCGGCTGTGTGTGCGATCACCCGGATCATTATCGCAACCAGCCGGGGGCGGACTTCTTGAGAATGGTGCCGACGGTTTGGGACCAAACGCGCGTGCTCGATGGCGCGGTGGGAGAACATCTGGTGGAAGCCCGGCAAGCCGGGAACAACTGGTTCCTCGGCGCCATGACCGATTCCACCGCGCGGGAGATTCCGGTGAAGCTGGATTTTCTGGGAGCCGGTCGCTGGAAAATGCAGCTCTGGCGGGACGCGGACGACAGCGGTCTGAACGCGGAGCATTTGACGGTGGAGGAACGTGAAGTTTTCCCGGGTGATACTTTGCCCCTGAAACTGGCGCCCGCTGGCGGCGCGGTGGCGCGATTCCAACCCTTTTGATTCAGACAGCCTTTAAGGCGCTGCAAGCCGAAAAAAAGCATCGCCGGCGGACTCGGGCAGCGTGACTTGATCCTGCAAGTCAGTCAAATTGAGCTGGGGTGTGGCTGTTACATCCAACCAGTTCGTAGTGGTCAAATCGGAATTTTGCTGCAAAACGAATTCCGTCGACGGAATGGTCCAGGAGAGAGCAACGTTTCCGTTTGACGATGCAAAATCGATTCGCGGCGATGGAACAAACCGGCCAATCCAGAAGCCCAAGCCATGTTGGGTACCAGCCACCAACTCGCAACCGTCGGCCGATGAAACGATGAAAGTACATGATTCGGGACCGCTGTTAGTCATCCAGATGACTCCCGAATCGCCCGAAGTATAAACGAAATTTCCCGCCACCGCCAACCTTGTCCCATCGGCCGATGATGCCACCTTGCCGGCTTCGGGGATGGACAATCTCCACGTGCCTCCAAAATTGGTTGAAACGTAAGTGCCTTCGAGGCCGGAAGCGATCAATTGTTTTCCGTCGGCACTGCAAGCTACGGACAGGGAACTCCAGGTTTGAGCGGGAAGCGCGGTCGCCGTCCAGGCAAAGCCAAAATTGGTCGACGTATAGATTCCGCTGCTTGAGGCCGCGATCAGTTTGGTTCCATCGGCCGAGCACGCCCCGGAAACCCATTCTTCGCTTGGCGATCCTCCGGTGGACCAACTCGCTCCCGAATTGGTGGATACATAAATGTAACTGCCGGAACCTGATTCAAGCAGTACGCTTCCGTTTGCGGAAGAAGCGAGCGACATGGACGCAATCGAGTTGAATGCAGTCGGGCCATTGGTTTTTGCCCAAGTTCCACCTGAATTCGTCGAGACATAGATGCCATAGTTTCCACCGTTAATATTCCAGGTCGCCAATTTCGATCCGTCGGCCGAACAGGCGATGCAAGTGCCGTAGATGGGGGAAGCCTGGTTCGTCTGCCACGTGTTGCCGGAGTCGGTTGAAACAATTGCGTGCTGACCCGAACTTACAGCCGCGAGTTTGCATCCGTCCGCCGACATGGCGACCCCCAGGTAATAATACACGAAGTTGGTCGGACCTTGCGTCCAAGTCTGGGCCGGCGCACTGGACCCAGAGCAAAAGACTGCCGCAAAAAGCGCGCCGAGATTTTTTATTTTCATTGGGCATCCTCCGGTGGGCTGAATGTCTCCAAGGTTTTCAAATGAACAGCTAAATTTGCAAATAATGGATGCATAACTTATGCCACATGCAAATCCCGTGTAAATACAGGCCTCCAATCTGCGGAAACCGAAAACATGCGTGAACTTCACGCATCTTGCGTGAAGTTCACGCACCCAATCCTTTGCCGGAGTATGCAAAGCCCAAGGCAATGGCGAAGAAAAGTCAGTTAATCGCTCGCCCTCGTCCTGGACGCTCCCTCGGCTTGGCACCACTCCCTCCAGGAGAGGGTATCATCGCTCCCCAAGCTTCGCACTTATGCCGGTGGAAACTGGTTTCCATCTCGAATGGTGTAACCATAGTAAGTCGCTCCGCGCGATTCTTAGGCGGGCCATAATCAGTTATCTGGCCATTCATACACGGTTTTGTCAAACCGACAACGCGTTAATTGCACATGTGGTTATCGCAAAGTCCGCCGAGGCGTTCGAGCTAAATATAATCGATATCCACCAACGCGATTCCTCCGTCCCTCCGGGGCTGGAACACTCTGTCGGGGACCTTACCAGACACTGGCGTGCCTGGCTAATTTCCGAGGTCGCAAATAGTACAGCCTTCCGCCAATCGCGGTATTTCGACGGGTGGCTAAAAATGGGCACTCCGCGCAGTGAAATGCACAAGGCCGGGAATTCTCCGAAAGCCAACCGATGAAGATTCATCCGGTCAACCATCTGGTCAACCGCCCCAAGTCAGATGATCCGTGCGGTCTTGAGCCGGTTCGGATAGACCGGGATCTGTTTGAACGCCAGCGGTGGGGTGATTCTTAAAAAAACGAAGCACTGAAATCTACGGGCGACGCGGACTGCGGAAACCATCCCAGAATGGATGGCCGAAGAATTGCTGGCTGAAGGGTGGAAACAAAGGCCCGGTCAAGCCCCGAGCCGGATTAACCGACAACAAGGTATGGAAGATCTGATTGCAAAATTGGTGCCGTCAAACCAGCAAGCCGCTGCCCAAGTCTTGCTGGAAGACCCCGGTTCGCGGAACCTGATTCGCCAGCAATTAAGCCAGTTGGCTGACGATAGCACGGGTATAATCCCGCAAAATTCCTTCAGTTGGATCATGTGCAAACTTTCCACGTTTGGGGCCGAAGAAACGGATACGTTCAGGATTTACCAGGCATTTTTATCCCAACTGACGCAGCTGGGACATTTATGCCGCCTCATATCCGGCGAGGGCGAAGACTGCAAATATGATTCCCCGGCAACCGTCGCCAACCGGATTACGATTGGCCTCGGTTTATTCTATGAACAAGCGGCACGCCGTCACCAGCGTCAGGGCGCGCCTTCGCCGAAATTTTATCAACAAATGGCCAGCAGTTGCTTTGCGATGACCGGTTACAAAACCATCGCCTCGCAGCTACCGGAGTGGCTGGAGTTCCTGCGGTCCAACTTTGTGTTGCCAAGGCTATAGAAAAAATGAAAGTCAAATGCCGAATGTCAAGATGTGCCCCCGATCGATTCATGTGTCTCACGACAATTCGGACAAAGCAGGGCTGCACGTCGCTCGCCTCCTAACGGCCAAGCACTGAGCCGACGCCGATCTGCGACGTTGACCGCGCGGCGAAACAGCTTGCTCGGCGTTATTTAGCAAAATCTTTTTAGATGTCGCGGCAACATCACACCTTTGCCGCAGATGTGCTTAATTAGTGGTGGCATGGCCAAGGAACGCCAGAGGATGGCCGATGGGCGCCGGAGAACGATCTTCGGCCGGGGGACAATGGGCCGGACACTGGCTGAGTAAATCATGAATGGTGAATATTCAAGATTCAACGCTAAAGACCGAAGCGGGGTGTGAAAAAAGACACAAAAAGCACTCGTTACCTCGTGTCCTACAAGGCCTATTTGCCATTCTCGGCGCCAAAATTGAGTGCTTCCTGTTTGCAGACGAGATGGCGGGAAAAGCCGCTTGCGTTGGCAGCGAGTTTCCGCCTACGATCGGACCATAGACATATTACAGGTATGCACCAATGGCTTTCACGTGGACTCATACTCTTGATCGCGATCGGAACGGCCGGCGCGGTCTTGGGCGCCGATATTCAATTGATTCCGGGGCACATGGTGGCGGCCACCGCGGGTCTGAAGCCGGTACGACGCCTCGAACCCGATCGCCCCTTGCGCATATCCATTGGTCTGCCGCTGCACCGCCGGGCGGAGTTGAGCGCGTTGCTGCAGCGGCTCTACGATCCGGCCAGTCCGGAATATCATCATTACCTCACGGTCCAGGAGTTCACGGAACAATTCGGCCCCACGAAGACGGAATACGCGGCCGTGGCGGCTTTTGCCAGCAGCAACGGGTTGCAGGTGGTGGCGACGCACGCCAACCGCCTGGTGCTGGAGGTGACAGGGCCGGCATCGGCGGTGGAGCAGGCCTTGCACACGCGACTTCAGGTCTACCGTCATCCGGTGGAAGCGCGGGAGTTTTATGCGCCGGAGCGCGAGCCGAGCGTTTCGGCGGCGCTGCCCATCCGGCACATTGCCGGGCTGGATAATTTCC
>CAYTJG010000176.1:0-13253 GCA_964437865.1 uncultured Bifidobacteriaceae bacterium | reverse complement strand
AAAACCACGCCGAGTGAATAAATGTCGGCGCGGCTGTCCACGTGCTGCGGATCGGTCTGCTGTTCGGGGGCACTGTAACCAGGGGTGCCAACCACCGTTTGCGTGGCGTTTTCTGGCGCGGAGAATCCACCGCCAGGGCCGCCGGCGGCCACGGTGCCCAGAATTTTGGCGATGCCGAAATCGGCGACCTTTACGCGGCCCTCTTTGTCGAGCAGGAGATTCTCCGGTTTGATGTCGCGGTGAACAATGCCCCGGTCATGGGCGAGTTGCAGGGCGTCGCAGAGGGACGGCACAATGGCGAGCGCCTCTTCGGGCGCCAACTTGCGCGTGCGCAAAAGCTGGCGAAGGTTGAGGCCGTCCACGAATTCCATGAGCAGGTAATAAAAACCGCCCGCCTGGCCGAAGTCATAAATGGTGACGATGTTCGGATGGTTCAGGGCGGCGAGGGCTTGCGCCTCGCGAGTGAAGCGTTCGGCAAATTTTGCGTCGCGCACGCGCTCCGGCGCGAGCAGTTTCAGCGCCACAAAACGGTTCAAGGTTTTCTGCCGGGCCTTGTAAACCACGCCCATGCCGCCCCGGCCGAGACATTCGAGGATTTCAAGCTGCGGAAAATGCGGGGCAATCTGGTCAGGTGGCAGCGGTGGCTGTGCGGCCGACTCCACGTCCGCCTGCGTTGGGACCATCGCCTCGGCCATAAGACAGCGCGGGCAAAGGCCGGCTGTGGCGGCCGAAGGTAACGCCGCCCCGCAGTTTGGGCAGGAGTTTGAAGCTGCCGTTGATTCGCTCATACCGGTATCCTGACGTGACGGCGTAGTATGGTTACCAACATATTCCTCAACTTCCCAAGGCAGCGAACAGCGCGCGCATCTCCGCTTCGACCAAGGCGGGGTCATCGAGCGTGCCGGCCACTTCCCCCTTCAGCAACTGGCGGAAACGTCGTTTTAATCGATGCACCGCCACCTTCAGCGCATTCGCGTTCAGGCCGCAACTGGACGCCAGCGCCGTCTGGTCGCCGCGCGTGGTATCGCCGATGAGCCACGGCTTCACCCGCTCGAAGAAATCGGCACGACCTTCAGCGACGCATTCGCGCCGGAGAGCCTCCAGCGCGTGCGCCACCACCGTCAGTGCCCATTGCCGATCGTAAGCAGCGTCGGGCGACAACACACCCTCATCCGGCACGGAACGGGCTTCGGTTTCATTGAGTGAAATGCTTTCCTCTCCGCCGCCGCGTTTGAGCCGTCGCAACGCCTCCCGGTGATGCGAGCGAAAGTGCTTTACCGCCCCGAGCAGATAGGAACGAAACCGCCCGCGCTCCTGCTCGGCGTGGGCGATGGACCCACCTGCCAGCAGGTGGGCAAAGAAGTCGTGCGCGAGTTCGCGCGCAGACTCCGCATCCCGTAAATCGTAGCGGAGGAAGGTGGCCACCGGTTCGTAGTAGGCGCTGCACAGTTCGGCCAGGGCGTGGCGTCCTTCCGGCGAGTGAGCTTTCGCCCGCCTGACTTGTGTCCAGCGCGTCGTTCGAAAAACCTCGCCTGGCGGTGCTTGCAGGGGTTGGCTTGGCGTCGGTGGTGTCGGGTCAGCGGTCATCGGAATCTGGACAAATCATGCCACAGATGCCTGACGTGTTGGAAGCGAATGGTTACCAGTTTTTGGTCATCCCGCGAGCCTGGGCCGCTAGGGCTCAGGTTCCGTCTGGGGGGGCCGTGGGCACTGGCGTCAAGGGCTGGACTCGGTCATTCCACCTTCACCCGGTAGTACATGTGGGCATTGGTGGGGGACACGGTGCAGGGGGAGGTGGTGGTATTGGTGATCCAGGGCCCAGCCAGATTCGTGGTTTCCAGCAGGGTGCCCTGCGGCCAGGTGAGCACGAAAGTACCCGCCGCTGCCGTCGCGGAGCTGCTTTCGAAGGTGATGGGCGGAGCGATGGATGCGGCGTCGAAGAGGGTTTGCACCTCCGTGGCGGCCAAGGCATTGGTGAAGACGGCCACTTGGGCAATGCTGCCGGGCAATAACCGCGAGGTGCTGTAGTCCGGCGCCCCGCCTATCCAGAGGTCCAGGCTGCTACCGGATGGCTGGGTGACGGTGTTGGTGGCGGTTAACACGCCATCCACGTACAGCCGGCCGTTGCCGCCGACGTTCGGCACGCCCGTGTAGGTGTAAACCACCATGTGCCAGTTCGTGCCCACGATGGAGCTGGGGTCGGTCGCATCAGCCGCGGACCCGTCGGCCGCTCCGGCCCGGCCGGCGCTATCCACCGTCAGGCGCCAGGAGTTGTTGCCGTGCCCGAGCAACCCCGAAAAATGGGGCGTGGACGGGACCTTGACCCACGCCACGGCGGTCAGGGCGTTGGTGAAGTTAAACGGCCCTTCCGGGATGTCCACATAACCGGAGGTGCCATCGAACAACGCGGATTTATTTTGCGGCACGAAGCCGGCAAATGATCCACCCTTTTGCCCGAGCGTGACGCCGCCCACATAGAGGCCGTCATGACCGCCGATCAGGTCGTAGGCCACCGAGCCGTTGGTTTCGTTCAACGGCCAATAGGCGAGTGGATGGGCGGCGGTGAGCGTGGTGGCGTAAGTGCCCGTCGCGGGCACCACGTGCGGGCTGTTCGTGCCCACCGCGTACAGCGCCAGCAATTGGGAGGCAGAAAGGGTGTTCGTGAAAACCGACACCTCGGAAACGTAGCCGGCCAGCATGCGCCCGTTACCGTAGTCGGGCGAGCCGCCGATCCAGACATCCAGGCCGTCGCCGGTGGATACCGTGGCGGTGCTGGTGGCTTTCAGAACGCCGTCCACATACAGCAGGCTGTTGCCGCTGGCGGCGGAAACGCCCGAATAGGTATAGGCCACCATGTGCCAGTTGGTGCCCACAATCGAAGTGGAACTGGTCGCGTCGTTGCCGTTGTCGTCGTTGCCGCCGGGATGGCCGGAGCTGTCAATACTCACCCGCCAGGAACTGTCGCCGTGGCCCAAGATGCCGGAGAAATGGGTGGGCGTGGACGGAATTTTCACCCACACCACGGCCGTCATGGCGTTGGTGAGGTTGAGCGGGCCTTCGGGGATGTCCACATACCCGGAGCTGCCGTCGAACAGGGCCGCATAACTGGGCGCGCCAAAGCCGCCCTTGGTCAGCCCGGCTTGGGCCAATTCGAAGCCGGACAAATAGGTGCCGTTGTCACCGCCCACCAAGTCATAAGCAGTTTGCCCATTGGTTTCCGCCAACGGCCAATAGGCGAGGGGACGATTGGCGAGCAGCGCGGCCTGGTAGGAACCGACTGCCGGGACCAATGGCGTGGCCGCGATTTCGACCGAAGCGGCGCTCTGGCCCAGTGAATTCGTGGCGAATACCAAGTAATAATAAGTGGTTCCGGCCACCAAACCGGTATCCAGATAATTCGTGGCGCTGGTTTCGGCAATCACGGTTTCCGCCCCCGCGTTGGTGGAGCGCGCCACATAATACCTGGTGGCACCCGCCGACGAGGCCCAGTCCAGGTTGATCAACCCAAAACCAGATACCGTTTGCAGGTCAGTGGGCGCGGCGGGCTGCGTGATGACGGCGCCAAACACGCGGAATTCCTCGATCGCGGCCCAATTGCCGCCCGCGAGGCCGGTGATGGTGATGCGCACGTAACGGCCGGCGGCGGTGAACACATCGGTTTGATCCTGGGCCACGCTCGGATTGGCGGTTTTATTGACGACGGTGGTCCAATTGGTGTTGTCCGCAGAGACGGCCACCGTGTAGTCATAAACCATTCCGTTGATCGGCCAGATCACTTCATCGCCGGCCAGGTTGCAGAGGCTGCCCAAATCCACCTGCCACCAATGATTGGTGCCGCTGTCGCTGGCGCTCCACTCGGTGGCGGGGTTGCCATCATTGGCATCGCTGGCCGGGGCGTTGGAGAGCGCACTGTCGACGGAGGCCGGCTGGTTCAGAGCCAGATTGGCGCCCAGTCCGGTGGCTGGCGTGCCCAGGGCGAGGTTGTCCACGTAGCCGCGAAAGCCACCGGCGCCGTACGGTTGGTTGTAGCAAAGATCAATGCGACTGATGGTCTTGCCGGCCAGCGACGTCAAGTCCACGGCCACATAATTCCACGTGTCCAGGGAGAGAATGGTGGCTTGGTTGGTGGGGTTGATCGGCACGCCATGTTGGTCGGTCAAGCCGTAGTCCCGGAGGTTGGTCCCATCCGTGAAGATGAGGTTGAGCGCCACGTAAGTGCTATTGCTCCCGGTGGCGAGGACGTCGTTGTTGGGACTCTGCGGAAAGATCCAATAGGCAAAGTGCATGCCCGCAGAGACGGTGAGATTGGCCCCGCTCAAATCGAAGAGCTTGAGGTACGCATAGTTGGTTGCGTCGCCCAGGGCCTTGCCGGAAAACATGATTTCGGTGTTGCCGCTTTCGCTGTTCTCGCTCCGGGCGCCCAATTCCGGTCCGGACAGGCTGCTGACAATGGGCCCCACATTTTCGCTGCCGCCGTTGGGATAGGCTGCGCCATCCACGGTATTGGTCCAAGTCAACGGAATATCATTGGTTTCCAGGCCGGTGCCCCAGATGGGATTCTGGGCCACCGGCGTGGCCATGCCGTCCGTGTAGGAAGGCGGGGCCAGCAGGGGATCGGCGCCCCAATTGGTATTGGCCGTGGTGCCCACCGTGAAGGCCAGGGTGCCACCATTGGCGATGCTCGCATAACGAATCCAGGCCGTGTTCGAGACTTGGCCGTTTACCGAGAGACTTTCCACATAGGGTGCGTCGTCCGCCGCGCCGGCGGCGGTAATGGTCACATCGCCGTTGGTCAGATGGATGATCGCCAGCGGGAACATCGGGGCGTTCAGGACCAGCACATCATCCCCGGGTGTTTCCGGGTGCATCCCCAGCGCCGCCAGCACGTACCATGAGGCCATTTGCCCCAGATCGTCATTGCCCGGGAAACCGCCCGGAGCCGTCGAAAAGAGCTGGGTCATGATTTCCCGGACTACGTACGAGGATTTATAAGGTTTGCCCATATAGCTGTAAATCCAGGGCGTTTCGGAACACGGCTCGTTGCCCATGTAGGCGTGCTGGGCATAAGTCAAATCCGCATCGTTGAGTTCGGTGAAAAAGTCATCCAGCCGCGCGGAGGCGGCTTCCGAGCCACCCATCAGGTCGATGAGCGACTTCAGGTTGAAGGGGACCGCCCAAGTGTACTGGTACATCGAGCCTTCCACGTAGGCATTGCCGTCAAAAGCGGGGTAGCCCGGCGACCAATAACCGTCGGCATCCCGCGGTTGGAGAAAGCCGGTGCCGGCATTGAAATGGTTGCGCCAGTTTTGGGCGCGGTTCATGGCCAGCGTATAGTTGGTGGTATCGCCCAAGGATTGGGCAAAACGGGCCAAGGCGACATCGGCGCTCCCGTATTCCAAAGTCATGGACACCGGGCCGTAGCCCCCGCTTTCGGCGGTGGGTACATAGCCCAGGTTCAGGTAGTCCCGCTCGGCGTCGCGTTCATGCACGCCATTGCTTGCTTTGGTGGCCGGATTCACGGCCGCTTTCACCATGGCCGCCAGGGCCGACGTGGTGTCGAAGTTGGTGGCACCGAACGCATAGAAATCAGCGATGATGGGTGTGGCCGGATCGCCCATCATGACCCCCGTGTCCCCGTCCGGCACGCTCCAGCGGGGCATGGCACCGCACTGTTGGGCATCCAGCACCAGCGATTCGGCAATGTCGCCGCCGCGCGCGGGATCCATCATCGCCAGGAACTGGCACTCGTTGCGATAAATGTCCCAGCCGGAAAAGAACTCATACTTGGCGTGGTTGGTGGCCACGCTGTGCGTGGTGCCATCGAACCCGATGTACTGGCCGTTGACATCGCTCACCACGCTGGGCGCCTGCAACGCGTGATACATCATCGAGTAAAACGTGGCTGTGTCCGCCACGGTGCCGCCGCTGACCTGGAGCTTGTTCAGATAACCGTTCCAGACGTTGCTGGCCGCGCCCGTCATGGCGTCGAACCCAGCGCTGGTGAACGAGGCGGCCGGACTTTCGGTTTGCAGATTGGTGCGGGCATTGGCCACGCTCACGTAAGAGATGGCCGTCCGCGCCAGCACCACGCCGCCGCTCGGCAGGCTGAAGCTGAGATAAACTCCCACCTCCGAGCCGGTGGCGTTGGTGCCATTGGCCGTCAACGTGGCGCCATTCCACGTGCCGTAAGTGGCAAAGGAATGGTCAAAAACCGCGTCGAAATACAGGGTGGTGTGTTGCCCGGATCCGCAAAAACCGTTCTGGATCGTCCAGCCGCTGATTTCCTGCCCGTTGGTATTGATCTGAATCAAGGCATCCGACGTTCCGGCGGGGCTGCTGCAGGCGTTAATGACCATGCCGGGCGTGCCGCCCGCGGGATAGGTGAACCGGCCAAACCCCGACCGGGTGGTGGTGGTAATTTCGGTCTGGATGCCGTTGTTAAACTTCACGGAATAATAGCCCGGCGTGGTCACTTCGTTGTCATGCGAATAGGACGAGGGAAAGGCATATTTGCCATTGTTGCTGTTGGTGCCGGGCGATTTGGTGACGGTCGCCAAAAGCGGCGTGAAGGCAAAATTCCCGCCATAAGAACAGCCGGCCCCGCTCATGTGATCGACGCCGAACCCGACGATTTGACTGTCGGAGTAGAGGTAGCCGCCACACTCCTCATTCATGGTGTCCGGGCTCCATTGCACCATGCCAAACGGCAAGACGGCGCCGGGAAATTCATCGCCCCCGCCGTCCGTGCCGCTCAGCGGCTGGACGTTGGTCGTGAGCGTTTGGAGCGAATAAGCTTGGAGCGACGGTGAAAGCGCATGCATCGCCAGCGCCGTCGCGAGGGCAAGCAGGATTGGTTTTCGGGGGTGTGTGGAATAGGAATTGTGTGTGTGGATTTTCATAGGTGGAATTCTCTCCGCTGTTGCAAAGCATCCAGTCGCAGCCAAGATTCCCCAGTTTGTCGGTGGCAAATGGGGGAATAGCAACCCGCTGACATGCATGGCCCAAATTCATGATGCCTACTTAATAATAGCTGCTTTCGTGCGTTTTGCCCATGGCAAAATGAAGTTGAAAATCCTCGCGTTTTACGCCACGGGGAGGGAGCCCAACCACGGCGCCGAGGGCGATTTGGACTTGAATGCAGCCGCGCCGAATTTCACCCATCAATTTGAATACTTTTGGCCACGGTAAAAAAGGCGGGCGCGGGAGACGGCTTTTCCCCTCCGGCCCGCGGCTCAACGACCCCGCGGCGGTCAGGCGTGGATTTGTCCGGCCTGTTGGAGCGTTTCCTGGAGCGGGCTGAGGAATTTTTCATAATGCCGCCAGCGGTGCAGGGAGGCGCGGTAAATGGGCTGGCGCACCTGCCACTTGCTGGCCGTTTCCACCGCGCAGGGATTGGTGTGGGGCGCCAGGCAGCGCTCATCCCATTCCAATCCCAGCCAGGCCAGCGCCCGGCGCACCGTGGGCTCCGTGTCCTGCACCATTTCTTCATAGCCGATTTCCAGCATCGGCGCGGGCAGCACACGGTGCCAGTGGTCCATCAGCCGCGCATATTCGCCATAAAAATGGCCGATATTCCGCAGGTCAAAGGAGTAATCATAGGATACGTGAAACCTCTGAAAATAATTCGAAAGCCCCGTGTCGAGGGGATCGCGCGTACAGTGAATGATTCGGGCTTGGGGAAACAGCCGCGCGATGAATCCCAGGTGCCAGAAATTGAGCGGATGTTTGTCAATGATGTGCGGCACCTCCGGGCCCAGATCGCGGCGCAGGCGCTGCTCATAGGCCTCGATCAGGCCGGCGGTCTGGGCGGCGTCGAGCGTCAGCACGGCTTGGGGATACGCCACGCCGCCGGCGGCTTTCCGCAAGCTGGCGGTCAGGTCGATGATGGTGGTGAGTTCTCCCGCCGTGGCAATGGAGCGGTGATTGGAAAAAATGTTGGCCATCAGCGTGGTGCCGGATCTGGGCATGCCCATGATGATCAAGGGAGTTCGGCTCGCCGAGGCAAACGCTAACGGCCGGGCCAGGAAGTCCCGGCTGAAGACTTCGATGAGCTGGTCCACCGTCCGGTGAATACGGTCGGGATTGTAATTCACCGTGGCGCCGCGGATCTCGTTGGCCTGCCGATAATAGGCAAACGCCTCGTCGTAGCAGTCGCAATCATCATGAATTTTGCCCAGGGTGAAATAAAGGTTCTCCTGGTGGACGGGCGGCAGCCCGGGTTGCTTGACCAGGGCTTGGATCTGTTGGACCAAGGGGTCATGCGGGTCCTGAAACTTGCGAATGTTGGCGAGGCTACACCACGAGTCGGAAAGCTCCGGTTGTAGCGCGATCGCCTGGCGAAACATGCTTTCGGCTTCCTGCATCTTGCCCTGATAGACCAGGGTGTTGCCGCGCTTGACCCACGTCGCGGCATCGTCGGGCTTGAGCGCCAGGGCCTGGGCAAAGCTCGCCAGCGCCTGGTCATAGAGCTTGAGTTTCTCCCAGGCCGCCCCCCGGTTGGAGTAGGCATCCGCGAAGTCCGGTTTCAGCTTGATGGCCTGGTCATAGCTGGCCAAGGCCTCCTCGTAACGATTCATTTCATACAGCGTGACGCCGCGGTTGCTCCAGGCGGCGGTCAGGCTGGGGCGGAGCGCCAGGGCTTGGTCGTAACTGGCCAGCGCCTCGGCTAACCGCTTCAGTTCCTGCAGCGTGACGCCGCGGTTGTTATGAAACTCGGCAATCTCCGGTTTCAGCGCAATGGCGAGGTCAAAGCTCGCCAGCGCGTCCAGCGGCCGCTTCAATTGATTCAGGACAATGCCCCGATTGTAGTGGGCTTCCGCACAGTGGGGAGATTGGGCGAGGATCGAATCGTAAATATCCGCCGCGGCTTGAAAGTTGCCCTGCCGGTGCGCCTGGTTGGCCAGACTGGCGGCTTCTGCTGGCGGATAGGGCCGGCCATGGATACGGACGACCCCCTCAGGCTGCGACTGCGGGCGCTGGCGGAACGTCTTGTGTTTCATGACTCTGCCTTTCCGCCATTACACTCTGCTGTGGCATCGGCGTCCAGCTTGGAATCATCGGCCGCAGCGCCGCCGTGTTTCCGGAATGACTTGAATTACTCCCGCAATGAATTCAAGCTGGTAGCGGTCAGATGAACCTGTTTGGAAAATTTTTCGGCAAGAAACCTGCGCCGGCCAAAGCGCCGTTATTGACGCCGCCCCCGGCCTCGCCACCGCCGCCGAGCGCCCCGAAGACCATGCAGGTCTGGGATAATTACGGCCGGGTGGGGGAGATCCCCCGCGAGGAATGGCGCACGAAAATTCTGCCCGCCAATTTTCAGCAGACTTGGAACGCCGCCGACAAGCTCGCTGCGCTGATCAATGGCGCGCTGAACGACCAATTCATTGCCGACTGCCTCGAACCGGCTCGTCAACTTCATCGCATCGACCCGCAACCCAAACGCGGCGCCACGTTCCTGGCCATCGTGCTGCTGCAACTCAAGCATTTCGATGAAGCCGAGAAGATCCTTGCCGACGCGTTGCACCGGGAAGGGGAAGACGGCGTGTTGTTGACGAATCTGGCCAAGGTGCACGCAGGCCGCGGTGATCACGCGCTCGCGGAGAAAACGCTCTGGCACGCCCTGGAACTGAACCCGAACCTGGACAATGGCTTTGGCTGGTATGTGGTCATGCAGCGCGAGCGCGGCGGCGAACCGGCGGCCTTGGACGCCATGCGGCGCGTGGCGATGCTGCCCGGGAGTTGGCGCGCCCAGCTCTGGCTGGCGCGGGCCGCCCTGCAATCCCGCGATCTCGAGCAAGCCCTGACATACTATCAGGAGGCCCTCGGCCGCGCCGGCCAGCCGGTCCCCGCGGAACTGTTGCAGCAGATGAGCGGCGATCTGGGCAACACCGCACATTTGCCGGAACTGCTGCGGCTGGCCGGGCCGCTTTTCATTCCGCACCTCCACGGGTTGGCGGTGGGCAACAACCTCATCAAAGCCTGCGTTGACCTGGGACAGTTTGATGCCGCCCGCAAGATCCTGGACCAGTTATATGCGCAAAACCGGAGTGATTGGAAAGCTCATTTAAGCTATTGGGATACGGAAATCGCCAAAGCCCGCCTCGTCATTTTTGAACCGGGCCAAAAGGAGGCCATGCAGGTAACCATGCTGACCGTGGAAGGGCCGGTCTGGCTCAAGCCTGATTCGCCTGCCGCCGAGCTCTTTCCCGCCCACGTCGGCGAGGGCCTCAGCGTGGCGTTTCTGGGTTGCACCGCCGAAGTGGCCACCAACTCCCAGCGCATTGAACATCAGATGGCCGATGCGCCCGGTCGCCTGAGCCGCGCGCTGCCGCTCTTCCTGGCGGAGCAGGTGGAGTTTAACACCCGCGCGCACGTTCAAACCATCGTGCCGTGGATGGCCAGTGATCCGCCCGGCTTTGTGCTGAGTGGCGTGCCGTGGAATGAGGACGCCGCCGCCAATTATGCCCGGCAGGGCGAACGAAAAAGCGATTACGTGGTGATCTCCCACCTCTGGCCCAATGCCGAACCGTGGACGGTCGAGCTCCGTCTGGTCCGCACCATTGATGCCCGATGCCTGGGCCGTTTGACCGCGACCTGGCCCGCGGCAAATCCGGCGGCCGGCCTGCCGGAGTTGGCCCGGCAATTGTTGGCGCTGCTGGCGGCGCAGGCCGAGCTGGCCGGCTTCCTGCCGCCAGCCGGCTATCAAGTGCCTCCTGCGCCGCATTTCGGGGCCTACCTGTTGCGCTTGGAACAGCTCCTGGCCGTCCGCTGCGCCGGTCTGGGCGGCATGGCCAACCACTTCCTGAGCGGCGAACGGGAAATCGTGGATGGCAACCTCCAGCTCTGCCTGGAGCATCCGCAAAATCTCGGCGTGCGCATATTGCTGGCCCACACGCTGGCCGGCCTGAAACGTGTCCGCCCGGAAATCCTGCCGGAGTTCAAAGCCAAAATTGCGCTGCTGCAAAAGGAAAGGCCGCTGCCCGAACCGGCGCAGAGTGTGATCGAACGGATCTTCCACGAGGCCTTTGGTGACTGATATGGCTAACGCATAAAAACCTTTTTGCGATTTTTTTGATCGGTAAAACGGTTTGAATGGGGGTAGAGTGGCCGCCAGCAATATGATCCCATCCCACATATTAAAGCACCGACGGAATGTTGTTCTGCTCCAATTGGCAGTCGTGTTGATCGCCGGCACCACCCTTTCGAGCTTTGCGGATACGACGGCCGTGCCTGATGTGTTCGCGCCCGCGGCGCCGGAGTCAGTCCAGCTCAATGGGCGTTTGAGCGAGAAACTCGACTTGTGCGTCACCCATCGGCTGTTGGTCCAGGACCTCGAGTCGGTGGTGGCACCGTATCGGGTGAAGACGGAAACCGGCGGCGCGGACTGGCGGTGTGAGTATTGGGGCAAGTGGTATACTTCCCTCACGCTGGCCGACGCCTATCAATCCACCCCCGCCATACGCGCCTTGCGCGATGCCGCAGTGCAGGCGCTGATCGCCACGGCGGCGCCGGATGGTTATCTCGGCACCCGCACGCCGGCGCATCGCCTGGAAGGGTGGGATGTCTGGGGCTGCAAATACGCGCTCCTCGGTTTGATTGCGGATTACGACCGGACCGGCAACCCGGCGGCACTGGCCGCCGCCCGCCGGCAAACCGAGGTCTTGATGGGCGAACTCGGCCCAGGCCACACCAGCATTGCCGACGTCGGCGAATGGAACGGACTCCCCGCTTCATCGGTGCTGGAACCGGTGGTCCTGGTTTACGAACGGACCGGCGAACAAAAGTATTTGGATTTTGCCGAGCATATCGTCGCTTGCTGGAGCGCGCCTTCGAAGCGACTGCCAGGCGGCATGCGGTTGGTGGAGGATGCTCTGGCGGGGAAAACCCCGGCGCAGATGTGCGCTCCGAAAGCTTACGAAATGATGTCGTGTTTCGAAGGCCTGTGTGAACTCTACCGGGCCACCGGCAAACATGAATATCTGGAGGCGGCCGTGAAACTCGCCGACGGTATTCTCCGCGAGGAAGCCACCTTGATAGGCGTGGGCACCAGCAACGAAGTGTGGTATGGCGGCGCCAGCCAGCAGACTGGCGTGGTGCCCAAGCCCATGGAAACCTGTGTGACGGCCACGTGGATGAAACTCTGTTACCAATTACTGCGCCTCACGGGCGACGTGCGGTACGCGGACGAGCTGGAGAAAAATCTCTACAACGGCCTGCTCGGTGCCATGATGCCGGACGGGCAATGGTGGGCTTACTTCGATGGCTTGATGGGCGTGCGCGTGCCCAGTTATGTCCAGCACGCGGATGTCGGTCTGAGCTGCTGTGTGGTGAACGGCCCGCGCGGGCTGATGCTCACGCCCTTCTGGGCGTTCATGCAGGGGGCGGAGGGCCCGGTCGTAAATCTCTATGCTCCCGGCACGGCCCAGGTGGGTGCGGTAAAATTAGCCATCACCGGCGACTATCCCGTCAGCGATCGCGTGGACATCCGGGTGACGCCTGCCCGTGCCAGGGAGTTTACGTTGTCGCTCCGCATCCCCGCTTGGAGTGAGCGAACGGAGTTGACGGTGAATGGCAAGCCACAGGCGGTGACGCTCGGCTATGCGAAGCTACGCCGTACCTGGCATCCGGGGGACCGGGTGGCGATCAAATTTGACTTGCGGCCCAAGGTGGTGGCACGCAATGGCCAAGTGGCGCTCCAGCGCGGACCGGTGGTGTTGGCGCTGGATAACCGTCTCACGCCGGCCGTCCCCGGCCAGTTCACGCTGGACCGACAGCCGGTATTAAAACCCAATCCGGCCGCCGCGAGGAAAATCGGCGCATGGATGGCGTTCGATGTGGGGGGCGTGACGTTCTGCGATTATGCCTCCGCCGGCAACGCTTTCAGCGAACAGAATGTCTTTCGCACCTGGTTGCCGCAGCCGTTGGACTTGGCGACCGTATACGAAACCGGTCAGACCTGGCAGACGCTGACGCACGCCCAGAAATGGACAAATCCGCCCAAGCCGCGTCCGCAGGTGGAAAACCGGGCGAACGATCTGGCCCTGGCCGCAAACGGCGCCCGCGCCACTTCGAATAGCGAATATGACCAGGAACCGGGCTGCACGGCCAAGGTCATTGACGGCGTCATTTCCACGCCGGAAGACTTTTCGAATCGCTGGCATTCGTCGTTGGCGCAGCCGCACCCGCATTGGGTGGAAGTGCAACTGGCCAAGCCGTCCAAGGTGGGCACGGTGGTGATTCACTTCGCCGATCCG
>CAYTJG010000175.1:0-13318 GCA_964437865.1 uncultured Bifidobacteriaceae bacterium | reverse complement strand
TTCGCCCGGATTCAAGGCGTGGTGGTGGGCATCATCGCCAATCAATCCACGGTCAAGGCCGGCACGCTGGACATTGATTCATCGGACAAGGCGGCGCGATTCATCCGCTTCTGCAACGCGTTCAACATACCGATCGTGAACCTGGTGGACGTGCCCGGCTTCCTGCCCGGCGTGGCCCAGGAACGCGGCGGCATCATCCGGCACGGCGCAAAAATGCTCTTTGCCTACGCCTCGGCCACGGTGCCCAAGATCACGGTGATCCTGCGCAAAGCCTATGGCGGCGCCTACCTGGCCATGTGCAGTTCGGACATGGGCGCCGATGCGGTCTTTGCGTGGCCCACGGCGGAAATCGCCGTCATGGGTGCGGATGGCGCGGTGAAGGTGCTGTACAAGCGCGAGATTGCCGCCGCCGCGGATCCCAAGAAGGAGGAAGCCCGGCTCGTCGCCGAGTATCGCGAGAAATTCTGCTCGCCCTACGAAGCCGCCAAGAAGGCAATGATCACGGATGTCATCAGCCCGGCGGAGACGCGCGCCGCCGTTTCGCTCGCCTTGCGCAATCTGATCAGCAAACGCGAAACGCGTCCGCCGAAGAAACACGGCACGATTCCGCTGTGAGCCTCAACCTCTTGAACCATGAGTAATTCAACCCCGTCGCCCGACGACCTGACCCCAGCGGAGGCAAACCTGGGAAAAGCGCTGGCGCTGATTCATAAGGTTTTGCCCCGACTTGACGATCCGGCGCGCCGGACCGACGTGCAATCCGCCTTGGGCAAGGCGGTTGCGCTCCTTGAAGCGGTTCGCACCGCTTACGCCGGCGGCACGGCCGTGGCCGTGCCTTTCGGCGCGCAAAATGTCACCACCACCGTTGCGCCCGAAATCGCGGCGGTGATTGCCGCGGCGGTCTCCATTGCGATCGACCGCCCCTATCGGTTGGTTTCCGTGCAACAGGTGTCCGCCCCCGTGGTGCCGCACCTCAATGTCTGGGCCATGGAAGGCCGGACACAGATATTCATGTCCCATAAAGTCCGCTGAAATATTTTTACCAAGCTCTATGATTAAACGACTGCGCGTAACGGTTGACGGAAGCACTTATGACGTGACGGTGGAGGTGCCGGAGGAAGCCACTCCCCCAGGCGCACCGGCCCCGGCGGTATCCGCGCCGCCCCCGCCGCCCACCGTGGCCGCCGCCGGACCGGCTGCCACACCACCGCCCGCAGCGGCGCCGAAGCCGGCTCCCACCCCCGCCCCGACCTCCGGCCCCAGCGGTCCCGGCGACGTGCCGTGCCCGCTTTCGGGTCGCGTCACCGCCGTCCTGGTGCAAGTGGGTCAGGACGTCAAAGAGGGCGACCACCTGGTCACGCTCGAGGCGATGAAGATGAACACCTTTGTTTTTGCGCCCCGTAGCGGCAAAGTGACCGCCGTCCTGGCGGCCGTGGGCTCCGTGGTTGAGGAAAAGCAGGTGCTGGTGACGATCGGTTGATTGGTGGTCGCATGAGTCTTTCCGCCAGCCAGCCGGCCGCCGCGCACCGCAGCTCGCACGTGGCCGGTTGGGAATTGCTGGAGTTCGGCGTGGTGGAGTCAACCAACTTCGTCGCCGCCCCATTGGGCGCGTGGCACGCGGTCCGCGCCGATACGCAGACCGCCGGGCGCGGACGGTTCCAGCGTGCCTGGGTTTCGGATGCCGGCGGACTTTGGTTGTCCGCCGTGGTGCCGACCGGCGTTGACCGTCACCGCTGGCAGGCTTTGCCCCTGGTGGCGGGGCTGGCCGTGATCCAATCCTTGAAAGGCTTTGGCCTGGCCTCCGCGCGGTTGCGCTGGCCCAACGACATCATGGTCAACGAACGAAAACTGGCCGGCCTGCTCGTGGACACTTTCAAACCGCAACTGGCGGTCATCGGCCTGGGGGTTAACGTGACCAACCAACCCGCCGCGCATGATCCCGCGCTGAAGGAGACGAGCACGCGGCTGGCGGATCTGGTTTCCCCACCGCCGTCGCTGGCCACGCTGACCCAGGCGATCCTGGGCTCGCTAAAAGGGGCGATGGACGTGATGGCCCAGGCCGGTTTCAGCGCATTGCAGCCGCGCATTAATGAACTCTGGGGCGGCGCACGACGCGTGACCCTTGATCTGGACGGGGTCCGGCGTTCCGGTTTGTTTACCGGGATTGATGAGGCCGGGCGATTGCTGATGCAGGACGATACGCGTGGGCCCGTGGCGTTCGAGCCGCATCAGGTGCGGCTCTTGCGCGAACTTTAATTTTAACATGAATTCATATCCTAAAATGACCGCGGCGGAAGCCGCCGAACTGATTCACAATGGAGAAACGGTCGCCTTTAGCGGATTCACTCCGGCCGGCGCGCCCAAAGATGTGCCCAAAGCCATCGGCGCCCGGGCCAAGGCACTGCACGCCGCCGGCAAACCGTTTCAAATTGGCGTCATGACGGGCGCCTCCACCGGCAAGTCGCTGGATGGCTCGCTGGCGGATGCGGATGCCGTGAGCTTCCGCACGCCCTATCAATCCGATCCGACATTGCGCAAGAGCATCAACGAAGGCCGCACGCAGTTTATTGACATGCACCTGTCCATGGCGCCGCAGAACATCCGCTACGGTTTTCTGGGCCCGGTGCATTTTGTCGTGGTGGAGGCGTGTGATGTATCCGCCTCGGGTGAGATCACCCTGACCTCGTCCGTGGGCGCCGCGCCGACTTATTGCGGGGTCGCGGACAAAATCATCATCGAGTTGAACCAGTTTCATCCGGTGATGCTGCGCGGGGTGCACGATGTCTATGAGCCGGAGAACCCGCCCTATCGCAATCCCATCCCGCTCTTTCGCCCGTCCGACCGCATCGGCTCGCCCGTGGTGAAAGTGAACCCCAAAAAGATCGTCGCCGTCGTGGACACGAATGCGCCCGACGAGACGCGCGGGTTCAGCGAGGTGGACGAGACCACCGCGCGCATCGGTCGCAACGTCTCGGATTTTCTCGCGGCCGAATTGCACCGCGGGTTGATCCCCAAATCCTTTCTGCCGATTCAGTCCGGCGTCGGCGACACCGCCAATGCCGTGCTGGAGGCCATGGGCGCCAACCCCGAGATTCCGGTGTTCGAAATGTACACGGAGGTGGTCCAGGATGCCGTCATCAAGCTGATGAAGCAGGGCAAAATCCGGTTTGCCAGCGGCTGTTCCCTCACGGTCACCAACGAGGTGCTGAAGGACATTTACGCCAACTTCGAGTTCTTCCGCCCCCGTTTTGTCCTCCGCCCGCAGGAAATCAGCAACAGCCCCGAAATCGTTCGTCGCTTGGGCATCATTTCCATCAACACGGCCATCGAGGTGGACATCGCCGGCAACGTCAACAGCACGCATGTGCTGGGCCGCAACATCATGAACGGCATCGGCGGCTCGGGGGACTTTGCGCGCAACGCGTTCCTCTCCATCTTCACTTGTCCGTCCACGGCCAAGGGGGGCAAGATCAGTACGATCGTGCCCATGGTCTGCCATATGGATCACAGCGAACATTCGGTGCAAGTCGTCGTCACCGAACAAGGCGTCGCCGATCTGCGCGGCAAGAGCCCCAATCAACGGGCGGAGTGCATCATTGCCAACTGTGCCCATCCGGATTACCGCACCCTGTTGCGCGACTACATCCATCTGGGCGGTGCCAGCCACTCGCCCCAGACCTTGCGTGCCGCCTTGGGCATGCACCAGCAATTCGCCAAGACCGGCGATATGCGCCAGGTTTCCTGGGCGAACTTCCAGGCTTGATACCGATTTTGCCATCAAGCAATCCTGATATCATGATTTAAGATAAGGGCGCCCCCAAAAGTATAAGTAGACAGTAAGTGTGTCCTGTGATATAAGTATTGCACTTTCGATGAAAACTTGTCTGAACATAGCAACCACGATTTGGCCGACGCAGTCGGTCCCGGAAGTCTCCGGGGCACGTCATAGCTGGTTAAAGCAGGGTTGTATGTCCAGCCTTGGGCTATCCGTGGGGTATCGTAACCGTAAACCCGAAACCAATTTGGATAGTCTGGAGGTAAGCAGGTGAAGAACTGAAATGGGATTTTCCCTACCCTGCTTACCCCGTGTAAGCAGGGTTTTTTATTGCCCTGAAACCAAGAGTGACCTGGAACAACAAAAGGTGAAACCACTGTGAATCGGCAAAAAATGACGTCTTGATGATGTCCGACCGCACCAGATTAAAGATGGCGCCGAGGATGCAAAAAGCCTCACCGGTGGGGTGTGCCCACCGGTTGCCCATGAGCGCGCCGCGATGGCTTGGAACGCTTTTACAATTTAAGGGCTTCGGAGGAGGTGTGCCCCTAAACACCGAAACAGCCGCCGTGAAACCGCGGGTTGGGATCGATTAGATCACCAAGAGGTGTTTGCTCTTTATTGAAATGGCACGGGCCGGGAGCGATTCGAATGCAGAATGCAGAGTGCATATTGCAAAATCCTTCCGGCCCTATTTTTTCAACTATTCGGGCGCCTCTTCTGGCGCGCTTGAATTCCTCTTGGCCGTATTAATTGATGAAATGGCAATGGCAACCAGTTCATTGTCCTGATTTGGAGATTCTGGGGTTGCCTACGCGGACCCATTCTGCACTTTGCACTCCTCCTTCTCCACCCAAATAGGCCGCGCGCCAGCTTGCGCGACAGAGTCTCCAGGTCCTCGACGTGTATTGTGGATAAAATCTTCAAGGCGCCTTTGACGGTCGCGGAGCGACGCTGGACACTAAGCCCGGCACAACGTGCCGGGTGCGGGTGGCAAGAATGAAACCGTCCTGAAGGGACAGGGGAAATCCGGCGTCCCTTCAGGACGCATGAATTCGTTTGGCGCGAGACCAGACACTGGCGTGTCTGGCTAAATTCCTCTGTCGCTCCGCGACACCTCCCTTTACCCATTACAAACGTCGACAGTTTCCAAAACTCACTCTGCCTGGGACAGCATCAAGGCGGTCCCTTCAATTTCATCGCTAACGAGCCTTCGGCTCGGCGAACCAGCCCATTTAACCCTCAACCAAATCAAATCCATGACCATTAACCTATTATTGCCCAAGTGGCTGCGGCGGAGACCCGTCAGACCGCGGCCCAAACGAGCAACGCCGGCGCAGTTGAAGCAGCGACAGTTGCTGCCGACCCTGTCGAAAGACGGGCGGCGAGTCGTTCGCTTCCAAGACGACGACAGTCCACCGGGATATCGCATCCTGTGGCGCCAGTAATCGTTCCACCACCAATCACAACTCCAACGAAAGGTAATACCGTGAAGCCCATACTTCGTTATCGAAGCCAATTGCTCTTTCGCCAGAGCATGCAATCAAAACGTGTTCTCCGAATCCGCCCGGCGAAGTTGAACTTCGTCTTTCGTCCGGCCCGGTTCGGTCTGAAACCCACCATCAAATTGAATGACGGCAAAACGTATTGAGTCGGAGATCGCGCGATGCGTGACTGATTCACCCTAGACTAAACAAAACGGCGGTGGCGTTGCCCCAATCAACGTCACCGCCTTCAGAAGTGGAGGATGAAATGAAATTTGATACGCCGATTGAACCATCGCCACCCGAGGGCAACGAAGGTCTTACGCCCCGTTGTTTGGTAGGGAATGATGGAAAAGAAGCGAAGAGTGAAGCAGCCGCACCGGAGGTATCGGCGCCGGCGGGAGAAGAATCCTCGCTGTTGAAGGCGATCGAATACTGGGTCCGGTCGCGCGGCTAATCTGCAAGTGCGTTCGGTAATCCATTCCAGCAAGCAATAGTTCGAGTACGCCAGGTTGGCCAAGCTCAATTTAATAATTGCCAGGCAGCGTAAACGAATTAAATTGCCGCATCATGGCAAAGAGCATTACGAATCCCAAGGTTGATGAGTTTCTTGAGCAGGCCGAACCGTGGCGGGAAGAGTTTGAGAAATTGAGGAGGCTCATTCTCGATTGTGGCCTGACCGAGGAATTGAAGTGGGGCAAGCCGTGTTACACGCTGCAGGAAAGCAACGTCGTTTTGATCCAGGGATTCAAGGACTATTGTGCGCTGCTGTTCACAAAAGGGGCCTTGTTGAAAGACGATCGGGGCATCCTGGTCAAACAAACGGAGAATGTGCAGGCGGCGCGCCAAGTCAGGTTTACCAACGTTCAAGAGATCGTGAAGCTGGGGCCGGTCTTGAAACGCTATGTTCAGCAAGCCATGGCCGTGGAAAAAGCCGGTTTGAAAGTGGCCTATAAAACGACCGCGGAATTCAAGATCCCCGAAGAATTTCAAAACAAACTGGATGCCAGCCCGGCTCTGAAAAAAGCTTTTGCGGCCCTGACACCGGGACGTCAGCGAGGGTACCTTCTGTATTTTTCCGCGGCCAAACAATCCGCCACCCGTGCAGCCCGGGTTGAAAAGTCTCGGCAACGAATTCTCGACGGTATGGGATTGGACGACTAGCGAGGTGTAGCCCCAGACCCAGGAGAAACCGCGAATAAGCGCAAATAAACACCAATACTTCCCCCTTCGCGTTCATTGGTCTCCATTCGCGGTTGAGAACAGCGGTTCTTCTACGTTTGTTATATGGAAAGGGATTTGTCGCGGAGCGGCAGAGGCAATTAACCAGACACGCCGGTGTCTGGCCCCGCGCCAAACGGATTCATGCGTCCTGAATGGACGTCGGATTTCCCCTGTCCCTTCAGGACGATTTCATTTTTGCCAGCAGCACCCGGCACGTTGTGCCGGGCTTATTTCCAGCGTCGCTCCGCGACTGCCGAAAGGCGCCTTGGAGCTTTAGTGCGCCTTCTCACTTGAGAATAATGGCGGTGCACAAGCACCGCAGTCGGGCCAGCGCTCAAGCGGGTTTCATAAGCCCGCTCTGTCCAGGGCAGCACTGGAGACTGCGACCAACCTGCTTCGTTCTTCGAGCTTCGGCTCGGCAAATCAACAACAACCAACTCCGCCTTGGCGGACTCGCAATTAAACCATGAACACCACGACTCAAACTCAAGCGCGCCTGTTCGCCTCGTCCCAGAGCTGGATCGAAGGCGAAGCGGTGCGCCAGCTCCATGCCACTGCGAAGCTCGATGGCGTCCGTTATGCCGTCGGTTTCCCGGATTTGCACCCGGGCAAGGGCTCGCCGGTGGGAGCCGCGTTCGTGACCGAAGGCGTGATCTATCCACACCTGATCGGCGGCGATATCGGCTGCGGCATGGCGCTATTCAAGACCGAGTTGGTCCGCCGGAATGCCAGGCTCGATCGCTGGGCGGAAAAGTATTTCCACCTCGAACACCCGTGGGATGAAGAGGTCGGCCCGTTCCTCGCCGAACAAGGCCTCGAATCCACGGAGTTCGACCGGGCATTGGGCACGATCGGTGGCGGCAATCACTTCGCGGAAGTCCAGGTGGTCGAGGAAGTCCTTGATGCCGGCGCGTTCGCCAAGCTCGACCTGGCCAAGCAACAACTGGTGATGCTGGTGCACAGCGGCTCCCGCGGCTTGGGCGAAGCCATCCTGCGCGTTCATGTGGATCAGCACTTCGGGGCAGCGGTGGCGGCGGATTCGGTGGCGGCGCAAGAATACCTGCGCGGTCACGACTTGGCCGTGCGCTGGGCCAAGGCCAATCGCGAACTCATCGCGCGCCGCTTTGCGGCAGGCCTGGGGGCGGAGGCAGCCTGCCTCTGGGACGGCTGCCACAACAGCATCACGCCCCAGGAACTGGAGGGCGAAACCGTCTGGCTCCATCGCAAGGGGGCGGTGGCGGCGGAAGCTGGCTATGTGGTCATTCCCGGCTCGCGCGGTTCGCTGAGCTACGTGGTGCAGCCAACGGGGGATGGTGCCAGCCATGCGTGGTCGCTGGCCCACGGCGCGGGCCGCAAGTGGATGCGCAGTGCCGCGCGCCAGCGCATGCGCGAGCGGTTCAGCGTGGACGAACTCGTCCAGACCAGACTCGGCAGCCGGGTGGTCTGCGAAGACCGTGACCTGCTCTACGAAGAAGCGCCGGAAGCCTACAAGCACATTGAGGACGTGATCGCGGACCTCGTGGCGGCCGGACTCGTGTCGGTCATCGCGACGTTGCGGCCGCTGTTCACCTACAAGACGCGCAAGTTGCGACGGTAGTTAGCATTTGGCGGCCAGTCCCGCCAGACCGCCAGGGAGGCAGCGGGGACACAAGGTTAATGCCGGCCAGTGAGCCGGCGACCGTGTGTTCCCGTTCCCGCCCCAACTATTTTGTCCGTGAATGCAAAGCAGCTCGCGCGTCCAGCCCTTCAAGCTGGCCCAAGCCGGTGCGAGTCCGGCCACGGACGCCAAGATTTGCATCGAGCACCCAGTTCAATCCATATAGTGGCCCGCGCAAGCCGCTCTCAAGGTGTGATCAGGCTCTGCACACAGTTTTGCGAAAGCTGAGGTTCGTGGTGCAATTCCACGTGAAAGCGCCAAGTTCAAAATAGCACGTTGGCGATGAATTGTTCGAGGTGCGCCGGCAATTTACGATGCTTGCGGACCAGCACAACTAATTCCCGCGTGAATCGCGCCGGCAGCGGAACGCGAACCAGCTTTTGCCTTTGGTTATACGGTGCCAAAGCGCGAATTGGCACCAGGCTGACCCCCATTCCAAGCGAGACGAGGTTGATGATCAGATCGAAATTGTCCATCTGCATGGCTGGCTCAATGCGCCAGCCCTGGAGCTTCATCCAGGATCTCAGCTGCTGGCCGGTGTTCGAACGCTCATCAATCAATAACCAATTTTGTCCTTTGAGCCAATCAATGCGGGCTTTGGTCCTTCCGATTTCCGAAGGTTTGGGCGGCATTCCGGCTGGTGCGATCAAGGCGAAGGCGTCGGCGAAACGATGTGTCATACGCACTGTCCGCGGCAATCGCAATGGAGGGCAGAGCACGCCGATGTCCTGTTCGTTGGCTTCCAGCGCACTCAAAATTTCATCGCTTCGCTCGCAGGAAACTCGATAACCGATTTGCGGAAAGCGCCGCAAGTTGGCGTGGAAGAAGCCTGGCAGATACGCCAGGCCGACCGTACGCGACACATCCACGCGCACCTCCTTGCGCGCCCCGCCAAATTCCTGGGCTAGGCGATGCAGCGATTGATCCACGTCGCCGAGCAAGCGCACGGCTTCATGGCACAAAAATTCACCTGCCGGAGTCGCGCGCACGGTGCGTGTTGTGCGTTCCAGCAACTGGATTCCGAGACTGTTTTCGATGCTTTGTACTTGCCGGGTGATGGCGCTTTGAGTCAACCCTGCCTTTTCCGCTGCTTTGGTAAAACTCCGGTGCTTCACCACCAAGTGAAAGAGTGAGAGCTCGTATAAATCAAAAGGCACAGTGCTCAAGAATTGATGCATAGTACGCATGAATATATGATATTAATGAATTATGTACAAGCCTGCCGCTGCGTTAATGTCTGCCTGAACGAAAGGAAAGACATGGCCAACAAAAATGAAAGATTATCGCAGAATGTGCCTGGTTTCTATTATGTTGATGCTACCTGCATTGACTGTGACATGTGCCGGGGCAACGCGCCTGATTTTTTCAGGCGGGACGACGATATCGGCTATTCAGTCGTCTATCGTCAACCGGAGACGCCCGAACAATATGCGCTCGCCGAGGAAGCTCGGGAAAATTGTCCAACCGATTCAATTGGCAATGATGGCGTTGAGGTCGCCGAGAATCATTCGCTCAATTACAAATCGTAAAAATGGAATTGCTTACGCTGCTGGTTCACAATTTTGAGGGCAGAGTTTTTCCGATCGCAAAACCCGACCCGGTGGCAGCGATTCGATTTCGCATGGAGCAGCAGGGGCTTGAACCCAAGGACTTGATTCCGTTCTTGGGCGGTCGCAGCCGAGTCTCGGAGGTGCTCTCCGGGCGGCGGAGCCTTAGCCTAAAGATGATTCGTTCCTTGGTGAGAGGGTTGCGCATTCCGGCTGACGTGTTGCTGGGCCAACCCGAGCGCTCCTAGACTCCGGGTTTCCGTATTGCCATTAATTCTGGCGGGGAATCCAGAAAGAGTTCCATTTCGAATTTCCCAAAATCCGTAGAGCAAAGTCCGCGGCGGGTGTTCGACTGCGAGCCCCTTGCCCATCTGCAATTTCATCACGACGCGCGTACCGCGATTTTTCAACCGCAAACCTAAACCCCGGAGGCCGTATGGCAAACCATAACCACGAAGCACAAGAATCAAACCATGAAATCACCAGCAAACGTCGCCAAGGATTCCCGTCCGAAACCCGGGTGAAGCGCGGTGTGCGCATCGTGCATGGGTTCAAGGAACTCAGCGAAAAGTTGGGTCGCAACGACCCGTGCCCGTGCGGTTCAGGACGCAGCTTTTAAGAACTGCTGCCTCCGTTCCGGTCGTTACGACGGCACCAAGCGGAATCACTTTTTTCCGCGAATAGCGGAGCGCCGAGCATCGCTCGGTTGGTTAGCTTTGTGACCTGCGAAGCGCGGACGGAGGCTCAAGCTTCTGCCCGCACATGAATTTCATATTTCACATCCCGTTGGCCGAGCAGTTCAGGCGGCGGCCTGCAAAGCCGCAAAGGCTGGTGCGATTCCAGCACGGGATTCCATATTCCACGCCTGGAAAATGAAGACTCGCTGGGCCTCAAAGTGGCGGTTTTTGAAACCGTGCGAGCCACGTGAGAGGATCGGAGTGGCTGGGAATGACCGAGCCGAAAATCAACAGCTCGGAGGTGGCGCCATAAAGAAGGAAGAACGGAAAGGCGCGAAGGTTTCTGCGGCGCAATTCAGGCACGATCTGGGAACCAAGGTTCAGAAAGTGTCCGGCACTATTGGGAGCGGCCTTGATGGCCCCAATGGCGTCCTCGATCTCAATGCGGAAACGTTCCGCCAACCCGGAGGATACCCCGGCATACCCGTTAACAAAGCGCCTAACGTCTTGCGGAAACTCGGGGTGAAACAGCACCCTCATGGGAGTGCCGCGCGGTATTCCTCTTCCGTCAACCCCTTTACCCGGCCCGTGGCAACGTCTTCAACGCGGCGGATGCCTTCGGCAATGGCGTCGGTCAGGCTTTCGGGAGCCACTACACTTTCCACCAACCGGCGGGCCAACTCAAGCCGTTCCTCGGGAGAAAGCTCGAAGGCCATCTTGGTAACATCAATCGCAGCCATGCCCCATATTCGCACAAGCCAAACTTCAAGGCAAGCGGAGGGGGCGATGAGCCAGAAGTGCACCCCCCAAAACCAGCCCTGGGTTCGCGACCGCAGAGGGGCGCGAGCTAAGGCTCGAAGCTCGCCCCTCTGCTCGTTTTAACTCGCCAACGAAAACCACAAATTGTATAAACTTTTCCCAGCCGGACAATGAGTCTGAAATGACCTGCTTACTCAGACCCCTTCGGTGTCTTTTTTCAATGAGTCAACGGGAGTGACTTTCAACGGTCTCACCTTCGCAACCGAAATTCATTAGGCACGAGGCAAACTGCGGCGAGCGAGATCGTTTATTTGACCCGTTCGAAATAGCAGAGGTCGTCGTAGGTCACGCACCCGCGGGCGGCAAGAATTTGAGGCCAAAACTGTTGGCAATTTCCATCACGCGCGGAAGGTTCTGCTGTTGTTGCGAGGTCAGAGCGGCAATTGCCTCGAAAAATCTTTCGAATCCCGCCGGCGTGATCACGCACATCAGGCGACCGGGTGTTTGGCTGAGGTAACGGTAGCTGTGTGGGATGCCGCGTGGCGCGAAGATAGTGGCCCCTTGCTTGGCGACAAATTTTTCGGCGCCGACGGTCCATTCATATTCGCCTTCGAGAATCTGAAACGTCTCGTCCTCGCGGCTGTGAATGTGCGGTGGCGGGCCGCCACCGGGCACATCATGCGATTCCACCGCGCTCACAATGCCGTTGGTGTCATCTCCACGAAGGCGGATTACCATGGGAATGCCCAGAACGTCGATTTTCCTGCCGCCTTCAGAAGGTAAGTGAATGGGTTGCATAAGTGGTGCCTGGCGGGCGTATTCTGCCATGTCCACGACCGCATTCAAGCCTTGAATCCCCGTCTTTCACAAGTCATTTATTATCAACGAGCGCATTTCGCGGTTTTGAGCCTTTTGCCAATTTTTTCACACCTTCTCCGCGACCGCCGAAAGGCGCCTTGAAGATTTTGGCCACGATATGCGTTGAAGAACCGAATGGGAGCTGTTCTTCGAAGGCCTGAGGACCGGTTGCCGCGCCGACCGCTACGCGGGCAGGCGATAGGTCAGCAGCCAATAATACGGCAACTCGGTCCAGCGGATGTCCGTGGCTGTGCCGGCCAGCACCTTTTGGACTTCGGCCTCGGAGGGAAAGTTCTTCAGTATTTCGTGCTCGCTGCCATCCGCCAGCCGCCGCCACTGGTAAGTATTGCCTTCCTCATCCGTGCGGCTGATGGGGGTGTTGCTGCCGGCGACAAATCGATTATCCATGAAGAAGAGCAGGGCTCCGGGCTGGAGCCGGCGGTGATAACCTGCGAGAAACCGCTGAAGCTCCGACTTGCGCAGATGCGACCACCAGGCCATGGCCAGGCCGGCGGTGAAATCGCCGGCGGGCAGTTCCTCCAGCCGGAACGCATCCACCTGCCGGAAGGCCACCGGACAAGCATACGATTTGGCTTCGGCGAGCTGCAGCATCTCCCGGTTGAGGTCGGTGGCGGTGATGGCCTTGGCCGTTTGGGCTGCCGTCTGGGTCCAGAAACCCGTGCCACAGGCGATTTCCAGGACGGTGTGGCCGGCCAGCGTTTGCGCGCAAAGGTCTTTCAACGAGCGCAAATCAGCCTGGCGTTCAGGTTTTTCGTACAGGCGTTCGTATTCCCGCGCCCGCCGGGCGTAATAATCCACCAGTGTGGGATCGTTTGGCATCCTCATTTATCCGGACCAGGATCACGGCTTGGTTTCCGCGGCTGTCGCCGGGGCCGCCAGCGGAATTTGCTGGAGCGTGCCGTGATTGTCGAAGGTTATGATGCCGGTTGTGCCATCAATCCGCAAGACCGTGATGCCATCCTGGGTCGCGCCGGATTTCAATGCATACAGGGATCTGGCGGCCGCCTTGCCCGCCGGGCCGTCCACCACTTCGAATAAAACCGTTTCCGGCCCGAGAATGGTCGTAAATCCCTTGGGCACGATCCTGGGCAGCACCGGCTCGGGGGCGACAGGGACCAGTTCGGTGAGGATGGGATTCAAGCCAAAGACGTTTCGGCTGGCGATGGTCGCATACGGATTGGCCACCGCGATTGGTCCGGCCAAGGAGGTGCCGATACACCCGACGATCAAGCCGATGATAAACCAAGCCATTTTCCTGCACGTTGTCATACGCATGTTGTCCTCCGGACCGCCGGTAAAGTCGGCGGCGTTGTCTT
>CAYTJG010000174.1:0-13331 GCA_964437865.1 uncultured Bifidobacteriaceae bacterium | reverse complement strand
CGGTGCGCGTACGTGGCCGATGGCGCGGTCCTGAACGGCTTCACCTTGTACGACGGCGCCACCCTGGCAACGGGGGATACGGGTGCGGGCGGCCCCGGGGAAAGCGGCGGCGCCATTTATTGCACTTCGGTCAATGGTCATGCCGTGGATTGCATTCTTTCGAACAACGCGGCCGTTTGGGGCGGCGGCCTCGCCAACGGCACGTTGAACAACTCATTCGTTGTGCTTAACCAAGCTGCCACCTATGGCGGTGGCGCGTACTACGGCACCCTCAACAACTGCACCGTAGTCAACAACACGGCAGGCGTTCTTGCCGGCGGCACTTGGGACTCGACCGTCAGGAACAGCATCGTTCTTTACAATTATTATGGACAATTGGAAGATCTGGGCCTCGCAGGTGAGAATTATGATTCCGACTCAAGCTTCCCGAACTATGCCTATACCTGCACTTCGCCCCTGCCGACCAGCGGCACCGGCAACCTCGACGTCGTTCCGCAATTTCTGGAATTATATCACCAGGCCATCACCTCGCCTTGTGTGGGCGCCGGCAGCGCGGCGTATGCCACCGGCTACGATCTGGACGGCCAGCCCTGGAATACTCGGCCCTCCATGGGCTGCTCCGAGGTGGTGCCGGCGAATCTCACCGGTCCCCTGTCCGTCATCGTGAAATCGGTTTGGACCAATGTGCTGGTGAATCGGGAGGGGGCTTACAGCGCCTTCATTACGGGCCGCGCCGCCTGGGGCCAGTGGTCCTTTGGTGATGGCGTCACCGTGAGCAATACCGGCGCCGGGGCCGGTCATGCGTGGACCAATACGGGGAACTATATCGTCACGTTCACCGCCTACAACAATGATCATCCGCAAGGCGTGACCGGCAGCCTGCCGGTGGTCGTGGAGCAGCCGGACCTGCCCCAGTTGCAGTCCGCCGAGCTCACCACCAATGGGATCCAATTCGAGTTTGCCGGCCAATTCTCCGTCAATTACACCGTCCAGTACGCCACCAACCTGGTCCCGCCGGTGGCCTGGCAAACGCTGCAAACGATTGACTACAACTACGAAAACACCCTGAAAATCACCGACCCGGCGGTCACCAATGCGACCCGTTTTTATCGCGTACTGGCACAATAACCCGCTGGCAAAATGACCTGCTTACATTGACGGCGTGCCGCGGGAACGGTAAATTCCCTGCATGTTGAACCTGGCAGAGTTTCATCCCCGCGGCGCCATGGCCGGTGAAAAGTTTGAGCCGCTGGCCCGGGAGATTTTCGCGCTCAAAAAGCAGCTCAATGCCGTCATCCTGGCGCACAATTACCAGGTGCCCGAGATCCAGGATGTGGCCGATTTTGTGGGCGATTCCCTGGGGCTGGCCCAGCAGGCGGCCGGCACCACCGCCGACGTGATTGTCTTCTGCGGCGTCCATTTCATGGCCGAAACGGCCAAGATCCTCAATCCCGATAAGATCGTGGTGTTGCCGGATAAAGGCGCGGGGTGTTCGCTGGAGGAAAGCTGCCCCGCCGACCAACTGGCGGCGCTGCAGGCCACCAACCCGAATTTCTGGACCGTGGCGTACATCAATTGCAGCGCGGCGGTGAAGGCGCTCAGCGATGTCATTGTCACCAGCGGCAACGCCGAACGCATCGTGGCTGCCGCCCCGAAGGACCGCGACCTGCTGTTCGTTCCCGACGAGAACCTCGGGCAATGGGTGATGGAGCAAACCGGCCGGCCCATGACGCTGTGGAAGGGCAACTGCTACGTCCACGTGGAGTTCCAGCGGGACAATATTCTCCGGCTGCGCCAGCAGTTTCCGGACGCCAAGGTGGTGGTGCATCCCGAAAGCGTGCGCGCGGTGCGCGAGTTGGCCGATGCGGTGGCTTCCACGGAAAAGATGATTACGTATTGCCAAACCAATCCGGCCAAGCGGTTTGTGATCGTGACTGAATCGGGCATCATCCACCGCCTGCAGAAGGAATGTCCCGGCAAGGAATTCCTGTGCGCGCCCACGTTTGACGCCTCGCGCGCGCCCACCGACTCTTGCCGGTGCAGTGAGTGCAAGTACATGAAAATGAATACGCTGGAGAAAGTGCGCGATTGCATGCGCCAGCTCGCCCCCCGGGTGGAATTGCCCCGGTCCATCCTCCAGCGCGCCCGACTGCCCATTGAGCGGATGCTGGAAATCTCCGCCCGGCCGGCCGCGCCGTAAGTAGCGTTATGCGGCCATTGTAACCAAATCGTAACCTGCGTGACGCGCGGTTGTAACCCATCCGTCACATCCTGTCGTGGTTCAGCAAACCAACTTGAATTGCATGACCACACAACCGCAAACGATTAAACTCGCATTGCTGGCCGGCGCCACCGCGCTGGTGGCCGCCAGCCCCCAAGCCCAGGCCGAACTCAGCAACGACGCGCTCATCAACAAGCTCGAACAAAAGGGCGTGCTCACGGCCGACGAAGCCAAGGAACTGCGGGTCGAAAATGCGGAGTCCAACACGAACCTTCTCAATCAGCTTCCGGCCTCCAAATGGAAGCTCGCCGATTCCATCAAGAGCATCGGCCTGTATGGCGACCTGCGGCTGCGCTACGAGTATCGTGGCGTGGACAACGCGCTCGGCGCCTCGCCGGACACCTACTACCGCGAGCGCATGCGTTACGCGCTACGCGTGGGCCTGCGCGGCGACCTCTATGATGACTTCAGCTACGGTATCCGCGTGGAAACGTCCAACAACCCGCGCTCACCCTGGGACACCTTTGGCAACAACACGACCTCCGGCTCGGCGACTCCTTCCGACAAGAACTCCAGCGGCCTCTATTTGGGCCAGGCCTTCTTAAACTGGCATCCGGAATCCTGGTTTGAAGTCACGGCCGGCCGCATGCCCATGCCGCTGTACACCACCCCGATGGTATGGGACTCGGACATCAATCCCGAGGGCGCCTTTGAGAAGGTCAAATACAGCATCGGCAACGTGGATCTGTTTGCCGATTTTGCGCAATTCGATTACCAGGATCCCGGTTCCGCGGACCGCGAGGTGAGCAGCGATGTTTTCGTGCTGGCCTGGCAGACGGGCGCGACCGTGCATTTTGGCAAAGACACGTTTTTCAAGGTGGCACCGGTGATATACACCTACACCGGCACCGGCTCCACGAGCAGCGGGCTCGGCGAGACGTTCGTGGGCCAAGGCAGCCCCACGGGCAGCAACATCGGCATCCCCGGCGGCGTGGCTTACGGTTCCCTGACCGCCGCGGAAGCCCAGCAGTTGTACAATCAGGAAGGCATCAATGACTTGTTGATCCTGGAAATCCCCGCCGAATTTGATTTTCCGATCAAGGACACCTTTCTGGGCGACTTGCAGGGCCGGTTCTTTGGCGATTTTGCCTACAACCTCCAAGGCGATGACCGGGCGAGCGCGGCTTACTATGCCGATCCGAGCGCCTTCCCCGATCGCACCGGCCCGGCTTCCGGCAAGAACTACGCATATCAGGCCGGCTTCGGCATTGGCTCGGAGGGCCCGGTTTACGGTCCCACGCAGGGTCTGGTGTACGGCACGACCTCCAAAAAACACGCCTGGGAAGCGCGCGTTTATTGGCAGCATATCGAGCAATACGCCCTGGACGTCAACTTGATCGACTCCGACTTTTTTGAAGGCCGCGGCAACCTGCAAGGCGTCTACGCCGCATTCTCCTACAGCATCACCGATGCGATCGTCGGCACCCTCCGTTACGGCTACGCCAGCCGCATCGACAATCAACTAGGCACCGGCGGCAACAACCTGGACATTCCCGGGATCAATCCCATCGACAATTATAACTTGGTACAGATGGATTTGACCTGGCGGTTTTAAGCTTCCGGGACTGGGCCGGGCGGCCGCCCGCCGCCGGCCAGCTTCCGCCCCGTAACGCGAACGTAACGTGAAAAACCTCACGAAATCTTATACTTTATGCCAATGAACAAGACAGTCCTCACCCTGTTGGCCTCCGCCCTGACGTTGGGCGCACAGGCACAACTCATCAATGGAGCCGGTTCGTCGTTTGATTATCCGGCCTTCACCAAGTGGTTTGAGGCTTATTCGGCCGTGGATTCGGCCGTCCACTTCAATTACCAATCGGTGGGCTCCGGTGCCGGCCAGCAACAATTGCTCAAGGAAACGGTTGATTTCGGTGCCTCGGACGCCCCGATGAGCGACGATAATCTGGCCAAGGGCGAGGGGAAAATCCTCCACATTCCCGTGGTGGCCGGCGGCGTGGCGCTCACGTACAACCTGCCCGGCGATCCGAAACTGAAGCTCGATAGCGACACCATTGCGAACATTTACCTGGGCAATATCAAGAACTGGAACGACGCCAAGATCGCGGCGCTCAATCCGGGCGTAACCCTGCCCGACCTCCCGGTGGTGCCCGTGCATCGTTCGGACGGCAGCGGCACGACGTTTATTCTCAGCGATTATCTGGCCAGCGTCAGCACCGCCTGGTCGGACGCCGTGGGCAAAGGCATGGCGGTGAAGTGGCCGGCCGGCATCGGGCTGGGAGCCAAGGGCAGCGAGGGCGTATCCGGCCAGGTGCGACAGATTTCCGGCGCCATCGGCTATGTTGAATTGGCCTACGCCGACAAGAACAAGATGGCCTATGCCGACGTCAAGAACGCCGCCGGCAAGTTCATTTCGCCGGCGCCGGATTCGGTGAGCGCCGCGCTGGCCACCGCCACCATCCCGGATGACTTCCGCTTTTCCATGGTGAATGCCCCGGGCGAGAAAGCGTATCCGATTGCCGGCCCCAGCTGGGTGCTCGTTTACGAAAAGCAGAAGAACGCCGACAATGGCAAGAAACTGGTGGCCTTCCTGAAGTGGGCCATCACCGATGGCCAGAAACTTTCGCCGGCACTGGATTACGCGCCGCTGCCGGAGGCCGTCCAACAGCGCGAACTGAAATTGCTGGATTCAGTCCAGTACTGACTTTCCGGCGGCATCAGGTAATCTATTGCAGTGAACCGGACGAAGAGCGCTGTTCCTCCGCTCTTCGTCCGTCTGGTTTTACGAGTTTGAGGACCACCGCGTAACCGACCCGCTTATGGGCAAAACAAACGTGAGCCATTTTGGCGACCGCGCTTTCAAGGGATTAACCCTTGTCATGGCGCTGTCCGTGTTTGTGTTGATCGTGCTGATCGGCTACGAACTGGCCAAGGGCTCCAGCACCGCCATCCACCAATTCGGCTGGCACTTCCTGGTCAGCACGGACTGGGACCCGGTCAATGAGAAGTTTGGCGCGGTGCCGTTTATTTTCGGCACCTTGGTCACCTCGGCCATCGCGCTCGTCATTGCCGTTCCGCTGAGCATCGCCACCGCGGTGTACCTCACGGAATTGGCCCCGTTGTGGATCCGGCAACCGCTCACCATCTTCATCGAACTGCTGGCCGCCGTGCCCAGCGTGATCCTGGGGCTCTGGGGCATTTTTGTGATGGTGCCCTGGTGTCGCGCGCATTTGTTCCACTGGCTGCAGAAGTTCTTTGGCTTCCTCCCACTTTTCCAGGGACCCATTTTCGGCCCTTGCGTTCTGGCCGCGGGCATCATCGTGGCCATCATGATCCTGCCGATCATCACCTCGGTGTCCCGCGAGATCCTGCGGTCGGTGCCCGGCTTGCAGCGCGAGGCGGCGTACGCCCTGGGCGCCACGCGATGGGAAGTCACCCGCATCGCCGTGCTCAGCTACGCCAAGAAAGGGCTTTTCGGCGCGGTCATCCTCGGCCTCGGCCGGGCGTTGGGCGAGACCATGGCGGTGACCATGGTCATCGGCAACAGCCCGCAAATTGCCAAGTCGCTCTTTGCCCCCGGCTACACTCTGGCCAGCGTGGTGGCCAACGAGTTCAGCGAAGCCACCACCGATACTTATGCCAGCGCCTTGTTTGAAGTGGGCTTGGTGTTGCTGGGCGTCACCGTGCTGGTCAACGCCCTGGCGCAAATCCTGTTAAAAACCTTCGCCGGTCCGGGCGTAAAACCGCAAAGCTGAATCATGCCACGAATGTTTGCACAGCCCGGGGATCGGTTCGGGGGAAGACCTTCCACGCCGGCGGCGTGCGCCCGCCCATCACCCTGCCCCGCCGGGAGTTTGCCGCCATGACCGCCAACAACCATCGTTGGCGCAAGGCCAAGAACAGTTTCATGCAGGCGCTCACCATGGTGTGTGCCGTGCTGGTGATTCTGCCTTTGCTGCTGGTGTTCTTTCATCTGGTCACGCAGGGCGCCACCTCCATCAATTGGGCCTTTTTCACGCAATTGCCCAAGCCGGTCGGCGAAGTCGGCGGCGGCGTGGCCAACGCCATCGTGGGCACTTTCACCTTGATCGTGCTCGCCTCCCTGCTGGGCGTGCCCGTCGGCGTGCTCGGCGGCGTGTTCCTCTCCGAATACGCCTATCCCCGGTTGAACTGGTGGCTCCGCTTTACCGCCGACGTCATCAACGGCGTTCCCTCCATCACCTGGGGCATGGTGGTCTATGGCTTGATCGTGGTGCCCATCGCGGTGCCCTTTCACGGCATTGTCAAGTCCGTGGACCCTGAACGGCACCTCGTCACGGTGCAAAACCCGGCGGGCAACGCCAGGAGTTTCACCATCGGTCCCCAAACCCGGTGGAACTTGGACGCAGGGACGGGGGTTGAGTCCGTGCCACCCGGCACCGCGGTAATCGTCGCGTTCCACATGGACGGCAGCCGCCAAGTGGCCGAACAGATCAATGCGCCGAGCGCCTGGCGGCTGGCTTTGCTCCGGCTCGCTGCCCTGCACGATTCCGTTTCCGGATTCTCCACGCTGGCCGGGGGACTCGTGCTGGGTCTGATGATGATCCCGCTGATCATGCGGACCACCGAGGAAGTCCTGCAACTGGTGCCCTCCGGCTACCGCGAGGCGGCCTTGGCGCTGGGCATCGCCCAATGGCGCATGATCGCCCAAATCGTCGTCCGCACCGCCACCAAGGGCATCGTCACTGGCGTGCTGCTGGCGCTGGCGCGCGTGGCGGGCGAAACCGCCCCGCTGTTGTTCACCGCGTTCGGCAACAATTACTGGACCCACAAGCTGACCCAGCCGATCGATGCGCTCCCGCTGAAGATCTACAACTACGCCATTTCGCCCTATGACGACTGGCATCGCCAGGCTTGGGCCGGCGCGCTGGTCTTGATTTTGCTCGTCTGCACCATCAATGTGGGGGTTCGTATCCTGACCCGCGACCGGTTCAGCGGGCGCAAACCCTGAGTTTTCCGACCTATGGCTGCCATTTTAAAACCGATGCCCAACCACCCCCTGGACCAGAAATCCGGCTCATCCCCGGCCCTCACGGTGCGCGGCCTCTCGATTTTCTTCGGCACCCACGAGGTGCTTAAGAAGGTGGATATCGACATCGCCGCCCGGGCCGTCACCGCGATCATCGGCCCCAGCGGCTGCGGCAAATCGACCTTTTTGCGCGCCATCAACCGCATGCATGAACTGAACCCGGATGCCCGCATGGAAGGCGAGATCCGGCTGTTTGGCGACAACATTTATTCACGCGACGTGGAAGCCGTGATGGTGCGCCGGCGGGTGGGCATGGTCTTCCAAAAATCCAATCCGTTCCCCACCATGTCGATCGCCGAAAACGTCACGGTGGGCCTGCGCCTCAACGGCGTGCGGGACCGGCGGATCCTCACCGAACGCACCGAAGAATCGCTGCGCATGGCGGCGCTGTGGGACGAGGTGAAAGACCGCTTGAACGACCCGGCCATCAGCCTCTCGGGCGGCCAGCAGCAGCGCCTGTGCATCGCGCGGGCGCTCGCCGTACAACCGGAAGTGCTGTTGATGGACGAGCCGGCCTCGGCACTGGACCCCCTCGCCACGCAAAAAATCGAGGACCTGATCATCGAACTGAAGAAGGATTACACCATCGTCATCGTAACCCACAATATGCAGCAAGCGGCCCGGTCCTCGGACGCCACCGCGTTCTTCTACCTCGGTGAACTGGTGGAATACGGACCCACTACCAAGATCTTCACCAACCCGGCGCAAAAGCGCACCGAAGATTATGTGACAGGACGGTTCGGTTGAACTAACTTGGCGCAGATCAGACGACGATATGGACAACCATTTTGACATCGGCCTGGATGAGTTGCGGCAAAAGCTGCTGCTGATGGCCAGCCGCGCGGAAAGTGCCGTAAACGAATCCGTACAAGCGCTCATGCAGCGCAACCATGCGCTGGCCCTGAAGGTGCGCGCCGACGACGACATCATCGACGCGTTCGAGCTCGAGATCGACGAGATGGCCATCCAACTGCTCACGAAGGCGCCGCTGGCCAGCAACCTGCGGCTGGTGACCGTGGCGATGAAAGTCTGCCAGAACCTGGAACGCATCGGCGACGAGGCCACCAAGATCGCCAAGCGCGCACGGGACCTGGCGGATGAACCGCCGGTGAAAATCGTGCTGGATCTGCCGCGGCTGGCTTCCATGGCCCTGGTCATGGTCAAGGAATCCCTGGACGCCTTTGTGCAGCGTGATTCCGCCGCGGCCCGCGCCATCATCCCGCGCGACAAGGAAGTGGACGCGCTGAACCGGGAGATGCACAACGCCCTCGCCCTGCATATGATGGAACATCCCGAAACCATTGGCCGGTGTCTCCATTGGATCGTGGCGGCCAAGAGTCTGGAGCGCATTGCCGACCACGCCAAAAATATTGCCGAAGAAGTGGTTTACCTCTGCGAAGCGCAAGACATCCGCCACCACTTGAAAAAGTGACGGGCGCGCGCCTCACAACCGGGGTTTGGATGGCATCTTTTGGCGGCAGACCTCCAACAGCGTTTCGACGTCGAACGGCTTCCGCAACACCGTGATCTCCGACTTTTCCAGTTTCTCGTGCATTTCGGCACTGCCGGCGTCCCCGGTGATGAACAGGAAGCACGGCACCAACTCCACCCGCTGCTTCCGCACCCAGTTCAGCAGGCCGAAGCCGTCCAGCATCGGCATGCGCACGTCTGAAATGATCAGGTCGTAGGTGGTCTCGCGGATGCGCTCGATCGCCTTGGCGCCATCCATGGCCTTGTCCACCTGGCAGCCGAGTTTCAGCCGCAACGCCTCCTGCACCATCCCGGACACAAATTCCTCGTCATCGACGATCAGCACGCGGCGATTGTTGAAAGAAGAGTCCGTACCGGAGGCCAGCACGTGGCGGACCGGCAGCGGAGTGTCCGGCAGGTCGCCGCACGGCAGCGTCACCTTGAAAGTGCTTCCCGCTTCCGAAGTCTCCGCCAGCGTGATCTCGCCGTTGTGCTGCCGAACCACGCTGAAACACACGCTCAATCCCAGCCCGGTGCCCCGATCCTGGGCCTTGGTGGTAAAGAACGGATCAAAGATGCGCGGCGCATGTTCCGGTTTGATGCCCTGGCCCGTATCGGAAACGAACAAATGAAAGTGCTTGCCCGAAGGCACCACGCGCAACTCCAGTCGTCGCTCCGGCCGCCCCTCCATGGCATCCGCGGCATTGATCACCAGGTTGATCAGCACCTGTTTGATCTGCGAAGCATCGGCCATCAGACGGCATTCCTCGGCCGGCAGGTCCAGTTTCACCTTGCAGTCCAAATTCCGCAGGCGAAACCGCAGCAGATTGGCGGCCTCCCGCGTGATCTGCCGCAGGTCGCACGGCACCATTTCCACCTTGTGCGGCCGGGATAGTTGCAGCAATTGCCGGATGATCCGGGCCGACTCCTGGGCGCTGTCGCGGATGATCAGGCAGTAATTCTCCAGTTCCGAGGCCGTCTTTAGGCGCCGCATCTCGGTGGCCAGGAGTTCGGCAAAACCGATGATGGGGGACAACTTGTTGTTGATTTCATGCGCGATGCCGCCGACCAGCGATTCCAACAGCGCCGATTTTTCTTTTTGCTGCATGCGCCGTTCCAACACCCGCTGCTCGCTGATGTCATCCAGCAGGGCGCAGATCTGCCCCGTCTCCTGAATCCAGCTCAAAAAGAACTTGAACAGCCGCGGCCCACGGCCCGGCAGTGACAAGGTGAAGTCGCCCCCGTTGGGGGCGGCGGCGGCCGGCAGCATTTCCAACTGCTGCAACAAATGGCGAAATTTCTCCCGCTCGCCCGCCAGAACCAGATTTACCACATTCATCCGGCCCGGCTGGTCCGCCGGCACCTCCACGCCCAGCAACCGTTCCAGCCGCTGGTTGCCGGTCTCAATCACCCCGTACCGGTCCAGCAACATCACACCCAGCGCGCTGTTCTCAAACAGGATCTCATAGCGCCCCCGGGATTGGCGCAGCTCATTGATGTTGCGAAACAATTGCTGGTTCTTTTCCTGCAATTCCTGCTGCTGTTTCTGGGCCAGGCTGACCTGCTCTGTAATCATCTGCGTCTGCAACCGCACCAGCGTCTGCACCGGGATCATGCCCAGGTATTTTTGCGACTCGTCCACCAACACCACGTCGTCGTAAAAGAGATCCCCCTGTCTGGACAAGGCGGCTTCGAATACCTCCAGGAGCGGCGTCTGGCGGCTGATTTGCAGGAATTGAGGCAGCAGATGCTCGCCGATCCCCTGCCGGCCAAAAACCGCGAACCCAAACCGGGACCCCAGCAGAAAGGCCACCTGGCTCCGCGAGACCACGCCCAGCAGGTGATCTTCTTCCGTCACCGCCAGAAATTCGTGTGCCGTCTTTTGAAAACACTCGTAAACCATCCCCACGGTGTACGTCGGCGGCACCGCCGATTGGTGCTCAACCAGACCAATCAGGTCCGGCGCCGCCGTTTCGTTTACCTTGATCGTAAGACTAGACATCGACCTAATGTTAACGGCTTCCAGCCGGAACCTCTGAGTGACAATCCGGTGACAATTTGGCGTGCGTCCCGGCTCTCATTTGGCATACTGATCTGGCAATGTTTTCCATTCAGCAACTCTTCAGCAAGGGCGACCGTTTTCAGGCACTGCTTGAGGCCGCCACCCAGGAATCGCATGAAAGCGTGCGGCTGGCGATCGAAGTGATGAAGTCCCCCGGCAAGACGCAGAACCGCGACGACGTCATTCTCGCGCGCCGGAAGGAAAAGAAGATCTCCGACCAGATCAGCACCGAGCTGGTAAACGCCTTCATCACCGGCTTGGAGCGGGAGGACATCGAGACGCTGGCCCGCGCGCTGTTCCGCATTCCCAAGGCCGCCGAGAAGCTGGCGGATCGTCTGGTGCTGGCCGGGCATTTTCTCGACGGCATCGATTTTTCCAAGCACGCCGACATGATGGCCAAGGCCACCGACGCCATCCAAGGCATGGTGCGGCAGCTCCGCGACATGAAGGACCTGGAGAAGATCAGGAACTTCAACGACCGGCTGCAACTGGTCGAGAGCGAGGCCGACCGTTACATGATGGAACTGCTCAAGGATCTTTACAGCGGCAAATACGAGCCGCACCGGGCCATGGCGCTCAAGGATGTCTATGAACTGATGGAAAAAGTCATCGACCGTTGCCATGACACCGGCAACGTGGTCATGTACATCGTCCTCAAGAATTCCTGATTCAAGGCGATGCTCCTCGTTTTCACCGTCATCCTCGCGGCGTTGGTGTTTACCTACATCAACGGCTTTCATGACACCGCCAATTCCATCGCCACCGTGGTGTCCACCAAGGTGCTGTCCCCCCGGCAGGCGGTGTTGTTGGCCGCCTTCACCAATCTCATCGGCGCCTTCTTTGGCAGTGCCGTGGCCAACACCATTGCCTCCGGCCTGGTGGATGCGCAGGTGGCCACCATGCCCGTGCTCTGCTGCGCCCTGGCCAGCGCCATCGTGTGGAACCTGTTCACCTGGTGGCTCGGCTTGCCTTCCAGTTCCTCCCACGCCCTCATCGGCGGACTGTGCGGCGCCGTGCTCGCCGCGTCCGGCCATTGGTCCTCCATCATCTGGTCTGTCCCCGGCACCACGCACTGGTGGAAAGGCTCCGGCATCCTCTGGAAGGTGATCGTGCCCATGATCACGTCGCCCATCGTCGGCTTCGTGGTCGGGTTTTTCATCATGAGTCTGCTTTATTTCTTGTTGCGCAACTGGCGGCCGTTCACGGTGAACCGGGTGTTCGGCAAACTGCAGCTCTGCAGCGCCGCCTACATGGGCTTTGCGCACGGCACCAACGACGCCCAGAAGACCATGGGGGTCATCACCCTCGCCCTGGTCGTGGCCACCAAGATGGGCCTGTTCGCTGGCGTGCCGCACTGGATGTCCTGGCTGAACACGCCCGAGGGCACCCCGGACAGCTACCTGACGCCGGTGGCTTGGGTGATCACCCATCTGCCCACGTGCCTGCAATTCGGCTACCAACCGCCGCCCATTGAGCTGCACAAGCAATTCATCCCCGCCTGGATCATCGTCATGTGCGCGTTGATCATGTGCGCCGGCACCGCCGCCGGCGGCTGGCGCATCATCAACACGCTCGGCCATAAAATGGTCAAACTCCAGCCCGTCCACGGGTTCGCCGCCGAAACCACCGGCGCCACGGTGCTCTTTACCGCCGCCATCTTCGGCATGCCGGTCTCCACGACCCATGCCATCACCACCTCGATCATGGGCGTCGGCTGCGCCAAGGGTTTCAAGGCCCTCAAATTGAGCGTGGTGGAGCGCATTGTGTGGGCGTGGATTTTGACGCTGCCCGCCAGCGCGGCGCTGGCCTACCTCTTTGTGTACCTGGCCCGCCTGTGCGGGTGGCTGTAACCGGCAAAACTCAAAGAGCCAGCAACAGGCGGCGGATTTCCTTGAGCCGCGCCTTGGGCTCCTTCTTCGACAACCGCGGGAATTTTCCGCCCAGGGTCACGAAATCGCCGCCCCGGACCAGCTTTAGCTTGTCCCCCTCCACCTCGATGCTGGTGACGTTCTTGCCGCCGGCAATGACCTTGAGCTCCGCCACCGCCAGCAGCAGTTCCACCGGCCCGGGCAGCGGTCCAAATCGGTCGCGCAACTCGGCCTGCAAGGCGTCCAACAACGGTTTCTCGGTGGCTTGCGCCAGCTTGCGGTAAATCTCGATGCGATGATGCGGCTCGGCCACGTAAGGCTCCGGCAACGAGGCCAACTGCCGGGAGCCCGCGCTCACCGTTTCCGCCCCCGCCCCCGGCCCCGGCAAGGCGGCGTCTAGCGCCAGAAAATCCAGCGCCACGCGCACTTCGACCCGCGGTTTGACCTTTTCGCCCTTTAACGCGCCCACGCTCTGCTTGAGCAACTGGCAGTAAAGTTCGAAACCCACGGCCGTGATGTGCCCGCTCTGCTCTGCTCCCAACAGGTTGCCGGCGCCGCGGATTTCCAGATCGCGCATGGCGATCTTGAAGCCGCTGCCGAGCGTGGAGTATTGCTTCATGGCGC
>CAYTJG010000173.1:10300-13365 GCA_964437865.1 uncultured Bifidobacteriaceae bacterium | reverse complement strand
CCTCCGCGCTTGCGCCTTCCTGGCTGCGCAGGGCGGCGACGAAGACATTGGTGCCTTGCACGATTTCCATGCAATATAAAATGACATCGCCGGTGATGTCAGTCAAACGGAACTTTGATTTGCCGACCGCGTCGCAATAACGATCCTGGCACTTGAATTCGTCGGGCGGAGATGCTTAATTGAGAATGCGAGCGCCGACCGCTGATTTGCCTCGCGGCAACACCAGCGATCGTTTAGCAGCCAATGAAGCCCATAGCTAGGCGAACAGTCACGACCTCGATCGGGCGGGGGGCAGCGTGTCAGTGGTGGGTTGTTCCCCCCCAAGGAAAGCCGTCCTCACGCACGAATCATACGCGACCGGCGCGATAGCTGATCATGTGGCGGATTTACTATTTCACCGATTCCAGCTTGATCGCAATCGTCTGATGCATCCGGTCGATCAGGGTCAGGCCGCCGGCCCCACCATGCGCGGGCGCGGGGGTGATGATGTTCATGGTGAGGTCCTGGGTCAGATTTGCCTCGATCACCAGGCCCAGTTCGACATCAAACCACGACGTGCCAGAGACAGTGCCGTCCTGAAGCGCCATGCGCAGGCCGTTGGACGGCGCGGTGGCGGTATCGGCCTGGCCTTTCAGGGTGCCTTGAAACACCTGCCGGGCGCAAAGCCGCTGGCCGCGGTACTCCCAACTCTGGAAGTTGAATTCGTAGTCCGCCGCCATACCGCCCAGATCGCTTAACGAAAGGTCGGTGTGCACCGGCCAGGAATCGCCGGGTTGCACGGGATTGGCCGGCAGGCTCTGGCTATCCCCAATCATCTGCCGCAGGTAGCCTTCGTTGAACATGCTCCTGACGCCGGCGGTGGCGTCGTTCGCGCCGCCGGTGGCGAGCCGGTTGCGGAGCTCCTCCACCCCATCCATCCGGTCCACGCGGTTGCTGACGTCCAGCCGGAACTGAACCCGGGCCCCGGTCATTTTGGACAGCGCCTGGCGCCACGCTGCGGCGGCCTGGCTGGCTCCCGCATCCGCTGGTTTGGTTTCCGAATCATATTCCACCACATTGCGGCCATCCTGGTCGAGCTTCAGCCGGAATTTCAGCAATTCCAATTCGCCTTCATGGCTGCCGTCGGGATTATTTTTTAGCACCGAGATCGCCCATTCCTGGCGGAAAGCCATGGCTTGCTTGATGGGGTCGGGCCGGCCCGGGACCGGGATTTCCGAAGTCATCGTGAGTTCGAAACTTTTCACCACGCGCCCGCCCGCCTGCCAGTGTTGCTGGAACGCCACCGGCCCCGTGGGCACGGTTCCTTTGGAGGCCTTGCCCAACGCCCCGGATTTATTGCAGCCCGCCGACAGGAAAACCGAGGCCAGGAGAAACGGGATCAGCAAGCCAGTGGCAAGGCGGGCCGCAGCCGCGGGCTTGCGCGGTGACATGGAAGCAAGCCACTGCACGAAAATCGGCACGGCCCAAAAGGCATTCAGCCAGAGCCAGTGGCGGTTCAGGAAATCGGCACACTGGCAGAAGAAGTTGTGTTCCAGCAGCACTTGGGCGGCTGGATTGTTGGCTTGGGCGGCAACGGCAAAGTGGCCCAGCGCAAAGTCGTGCGCCAAGGCAAAGTTGCCGACCGCTGCATGCCAACCCAGCGCAAAGCAGCCGCCGAACGACTGCCACCCGACGACCAGCCCGCCAAACAAGGGCCAGACGCCCGCGGCAATGCCGCCGATGGCCATCAGGCCCACAGAGACGGCCCCGAACGACAGCAGGCCCACGGACAACCCACCCACGCTAACCGGGGCGACGGCAAACCCGCCGCAGGCGAACAGCCCGCCAATCGCGGACTGGCTGATGGCAATCCATGCCTTGACCGGTTTTCTCAGATTGCCGAACCGGTCGCCCAGCCGGACGTGCACGAGCGGCAGTCCCAGGAAACCCAACCGCGAGCGGTATTCCCAAGCCGGTTCCGGCAAGGCACCCGCATATTCCTCACGCAGTATTCGCTGGAGATACGCCCGGGCTTGCCCCCGGGTCCGCCAGACCAGGAGAAACATTGTGGGCACAAAGATCACCACCAGCAGGCAGGCAAAAAAGCCGGTCAGCCAGGAGCGGTCCGTTTGCCCACGGGTGAACCAGAGCACCAACCCTGCCAGCGGCAGAAAGATCCCCGCCGTAATGGCGCCGAGCTTGCCATACAAGGATTTCACGCCGGCGCGCTCCGCGTCCGAGTGCGTGCCGGCCAAGGCGACCCGATAGGCAATGTAATTGGGCACGAACACCAGCAGCGGGCCCAGGCACACGCCCCACAATCCGGCCAGACCCGCGGTCTTCGCGCCGGCCCCGCCCTTGAGGGCGGTGCCCACGGCGGCGGCTTTGGCGGAAAACGTGACCGCGGGCAGCGCGCCGAGGACCGACAATGTGAACACCTGACCCGGACTCGTCCGTTCCAGGGCGTCCTCCACGAACGCCAGCATTTGCTCGTGCAACATCTTTCGCCCGCGCGAAAGCCGCTGTTTCACCGCGTCCTCGCTCACTTCCAGGTTCCGCGCCACCACCTCGATGGACTGATGCTCGCGGTAAAACAAAATCAGCGGCTCCCGGTAGGTTTCGGGAATCTGTTCGATGGCGCGCCAGAGGATCGCTTGTTCCTCGTGGCTGATGGTGTAGTCCGGGGGCAACGGTTCCGGCGAGCTGGACTCGGCCACTTCTGCCAGCGATTCCCCCCGGTGGCTGGGCTCCCGCCCATCCCGGCGAACCGCATCGCAGGCCAGATTTCGCACGATGCCGCAGAGCCAGGGGCGGAGCTTTTCCGGTTCCCGCAATTGGGCCAGTTGCCGCCAGGCGGCCAGGAAGGTTTCCTGCGCCAGATCCTCGCTCCGACTGAGACTGCCGGTGGCACTGTAGGCCAGTGAACACACCAGGGATTGGTAACGGGCCACAATCTGGCCAAAAGCAGGGTGACTGCCGGCCAGGCTCTGGTGCACCAACTCGGCATCATGGGACGGCGTCGTTTCCATCGTGGATATTTTCATCATATCACCATGTACGTCTGGTACCACGCCAAAAAGGTGACC
>CAYTJG010000173.1:1836-10200 GCA_964437865.1 uncultured Bifidobacteriaceae bacterium | reverse complement strand
GCGCCCCTCGAGGATCGCGTCAACGACCTGTTTAACCGGCTCACCCCGGATGAAAAACTCGCGCTGTTGGGCGGCACTGGCTTTACCACCCAGCCCATTCCGCGGCTGGAGGTGCCGGCCATGGGCATGTGCGATGCCGGCCAGGGCGTGCGCGGCGGCATCGATGGCACCCTGGGCCCGGCCACGGCGTTTCCCTGCGGCACGGTCATGGCGGCCACCTGGGACACCAACCTGATCGGCCGGGTCGGCCGCGCCATCGGCGAGGAAGTCCGCAATAAAGGCACCGGCGCCTCGGTGCTGCTGGGGCCGGCCGTGAACATTCATCGCTCGCCCCTGGGCGGCCGCAATGCCGAATACTTCAGCGAAGACCCGTTTCTGGCGGCGCGCATGGCCGTGGCCTACATCCGCGGGCTGCAATCCAGCGGCGCCTCGGCCTGCATCAAACATTTTGCCGTCAACAACCAGGAAACCGACCGCATGGACGTCAACGCCACGGTGAGCGAGCGCGCCTTGCGTGAAATTTACCTCCCGGCCTTCGAAGCCGGCGTCAAGGAAGGCAAGGTTTGGTCGGTCATGAGTTCCTACAACCAGGTCAACGGCCATCATTCCAGCGCCAATCCGCACCTGCTCAAGGACATCCTGAAAGGTGACTGGGGCTTCGACGGTTTGGTGATGTCGGATTGGGGCGGCGTACACGAGACCGCCGTGGTGCAGGCCGGCAACGACCTGGAAATGCCCACCGGCGACAACATGAGCGTGCCCAAGTTGAAGGCGGCGCTGGCCGACGGCAGTGTGACCCAGGCCGCGGTGGACGATTCCGTGCACCGGATTTTGCGGACGATCGTGCGCGTGGGCCTGCTGGATGCGCCGCTGCATCCGGATGCCAGCCTGGTCAATTCCCCAGCGCACGATCAACTGGCCCTGGAAGCCGCCACCAAAGGCATCGTGCTGCTGAAGAATTCGCGCAATCTGCTGCCGCTGGATGGTTCCCAGATCAAATCCATCGCCGTGATCGGCGAGGCCGCCGAAGCATTGCAAGTGGGCGCGCTGGGCAGCCCCGAGGTGCGGCCGCTGCACACTTCCCAGTTGCTGACCGCGATCAACGACCGCATCGGCCACGTCGTGAAGGTGCGTTACGCGGCAGCCCGGTTCCTGGGCGAGTTCGTGCCCGGCACCGCCATCCGGCAAGCCGACAGCACGAACGGCTTCCGCGCCGAGTATTTCAAGAACACGGAACTGCAGGGCACGCCGGAACTCACCCGCACGGAAGACAAGATCAGCCTCGATTCGGCGGCCGCGCTGCCGCCGGGAATACCCGACAACCATTTCAGCGTGCGTTGGTCCGGATCACTGGTAGCGCCTGAATCCGGCACCTATACGTTCAGCTTCACCGGGGACGACGGCTTTCGTCTATTCCTGGATGGCAAGCCGCTGATCAACAATTGGACGGATGAATCGGCGACCACGCTCATGGCCCAGGCGGAGCTCAAGGCGGGCAAGGCGTACGAATTGCGCATCGAGTATTACCAAGGCGGCGGCAATTTCACGGCGCAATTCCAGTGGCAACGCCCCAGCCAGGTGCCTTACGCGGATGCCGTGGCCGCGGCCACGAATTCCGATGTGGCCATCGTCTGCGTCTCCACCCGCGGCACCGAGGGCGAAGGTAGCGACCGGCCGTCAATGGAGTTGCCGGCCAACCAAGCCACCCTCATTCGGGCGGTGGCGGCCGCCAATCCGAACACCATCGTGGTCCTGAACAATGGCACGCCCGTGGAGATGAAAAGCTGGCTGGACCGCGTGCCGGCCCTGGTGGAAGCCTGGTTCCCGGGTCAGGAAGGTGGCGCGGCCGTGACGGCGGTCCTCTTCGGTGACGTCAACCCGTCCGGCAAGTTGCCCGACACGTTCGCGGCCAACCGCGAGGATTATCCGGATTTTGGCAATTTCCCCGGCGCCAACCACCAGGTGAAATACGCGGAGGATATCTTCGTCGGTTACCGTCACTTTGACCGGAACGCCATCGAGCCGCTGTTCCCCTTCGGTTTCGGACTGTCTTACACCACGTTTAACTATCAAAATCTGAAACTGTCCGCGCCGCAGTTGACGGCGGACGGCTCCGTGACGGCCACTTTGGACGTATCGAATGTGGGCCAGCGTCCCGGCGAGGAAGTGGTGGAGCTGTATCTCTACGACACCTTCCCGCTGGTGGAACGGCCCATTCGCGAACTCAAGGGTTTTGCCAAGGTGGCGCTCAAGCCAGGCGAGACCAAGGCCGTGAGCTTTGAAGTGAAACCGCGCGATCTGGCCTACTTTGACGCGGCCGGACACCAATGGAAAGCCAACGCCGGCAAGTATGAAATCGGCATCGGCGCCTCCTCGCGCGACATCCGGTTGCTGGCGCCGGTGCAGTTGACCGGCACCTATCTGCACCCGGCGGGCGCGCCCGCGCGCTAAGGTCCCGTCTTCCGTACGCACCCGGCCGCGGCCTTTCCGGGCCGCGGCCGTGTCGTGTGGAAAAACGTTCTCTTTTTTTGTCCGCTTTGCATTCGGCCGGTTACTATAGCATGAGTGAATGCAATGACCGACCAGCAGTTGGTAGGCGAGTTTGCCAAGAACCGTTCCGACGGGGTGTTTGGCGAATTGGTGCGGCGGCATATTGACCTCGTATATTCCGCCGCGCTACGGCTCGTTCACGATGCCCACCTCACGGAGGATATCACGCAGGGCGTGTTTCTGGCGCTGGCCCAAAACGCCGGCAAACTCACGGATCGGCCGGTGCTCTCCGGCTGGCTCCATCGCACCACCCAAAATCTTGCCGCCAATGCCATCCGCGCCGAAGTCCGCCGCCGCGTCCACGAACAGGAGGCCGCCGCCATGAACGAATTGCTTGCGACCGAACCGGACGCATCTTGGGACGACATCGCCCCCCACCTCGACGCCGCCCTCGGCGAATTGGAAGACGATGACCGCGATGCGCTCATGCTTCGCTATTTCGAAAAGAAATCCGCCCCGGAAATGGCCGTCCAGCTCGGCATCAGCGACGAAGCCGCGCAAAAGCGGGTGCGGCGCGCCGTGGAACGCTTGCGCAGCCTCTTCGCCAAGCGCGGTGTATCCGTCGGCGCCAGCGGATTGGTCGTGTTGCTCACGGCCCACGCCGTGCAAGCCGCGCCCATCGAACTCGCCGCCGGCGTATCGGCCGCCGCGCTGGCCGGTGCCGCCGCCTCGACTTCCACCGTCATCACCGCCGTAAAAATCATCACTATGACTACCCTGCAAAAGATCATTGTCACCGCCGTCGTGGCCGTACTGGCCGGCGCCGGTTTGTATGAAGCCCGGCAAGCCGCCCAACTGCGGCAACAGGTTCAAGCGCTCCAACATCAATCCGCACCGGCGCTCGCCGCATTGCAACGTGAGCGCGACGAGGCCACCAACCGCCTCGCCGCCCTGACCGACGAGCTGGCGGCCCTGAAAAAGTCGCCGACCGAAGTGCTGAAACTGCGCGGCGAGGTGGGCGCCCTGCGGCAGGAAAAGGCCGCCGCCGCCGACAAGAGCATGCTCAACAAGCTCACCGCCGATCCGGAGATGCGCAAAACCCTGCGCGCCCAGCAAAGGGCCGGCATGGCCGCCATTTACAGCGAGCTGGCCAAGAACCTAAAGCTGTCGCCGGAACAGACCGGCCAGTTCAACGACCTGCTGGCCGACAACATCATGAGCAGCATTGATCTGATCACGCAGGCGCTGCACGACCACAACAGCCGCGCCGAGATCGATCAACTGTTTGCGAACCAAGACGCCCAATTGCGCAACTCCGTGCAGGCCTTGGTTGGCGCCGACGGCCTCGCGCAATATCTGGATTACACGAAGAACCTGCTGAACACCCTCACGGTGGCGCAATTTGCTGGTGATCTGAGCGGCGACTCGGCCGCGGTGGCGGAAAAGAAGAGTCAACTCCTGCAAGCCATGCAGAACACCACCGCCGCCGCACTCGCGGGCGCGAATTTGCCGGCCGATTACCAGCCCGTGCCCATTCTCAATCTCGGCAACATCGCCTCGGTGGAGGAAGCCGACCAGAGCTTGCAACTTCTGGATGGCATCTACGCCCAAGTGGCCAACCAGGCCGCCAGCTTTCTGACCGCGGATGAACTGGCCAAATTCCAAACCTTCCGCACCAATGCCATCAATAGCAGCCAGTCCTTACTACTGATGAATCGGAAGCTCATGGCCCCCATTTCCCAATAAGCCAGTGGCTGCTTTCGCGCCGATTGGTCGGGAAATTTTAATCAGACGTTCAGGATTCCTTAACTCTCCGGGTCTAGGTTGATGACAGACGGAGCGGTGCGCCAAAGCCGCCGGTTCCGTTGGAATTGGCGGCTTTGACCCGGCGTTGCGGGATATCCACCGGCTTCCCCACGGGGGACGGCCCCAGCAGACACTCCCGGCCCGCCCGCCGCCTCGCCGCAACGAAAGGCATGTTATGAAAAAGGCACTCGCAATCACGCCGGCGGGCTTGGCCATATTATTGAGCGGATGCGTCCTCCTGCCCTCGGCTCCCGTGGTCACGGCTCCAGTTGGCCCCAACCCCCTGGCCCCGGGAATTGGATCGGCCCAAGGTCGGCTCGAGGTGTATTCCCGCCTGTCCGCGCGCAGCGACGACCAGAACCAAGACAGCACCGATCCGGTTTGGAATCAGCGCACCGATTATTATCTCAGTGACGCGCGCGACAGCAACTGGCGGCAGGTGTACAACGCCGCGGGCCACTACAGCGATGCCCCCCGAACGATCAGCCTGCCGGCCGGCCAATACCTCGTGGAAGCGCAGGCGGCGCCAGGCAATTGGGTGAGAGTGCCGGTGACCATCCAGAGCGGCCGGGTCACCCGGGTGCATTTGGATTCCCATTGGGCGCCCCCAGGTTTTGCCGGCCAGGATCAAATTGTCAGGTTGCCCCACGGCCAGGCCATCGGCTGGCGGCTGTAATCCCGCTCAGCCGAACATCAATTTGCAAAGCACAAACGCCATGACCACACTGACGAAATCCGCGGTCAAGCCGGCCAGAATCGCGTGGCGCGTGCGGGTGACGGCCACGGAACCGAAATAAACCGCCAACACGTAGAAGGTGGTTTCGGTGCTGCCGTAAATGGTGCCGGCCATGCGGGCTATCAAGCTGTCTGGTCCCGCGTTTTTCACCAGTTCGGTGAAGAACCCCAAGGCCCCGGTACCGCTCAAGGGCCGCACGAGCACCATGGGCAGCAAGTCGGTGGGAAAACCAATCCAGCCCAGCAGCGGCGCCAAGGCGTGGCTCAGCAACTCGATTCCGCCGGCGGCCCGAAACATCCCCATGGCCACCAAAATGGCCACCAGATATGGAATGATGCGCACCGCCACCTGGAAACCCTCCTTGGCGCCATCCACAAACTCCTCGTACACCTTGACCCGCCGCAACGCGGCAAACAAGGGAATGGCCGACAAGAGAAACGGGATGGACAACATCGATACCGCATTGACCAGACGCACGAACCAGCCCGGACGGGCCACGTCGGCGGCCACCGGGTGGCCGAACAGCTCCGGTGACACCTGCCGTAGAAAGAGGAATGCAAAAAACAAAAGGAAGGCCGCCAGGATCGCCCCGCCCCACCAGCGCAAGGGCTGCAAGGTGGCCGCTTCCTGCACCGCCGGCCGTTCGTTCGCCGCGGGCGCCGCCGCCGTCACCGGCACCGCCGGCCGATTCTCCTGGCCGTTGCCATCCTTCGGCCGAAAGATCGGCAAGCGACTGAGCAACTTGGCCATCAGCACACCGGCCACCGCCGCGCACAGCGAACCAATGAGGGCGGTACCCACGATGGCCGTGGGGTTGGTCGATTTATTGGCCGCCAGAATGGCCACGGCGGTCACAGGCACCAATTGGACACCACTGGTATTGATGGCCAGAAAAGTGCACATCGCATTGGTGGCCGTTCCCGGCCGCGGGTTTAGCGATTCCAAATCCTTCATGGCGCGCAGGCCCAGCGGCGTGGCGGCATTGCCCAGCCCCAGCATGTTCGCCGCCATGTTCATCAGCATGGAACCCATGGCCGGATGGTCCACCGGCACTTCCGGGAAAATCCGGCGCATGAGCGGCCGCAACGCCCGGGCCAGCAGCGCCACCAGTCCGGCCCGTTCCGCCAGCCGCATGATCCCCAGCCACAGCGTCATCAAACCGATCAAGGCAAAAGCAATATCCACCACCGCCATGTTCGCCCAGTCGAAACTCTTGGCGGCCACTTCCTTCAACTGTCCATTCCAGCCGCCGATGATCACGGCACAGACCATCAACCCCAGCCAGATGTAATTTAACATGCGACCAAAGTTACCGACTGTGGCCGTCCAAGGCCAAACGAATCTGCGGCGCTCAGAACCGGTTCACGATTTGCCGCGCCAGTTCCGGAATGAGCTCCCGGCAATCGGGCCGAACGGTGAAGATGACCAACACGAAACGACGGTCCACCGCCAGCTCCACCAACGCGGCATCATGCCGCACGCGGCTCATGTCCCCGGCCTTGGACCACAGTTTCGCGGCCAACGGCAACCCGCGGCCGATAAACTCGCGGGCTTGCCAGTCGCGCCCGGCCGGGGGCGCCAGTTTTCGCTTCAGCAATTTGAGCATCTGCCGGCTGCGGTCGGCCGACACACATCGGCCGGCGGCCATTTCCACCAGCAGACGCGCCGTGGCGCTGGTGGTCAACTGGTTTTGGGCGGGTGCCAACTGATCGGCGACCTGCTTATCCCGGCCGTAGGGCCCGTCGTTCCAAGTCTTGAAGCTGGCGTGTACCTCCCCGTAACCGCACGAGTGAAAATAGCGGGTGACGGCCTGCCGCTTTTTCCACCACCGCGCCAATTCCTTCGGCGGCAGTTCCGGCCCACTGGTCGTATCCGTGAGCACGTCCACCACATAACCGGTCGCCTCGTTGCTGGAATGGACGATCATATCATGCAGCGCCCGGCGCAATTCGGGCGTGTCGGGAATCAGGCCGTCTTCCAGCCAGCGGTGGGCGGCGGCCAGATAAAAGAGCTTGATCACGCTCGCCGGATAAAAGGGAATCGTGGCGCGATAATGTCCCGCGGCCCGGGTGGCGTCGCCCAAGTCCAGCAAGGTGACGGCCAGGTCCTTCGCCTGTACGGCCGCCGCGGACAGTTTTTTCCGGCTGGCCGCCACGGCGGTCGCCACCAAGTCGTGCAGCGTGGGCATGGTCCAGTGTTGCGCGCCTTGCCACCGGAGGAAAGCCCCTTTTTAGTTTCCCCAACTGCCGAAATATGGTCGAATGCCAGCCCGTGAAGATTGCCACCCGCGTGTGCGAATTGAGGCTCGCCTACCCCTGGAAAATCGCTGGTGGCCGTGGCTCAGCCACGCAACGAACCATCCTCGTGGAGCTGTCGGACGCCGCCGGCCCCGCCGCCATTGGCGAGGCCGCACCGTCGATTTTATTCGGCGAGTCGGTGGACAACGTGTTGCCGTTTCTGGCCCGGCTGGACCCGGCCCAACTTTCATTTGGCGACGTGGCCGGCAGCATGGCCCGGCTGGCGGAAATCCCCGGCCTGCCCTGCGCCGCCCGGTGCGCGGTAAACCTCGCGCTCCTGGACGGCGCCGCCAAACGCGCCGCCCAACCCCTGTACGATTTTCTGGGCCTGGGCTTCCGCGAGCGACAGCATGTCACCTCGTTCAGCATCGGCGTGGACGTCCCCGACATGATTCGCCGGAAGGTGCTCGCGGCGGCGCCCTATCCGGTGCTCAAACTCAAGCTGGGCGATCCGCGCGACCGCGAAAACCTCGCCGCGTTGCGGGCCGCCGCCCCGGACAAGTCGTTACGCGTGGATGCCAACGAAGGCTGGAAAACCAAGGAAGAGGCGCTGCGCAAGATCGAATGGCTGGCCGCCGACGGCCGGGTCCAATTCGTGGAGCAACCGCTCCCGCGCCAGGCCACCGTGGACGATTTTCACTGGTTGAAGGAACGCTCGCCCCTGCCCATCTTCGGCGACGAAAACTGCCACACCGTGAAGGACATTCCCCGGTGCGCCGAATGTTTTCACGGTGTGAACGTGAAATTGGTGAAAGCCGGCGGCGTCAGCATGGCCCGGGAAACCCTGACCGCTGCCCGCCAGACCGGATTGAAGACGATGATCGGTTGTCTGGTGGAAACCAGCGTCGAGATCAGCGCCGCAGCGCATCTGGCCGAGCTCGCCGATTTCATGGATATCGACGGCAACCTCCTCGTCACCAACGATCCCTTTGCCGGGGTCACGGCCCATGGCGGCGTGCTTTCCTTTGCCACCGCCCCGGAGCCTTACGGCCTGCGGGTGGCTCCGCGGCAACTCGAACCACTGCGGACAAGGGC
>CAYTJG010000173.1:0-1736 GCA_964437865.1 uncultured Bifidobacteriaceae bacterium | reverse complement strand
CGCATCGGATCGGCCGGCCAAACCCGCCAGCCGCACCACCTGGGCATCGATTTCATCCTGACCGCTATGCCGCGCGGTGGCTGTGTAGCGGTTGAGCATGAAGCTGAACGCCAGATGTTCCCCCGCCGCGGTGGTCACATAACCGGACAGCGCCTGGGCCCAACGCAACGTGCCCGTCTTGGCCCGCACGTGCCCGGCGGCCACCGTGCCCCGAAACCGCTGGCTGAGGGTCCCATCCACACCGGCCACCGGGAGCGCTGCCAGAAACGCCGCGTGCTCGCGATGCCGGGCCATGAATTGCAGCAGCGCCACGGTGGCTTCGGCCGTGGTCAGGTTGTTTCGCGAAAGCCCCGAACCCTCGTCAAATGCCACGGCCCCCGGCGCCACGCCCGCCTGCTCCAGAAAACGCGTCAATTCCCTCACGCCGGCTTGTTCGGAGGTCTGCCATGGCGGCGCATTGGTCACGCGCGTCAATTCGCCGACATGCGCCAGCAACAAATCCGTCTCAAGATTCTGGGAGCTCTTAAGCAGATCCCGCACGACCTCGCGCACCGGGGCCGAATAAACCGTGCCCAGCTTTACGCCCGCACCGCCGCCAGACACATTCGGACCGGCCTCCGGCCACATCACACCACGCGCCGGACCGGCCACCGAAATTCCCCGACGCGCCAGCGCCAGCTTCAACCCGTTGGCAAACCATTCCGCCGGCCGCGGCACCGCTACCTCGATAGTCTCGCCCGAGCCAGCCGCCGGCAGTTGCCCCCGCAGGTAAACCAGGTTGCCGTCGCCGGGCCGATAATAATCCAGATGCGCCGAAAGGTCCGGCGTCACGGTGATGACCTGATTGCTGAACACCAAACCGCTCCCTGGTTGCAGCAGCGCGCAGGCACAGCCCGCGCCGGAATGCGCACCGGGCTCCACGCGCACCCGCACCAGGTTGTCGTCCAGCGACAGCGCAGAGATCAGCCCCGCCTCGCCACTGCTCAAATCATCCACCGTCCAACTCGAACCGGTCGGCGGGCCGCGAAAAAACGTGGCATCGCCAATCACCTGGCCATCGACACGACGCACGCCGGCACCTTGAATAATGCCCACCAGCGGCTCAAAATCGGCCCAGAAATTCGTGCCCAGCCGCCGCTCGTTCCCGCTCGGATCACCATGGCCCACCACCACCAGATCACCCCGCAGCACTCCATCCGGCGTCACCGGACTCGTCGCATAGACGGCGGTGGGCAGCCGGTAATCGCCGCCCAAGCGATCCAGCGCCAGCGCCGCCGTGTACAGCTTGGTGTTGGAGGCCGGACTCATCAGCCGGTCGGCATCATGTTCAAACAGGGTTCGGCCGGTATCCAGCGAGACGACTTTGACGCCCCAAGTGGCTGCCGAAAACCTCGGCTGCGCCAACTCCGTGTTGAGCAGTGCGCGCAACTGCTCGACGCTGCGGACGCCATTGGTCGGCTGCGCCAGCAGGAGGTTCCCGGCGCCCAACCACAGCCAGGCGACCAGCAAAGTTGCGGGGTGGTAGTTCATCATGAGATGCTTTTCTGCCCAAAATCTAACCCGGGCCGCCGGGCAAAACGATCAATTTCAGCCACCGGCCGTCCCAATTTCCACCGCTCCGTCCGGGGCGGCAAGCAGCCCCCGGGCGAACTCGAGCCAAGGCGTTAAGTTCCGGACGACCGTCCCGTTGACTCATTGAAAAAAGACACCGAAGGGGTCTGAGTAAGCAGGTCATT